>CAYWMR010000300.1:0-6298 GCA_964458965.1 uncultured Occallatibacter sp. | reverse complement strand
TTGGCGTGCCGGCCGAGACTATGGACAAGGAGACGCGCGGGCGGGCGAAGGCGGTGAACTTTGGCATTGTCTACGGGATTTCGGCGTTTGGGTTGGCGGCGCAACTGGGGATTCCACAGGCGGAGGCGCGGGCTTATATCGAGCGATATTTTGCGCGTTATGAAGGGGTTAAAGCATTTATAGAGAAGACGTTAGCCAAGACACGGCAGGATGGTTCAGTTCGCACTTTGTTCGGGCGGGTCAGACCGATTCCGGACATTGAAAGCCGCAACCAGAACCAGAGGGGATTTGCCGAGCGGACGGCGATCAATACACCGCTGCAAGGCACGGCGGCCGACCTGATCAAGCTGGCCATGATCACCATCGATCGCACGCTGAGCGAGCGCGAGCTGAAGACGCGAATGGTGCTTCAGGTGCATGACGAATTGCTGTTTGAGGTGCCGGCGGAGGAGACTCAAGAGGTTGCTGAACTGGTGCGGGCGGAGATGGAAGGCGTGGTGAAACTCGACGTTCCGCTGGTGGCCGATTTGGGGTTTGGGGCGAACTGGAGAGACCTGTAACGACAGGGAATAGGGATTAGGGAATAGGGAATAGTGCCCGTCGCTGCGCTCCGGATTGCAATCTTGATTTGCGTACTGACCTAGTTTCTGCGGTTCAACTTGGAGAGCAGGCGCAGGATCTCAAGATAGAGCCAGACCAGGGTTACCATGATGCCGAAAGCGCCGTACCACTCCATGTATTTGGGAGCGCCGTATTGAACGCCACGCTCGATGAAGTCGAAGTCGAGGACCAGGTTGAGAGCGGCGATGGCTACTACGAGCAGGCTGAATCCGATGCCGATAACGCCGGAGCCATTGATGGAGACGAATCGAATGCCGAAGAAGCCGAGCATCATCTGCGCGAAGTAAAAGAGACAGATTCCGCCAGTGGCCGCGAAAATCCCCATGCGCAATTTCTGAGTTACCTTGATAAGTCCTGAGCGATAAGCAAAGAGCATAACGAAGAGGGTGCCGAATGTGAGGCCGACGGCCTGTATGGCGATGCCCGGATAGCGAAGGTCGAGGGCCGCCGAGACGCCGCCGAGAAACAGGCCTTCAAGCAAGGCGTAGATGGGCGAGGTGACCGGGGACCACTCTTTTTTGAAGACGGTGACCATGGCGAGGATAAAACCGCCGAAGACGCCGGCGAGCATGAGGGGCGCCACACTGGAGAAGTCGCGGGACTGAAGGAAAAGATGCCAGGTCCAGGCCGCGGTGGCGATGGCGCAAAGCAGCAGAATGCCGGTCTTGTTGACGGTGCCGTTGATGGACATGCGGTTGGTGAGGTCGGTGATGCCTGCGTAGCCCGCTCCCTGCAGGTTGCGGAAGGTGTTTTCGCCGAGTGCGGGATTGGACGTTTTCATCAGTGGCATGTCATTCTCCAAGTGGTGCAGGACCGGGCTTTATTCCGGATTGGGCGTGGCTCGATGACCTTAGCCCCGGATTCAATTTTAGACCTTTTCCCGAGGGGATGTGGGGCTTTCGCGGATGACATGCCGGTTGTATATTTCCGCGACTGGGTTGACAATGGCGAGTTCGCTTTAAATTGTTTGCGACCGGCGTGAAAACTGTTGCGACGGCGGGAACGATGATTGCAGAGCCCACCAAAAGGAGTAGTCGAATGCAGCGCTTTGTTGTTATTGCAGCCTTGGTAGGAATAATGGTCGGCGTGGGAGCAGTAAACGCCTCGTTGAGGGCCCAGGCGCCCCCAACGCCGGCGGCCACGGCACCGACTCCCGCCGTGTCCCCACGCCCGCCGCGGCCTGCGCCGCCTACGCGCGATCCGAATACACCAGGTTACGTCACGGCGAAGGAGTTGCCGGACGGCGCGAATGCTCCGGCGAATGAGGATGGAAACTTCATTCTTGGACCGACGCACAATCCCATGCCGGAGATGACGGTTCACCCTCGCGTGCCTCAGGGAACGGTGTATGAGTTCACCATGAGCTCGGCTGACAGCAAGATCTATCCTGGGATTGCGCGCGAACCGGGTACGTTTGGCATGCCGGATCCTTCCGATCCCTCGAAGCTGATTGTGACTACCAGCCACCCGGCTCCGTACATGCGGCATGTGGCGGTTTATGTGCCCAAACAATACGTCGCGGGAACGGCTGCGCCATTTATTGTGGGGGCGGACGGGCCGGACAGGTTGCTGTTCACGGCGCTGGATAATCTGATTGCCGAACATCGCGTGCCGGCAATGATCGCAATCTCGATCGGCAACGGGAGCGGCGACGCGCAGGGGAGCGAACGGGGACTGGAATACGACACCATGTCGGGCGAGTATGCGGAGTTTGTGGAGAAGGAAGTGTTGCCGCTGGTGGAGCAGCAGGCGCATGTGAAACTTACCAGGAATCCCGATGGCCGGGCGACCATGGGAGGCAGTTCCGGCGGCTCGTGCGCATTGATTATGGCATGGTATCATCCGGAGTTATATCATCGTGTTTTGACTTACTCCGGGACTTATGTAAACCAGCAGTGGCCGTATAACTCTGAGACTCCGCACGGCGCGTGGGAGTTTCATGAGCACCTGATTCCGGATAGCCCGGTGAAGCCGCTGCGCATCTGGATGGAAGTGGGAGATAAAGATCTTTTCCATCCAAATGTTATGGGCGATAATATGCACGATTGGGTGGTTGCCAACGAGAATATGGCCACGGTTCTGGCAGCCAAGGGGTATCACTACCAGTTTGTTTTTGCGCGCAATGCAGGGCATGTGGACCACGCGACGAAGTTACAGACGCTGCCTGAGGCGCTGGAATATGTTTGGCAGGGGTATCCGGTTGGTGGAAAGAAGTAATTCGGAATGGAGCGTTGGTTGGAGTTTGCGCCTCTCAGGTCTCAGAATCGAGACCTGGGGATCCAGGCCCGAAGTCAATGCTCCGGAGCGTAGTAGCCGGAGCGAACGTTAATGGTCGAGGCGCGGTCCGGGGTATACAAAACGACGCGGTGAAATGAACCGTCGTGCCTCAGTCCTGAAGGGTTGTAAATCAGACGATATTGATTGCGGATATCTGCTTCGATGATGCGGAGATCGTTTTCTATTTCAGTTTCGGAATCGTCGTCATGGAAGATGCGGCCGCCTGTCTGCGAGGTCAGGTCCGCCAATTTTTTCGGGCCTGTTGAGGCGGAGCCGGTTTTCGATTCTGGGCGAAAGGCGTAGATGGTGGTGTTGCTGTGCTGACATGTGTCGACGGTCTCCTGAAGTGAAGTGTGGCTGGCGTTATCTTCTCCGTCGGAGAAGAGCAGAATAAAGTTTCCGCTTGCCGCATTGTCAATTTTGCCAAATTCGTACAGACAAGCTCGAAAGATGGCGTCGAAGGTGGCTGTGCCCCCGAGTGGATTTTCTTTACCTGCGGTTGCTTTGCGGATGCCAATGGTAAGGGCAACCGGATCGCTGGTCCAGGGCTGTTCGAGGTTCGATACATAGCCAAAGTCCATTACGAATGACTGGTCGGTTTGTTGCCGCAACATCCGTTGAACATAGTCGATCGAGATCGCCCGGTTACCGGGAATATGATCCGTCATCGACTGACTTGTATCGATGAGGATTCCAGCGCGGATGGGGTGATCCTGCAATAACTGAAAGGCAAGGACTCTGCGCGGCGGTTTGCCGTTGTCGAGAAGGCTGAGTTCGTTGAGCTTCAGGTCGTTGATCGGAAGGCCGTGAACGTCGATTGCGTGGAAGGTGAGGTTCACTTCATCGACTGGGAGCTGCAACCGGTAGGATTCTTCTCCAGGAGCCGTGGCTGCATTTGTTTGCGCATCTGTGCGAGGCGCCAGAGGTATGAGCGCAAGGGCAAGAAGACCGCAAATAATCCAAGGGCGTCGGGTTACATGGTTCATCCTGAAATATAGACGCGGACGATGGGTAAACGCCATGATTGCGCACAGACTGCCGCGAATGATTCGAACGCTCTGCGAGTCTACTACGCGCCGAGTTCGTGGCGGATGGCGTCGGCTATTGCATTGGCGTGGTGGTTCATCCGGGCTTCGGATTCGGCTTCTATCATGACTCTGGCCAGAGCTTCCGTGCCGCTGTAGCGGATAACTACGCGGCCAGTGTCTTGTAACTCCTGCTCCGCGGCGCGAATGGCTTTCACTACAGCAGGGATGGATTCCAGCGGGCGCTTTTCGCGGACCTTTATGTTGACGATAACCTGCGGGAAGACCTTCAGATCGGCCGTCAGCTCGTCGATGGACTTACCGGTGCGAGCTATAAGGTCGAGAACTACCAGGGATGTGAGCAGGCCGTCTCCGGTGGTGGCGAGATGCGGCAGCAGGATGTGTCCGGATTGCTCGCCGCCGAGGGCTGCTTTGTGGACGAGCATCTGCTCGAGGACGTAGCGGTCGCCAACCGGGGCGCGCAACATGCGGATGCCGCTGCGCTTGAGAGCCGCTTCAAGTCCCATGTTGGACATGGTTGTGGCTACGACGAGATTACCGGTAAGGAGCGAGCGGGATTTAAGGTCGCGAGCGGCCACGAGCAGGATGGCGTCCCCATTGATTACGTTGTTATGGTCGCCAGCCAACATGCAGCGGTCCGCATCGCCGTCGAAGGTAAGGCCGAGGCTTGCGCCGCGCGCCACCACTTCCGCGGCCACATGGCCGGGATGAAGCGCGCCGCAGTTAAGGTTGATGTTATGGCCATCCGGGTGGATGTGGAGCAGAGTTACATCGCCACCTATGCGGCGGAATAACTCGGGCGCTATAGCTGCCGCAGCGCCGTTGGCGCAATCGGCAACAATGCGCAGGCCGTTCAGCTTGAGGCCTGGGAAGGCGTCGATCAGGAACTGAATGTAGTCGGCCTGGAGGGTCGGGCTGTCTTCGACGGGCGGAAGGCGGCCGGGGTCGGGGGCGGCGTGGATGGAAGCGGCATGATAGAGGATCTCCTCTTCCATGGTGAGCTCGAGCGCGTCGGGAAACTTGAAGCCGTCCGCGCCGAAGAGCTTGATGCCGTTGTCGCGCCAGGGATTGTGGGAGGCAGAGATGACGACGCCGGCTTGAAATCCATGGGTGCGGACGAGGAAGGCGACGGCCGGGGTGGGCACGATTCCGGCGCTTTCGACGTGCGCGCCGGCTTTGCGCAGACCGGCAGCGAGGGTGGCGGCGATCCAGGGGCTGGATTCACGGGTGTCGCGGCCGAGGAGAACGCGGGGCTCGGGGTGAGTTTTGCGCAGAGAGTGGGCGAGGGCAAGACCGCAGGCAAAGATGGTGGTGGGGTCCAGTGGAGCTTCGCCAGCGACGGCGCGGATGCCGTCGGTGCCGAATAGCTTGCGGGCGGTTGCAGTTGTCATAGGCTCAATTCTTAATTGTATTGTCAGCAGGCGGCTCTTGGGTCGAAGTGGACTTGACGCGGCTCACGAATACGCCGTCGGCGAGGCGGGTGGTGACGGTTTGGCCGGATTTTAGTTGGGCAATGGAGCGGATCAGCGCTCCTTCCGGCGTTAGAACGAGGGCATAGCCGCGATCGAGAACGGCGAGTGGCGATAGGGAGTGAAGACGGGCCTGGAGGGCTCCGATGCCGACGGCGGAGCGTCGCAGGGTGCGCTCAAGGGAGCGGTCGAGGCGCCCGGCACAGGCTTGGAGGCGTTCGCGGGCGTGGGCCAGCGCATGGCGGGGATTGTGGTGAAGCACATCGGCGGTGAGGCCGGCGACCTGGTGCTGCTGTTGGCGCAGTTGGGTGGTGAGGGCGGATTCAAGGCGAAAGGTCAGGTCGTCGACGCGCTGGGCCGCACGATGCAGCAGCGTGGACATGCGCGACTCGGCTTGGCTGACGGGCAGGCGGGTGAGGCGCTGGCGGGCCTGGAGAAGCTGATAGCTGACGGCGCGCGCGAGGCGGTTGGATTGGTTGGCGAGATGCTCGGCGATTTTGTGCTGGGCTTCGGTGATGAGCTCGGCTGCGGCAGAGGGGGTGGGAGCGCGGAGGTCGGCGGCGAAGTCGGCGATGGTGAAGTCGGTTTCGTGGCCGATGGCCGAAACCACGGGCAGCCGGGAGGCGGCGATGGCGCGGGCCACACGCTCGCTGTTGAAGGCGGCCAGATCTTCGAGCGATCCGCCGCCGCGGGCGAGGACGATGATATCCACCAGCCCCGAAGCGTTCAACTCGGCAAGCGCGGTCTCGACCTCGGCGGGGGCCTGATCGCCCTGCACGGAGACGGGGAAGAGCAGCACATTGAGGCCGGAGTGGCGGCGGGCGACGATATTGAGGAAGTCGCGGATGACGGCGCCGGTGGGCGAGGTGACGATGCCGACGGTGC
>CAYWMR010000299.1:0-6299 GCA_964458965.1 uncultured Occallatibacter sp. | reverse complement strand
CGGCTCTGGTAAAACGCGTGTTCAGCGCGGTTGGCGACGAGGCCGGTTCGCGCGGCGTCGGCCAGGTGTTTTCGCCCGTCCTCGATCTGGCTCGCGATCCGCGCTGGGGCCGCACCGAAGAAACCTATGGCGAAGATCCTTATCTCGTATCGCGCATGGGTGTTGCCGCCATTACAGGCCTGCAGGGCGACTCTTATCTCATCGGCCGCCACAACGTGCTGGCAACCGCCAAGCACTTCGCGGTCCACGGGCAGCCGGAAGGCGGGACTAACACCGCTCCCGGAAATTACTCCGAGCGCATCATCCGCGAAAACTTTCTCGTTCCCTTTCAGGCGGCCATTGAGGAAGCACACGCGGGAAGCGTGATGGCCTCCTATAACGAAATCGACGGAGTGCCCTCGCACATCAGTCACTGGCTGCTCGACAAAATTCTGCGCCAGGAGTGGGGCTTCAAGGGCTATGTCACTTCCGACGGAGACGGGTTGCAGATGCTGGTCGACACCCATCACGTGGCCTACAACAACGCCGATGCCGGGCGACAGGGAATCGAAGCCGGCGTGGAATACGATTTGTCAGACGGCTCGGTCTATCGCACGCTGGTCGATCAGGTAAAGCAGGGCATTGTGCCGGAGAGCGAAGTGGACCGCGCCGTTGCCGATGTGCTGACCACAAAATTCAGGCTCGGTTTGTTCGACAATCCCTATGTCGATCCGGACTATGCCGATCACACCGTCAACAGCGAAGAACACCGGAAGCTAGCCGTTGAGGCTGCGCGAAAAGTAATCGTTCTGCTCAAGAACGACAAGAACACGCTGCCTCTCGACCTGTCGAAGCTCAAGACCATTGCGGTTATCGGCCCCAACGCAGCCGACGTGCATCTGGGCGGATATAGCCGCGATCCCGGCCAGGGAGTCAGTATTCTCGACGGCATCAAAGCCCGCGTTGGCAGCAAGGCAACGTTGCTCTACTCCGAAGGCTGCAAGATCACCAATGCGCCGCAGGGTTACCTCGGCTGGTCGGCAAACAACGTCCAGCTCATCGATCCCAAGACTCAGACGGCTTCCATTCAGGCCGCGGTGGATATGGCCAAGAAATCCGACGTCGCCATCCTCGTAGTGGGCGAAAACGAAAGCACAAACCGCGAAGCATGGGCGGAAATCCATCTTGGCGATCGCGATTCCCTCGACCTGCTCGGAGCCCAGAATGACCTGGTGAAAGCAGTGGTCGAAACCGGAACCCCCACAATTGTTTTCTTGATCAACGGCCGCCCGTTGTCCATCAACTATATCGCCGAAAAGGTTCCGGCAATCCTGGAAGGCTTTTATCTTGGCGAGGAGGGCGGGACAGCCGCGGCCGAAACGATTTTCGGCGATACAAACCCCGGCGGAAAGCTTCCCATTACGTTTCCACACACGGTTGGCGCTCTGCCGGATTTCTATAACCACAAACCCACTGACAACCGGAGCTACGAGTTCAGCACCCGCCAACCGCTCTACCCCTTCGGCTTCGGATTGAGTTACACCTCGTTCAAATTCGACAATCTTCGCGTTGAGCCCGCGCAGATCCTTACCGGCGGAACAGCAAAGGTCAGCGTGGATGTAACCAACACCGGATCGCGCCTGGGAGACGAGGTCCCGCAGCTTTACATCCATCAGAAAATTGCCTCCGTCACGCAGCCGGTAAAGCAGTTGAAGAGCTTTGAACGCATCACACTAAAGCCCGGCGAAAAAAGGACCGTCGAGTTCGCGGTTACATCGGAAATGCTTTCGATCCTGAACATCGATATGCACCGCGTAGTCGAGCCTGGGGTCTTTGATCTGATGGTTGGGCCCAGTTCCGACAACACCACAACCGTGAAGCTCACCGTAGCGGGCACTCACGGCGAAACGGGGCGGCCAGCGCTTCCGCCTCCGCCGGCGGGTTCCGAGTCGGGAATGGTGAGCAACTTCGACGATGGCAAAGTGGCAGCCAATTACGGCTCGTGGATTCCAGCCAGCGACAAGATGAATGGCGGACCATCTACTTCTTCGCTTGCGGTGGTGGAACCCGGCGCAGCCAACACCAAGGGAGCTTTGCAGATAACCGGCGAGATTGTTGCAGGCAGTCAGCCCTTTGCATTTGCGGGTGCGCTTTATTCTCCCGCGCAAGCACCCATGCAGCCGGTGAATCTCTCCTCAAAAAAGGCCATCAGCTTCTGGGCCAAAGGCGACGGCAAAAGCTATACCTTGCTGGTGCTGACCGCGAGCCGCGGTGGAAGCGGCGGCGAAATGCCCGCAATGACACAATTCACCGCCGGCCCGGACTGGAAGCAATACACATTCCCGCTCTCAACCTTTGAAACCGATGGCAGCGATCTTTCCGGTGTGGGTCTAATTCATGTGGGAGAACCCGGCAAGTTCCAGTTCGAGATCGACCAATTTGAAATCAAGTAAGAGCTAACCCCGAGCGCGATCCAAGGGAAGCAAAACCGCACCACTCGCGAAAACAGAAGAGCGCGGAAGTCCAATGGGCTTCGGCGCTCTTCCTTTTGCGTCCCGCAAGGCGATAGTCCGTCTCGTCGGTGGAGTCGGAGAATTTACCCCCGCATCCAGCCTAATAGAACTATTTCTATTTTTCTGTCACAATCCATTCCCGCCTGCCACTAAGAGAAGTACCTCAAGAGATTCCCTCCCCCAGAGGCCGTCTTGCGCCAGGAAAGTTTGTACCGAGATCTCACCGGTCGATCGACGAATGCCGGTTGCAATCCGTGCCTACCCACCACAATCTCCATCTCCCGAGGAGTAGTAAGAATAATGCGAGTAAAGCTGACGAGTTTTCTGCCTGCGATCTGCCTTCTGGGCCCGCTTGCCCTGCCCGCAGTAGCCGCAACCACCGTTACAGTTAGCCCTGGATATACAAATCTCGGCGTCAACGCAACGCTGCAATACACCGCGACCGTCAAAGGGCTTACGAATACCACAGTGAAGTGGGAAGTAAGCGGAGTGGTCGGAGGCAACTCGACACTGGGGACCATATCGACCGCCGGCCTCTATAAGTCGCCGGCCAGTATCCCCACTGAGAGCACCCTCATCGAGGCAGTTGCCTCTGACGGAACCATTGGCTGTGAGTATGTGAATATTGAGCCCGCCGGACCCACCGTAACGGCAGTCAGCCCCAGTCCGATTCCCACGGGCAATCCCGCCAAGTTTACTCTCACGGGAGTGGGCTTCACACCGGGCGCCACCGTGGAGATGAATGGCAATAACCTGGGCACCACTTATGTGAACGCTACGACGCTCACAACAAGCGCCTACCAGGACACTGCTGCCACAGCCGTGATTCAGGTCAGCAACCCCGGCAGTCTCTGGGGCCCGGCCTTCACGGTAAAGTTCGTTACCCCGCAGACTATTTCGCCCACCTCGGCCACTGTCAAAATCGGACAGACAAAGCAATTCACGTCCTCAGGCGCAACAAGCTGGGGCGCGACCGCAGGAACCATCTCTTCGACTGGCCTGTTCACAGCACCGGCCACCATGCCGTCTTCTACCGCTGTCACAGTCACAGCGACCGGCCCGGGCGGCTCAGCCAAGGCAGCAGTGACTTTGGCGCCGCTCGAACCACAATCCATTTCGCCCACCTCAGCGTCAATCACACTCGGGCAGACAAAACAGTTCACATCCTCAGGCGCAACAAGCTGGACCACAACCGCAGGCACCATATCGTCGACTGGCTTATTCACCGCGCCCGCGACCATGCCTTCCTCCACCGCCGTCACCGTAACCGCGACAGGCCCAGGTGGTTCGGCCCACGCGGCGGTAACGTTGATTCCGCTAGCTCCGCAGGTCATATCGCCGACATCAGCTTCGGTCATAATCGGAAGAACGCAGCAGTTCATTTCCTCCGGCGCAACCAGTTGGACTGCAACAGCGGGCACAATATCTTCAACGGGCTTATACACTGCCCCGGCGACGATGCCTTCCTCCACCGCTGTCACGGTAACCGCAACCGGGCCGGGCGGCTCAGCCAGCGCGGCAGTCACGCTCGTTCCAATCCCGGCACAAGTGATTTCACCCACCACAGCAACCATGGATCTGGGGACAACGCAGCAGTTCACCTCGGCCGGCGCCACCGGTTGGTCTGCGACATCTGGAACAGTAAGCAGCACCGGCCTGTATACCGCGCCGTCCGTCTGGCCGGCTTCGGGTGTCGCGACAGTTACCGCTGCCGGTCCCGGCGGTCCCGCCAGCGCAATGGTGACCATCGTTAACAGCACACCCACAACCATTCAGCCAACCAGTGCAACTGTAACCTTGGGCGCTACACAGCAGTTCATCGGCGGCGGCACAACGTGGACCGCAACTTACGGAACTGTCTCCAGCACAGGTCTCTACACGGCGCCAGCCGCATTGCCAGCTTCCGATTCGGACACCGTCACAGTGACCGGCCTGGGCGGAAAGGCAAGCGCGTCGATTACGCTTGTGCCTCCCACGCCGACTATTACAGCAGTTGGCAGCGGCGCTCAGATTCCACTGGGAATTTTCTCCACGACTATCGCCGGAAGTGGTTTCATCGCTAACTCGGTTGCATCGCTGAATGGAACCGTACTTACCACCACTTACTCCTCCGCCGGTTCGCTTACTGTTTCCGGATTCATCGGCCAAGCTGGTCAGGGAACGGTAACTGTAAGCAGCGGCTCTCAAACATCCGCGCCCTTCCAGGTGCAGGTCGGCGTGGCCAATCCGCAGGTAAGTCCAGCGGCGGCGCGCAGATTCCTTGAGCAGGCTGCATTTGGACCTACGCCCACCGACGCGGATACTGTGCAGACGTTGGGATTTCAGGGCTGGATCACTTCGCAAATCGCCATGCCGCAGGTCTCCAACTACAACTCAGTCACCGGAGATCAGGGCGGTATGCCTCAGCAATTCCTCGCCAACGCCGTCACCAATTCCGATCAGTTACGCCAGAGAGTGGCCTTCGCGCTGAGTCAGATCTTTGTAACTTCCATCGAGAAGCTAATCTGGAACGGCAATATGGTTAGTTATCAGAACACGCTGCTGGCCGATGCGTTCACTAACTACCGCCAGATCATGGAAGATGTAACACTTAGTCCAGCCATGGGCCAGTATCTCGACATGGGCAACAATGCCATGGCGGATCCAGCGACAGGCGCAGTAGCCAATGAAAACTTCGCCCGGGAGATGATGCAGCTTTTCACGATCGGCACCGTCATGCTGAATCAGGATGGATCGGTGCAGGTAGACGGCCACGGCATTCCCATTCCAACTTACTCGCAGTTCCAGATCACGGAATTTGCCAGGGTCTATACTGGTTGGACTTATGCCCCGCCGGCTGGCCAGCCCGTCGAGTGGGGCGCTTACTATAGCGCGGGTAACATGGTTCCCTACCCTGCCGAGCATGACATGGGCTCCAAGCAGTTACTCAACGGCTATGTTGCGCCCGCCGGACTTACTAACCAGCAGGACCTGGACGGCGCGCTGGATAACATCTTCAACCATCCCAACGTTGGCCCGTTTGTCGCCCGGCAGCTAATCCAGCACCTGGTCAAGAGCAACCCCAGCCCGGCCTATGTTTCCCGCGTTGCGGCAGCCTTCAACAACAACGGCAACGGAGTGCGCGGAGACATGACGGCGACCATCACTGCCATTCTTCTGGACCCGGAAGCGCGCGCCAATGACCAGGGCGGCAACGACCAGCCCACTGACGGGCACTTGCAGGAGCCGGCGCTCTTTATGGCCGGCATGGTGCGGGCCTTCGGCGGCCAGATGACCAATCAGAATTACTATCAAAGCGATCTGGCCAACATGGGGCAGGACATCTTCGACTCGCCCAGCGTATTCAACTACTACGCGCCCAACTACAGTGTTCCCGAAACCACATTGATGGGTGGCGAGTTCCAGATCAATACTCCGAATAATGCCATCTATCGCGCCAACGAGGTGTCCAGCCTATTCAGCAACTGGAGCGGTGCGGTGCAGACTTACGGGCCGGGGACAACGGTCGATCTGACACCGTTTATCCCGCTGGCCTCGAACCCCACAACCCTGGTCAACGCCATGGACTTGACCCTGACACACGGCGTAATGCCGGCGGCCATGAAGTCCGCGATCGTTTCGGCGGTGCAGGCTGAAACCAACGGCGCACTTCGCCAGGCGCAGCTCGCGGCCTATCTAATCCTCACTTCCAATTACTACAAAGTGTGGCACTAGGTTGAAATGCGCTCACGGGGCTTCAAGTCCCATGGACGCAGAAGTACAAACATATTCCCCGCCGTCCCATCGGCAGAAACAGCAAGGAGGAAT
>CAYWMR010000298.1:0-6321 GCA_964458965.1 uncultured Occallatibacter sp. | reverse complement strand
TCAGCGACGAGCTCGATCCCCAGGCCGGCCTCACCATCGAAACCCGTGTCAACGGCGAACTTCGCCAGCAAGGCTCCACGCTCGACTTCCTGTTTTCTATCCCCGTGCTCCTCGCCTACATCACCGCCGCCATGACCCTCGAGCCCGGCGACCTCATCCTCACCGGAACCCCCTCAGGCGTTGGCCCGCTCGCCCCCGGCGATAGCGTGGAAGTCTCCTTCCCCGGCCTCGGAGTTCTCTCCAACACCATCCAGCCGGAAGAGATCTGAACGTAGCCATCTTCAGCCCCAAGTCAGCCCCAAAGTTCATAACAATATGGAGGTCGTCATCCTGAGCGAAAGGGGCCCCAAACGCTTTTCAGTTTGGGGATGGTGAGTCGAAGGATCTGCGTTTGTTCTTCCACGAATTTCAGAGACACCATACTACAGCCAGAAGTCAGCCCCAAAGTTGAACAAGAAATGCTCAGCAACTCTCCTGTTGCTTTCCAAAAGGAAGTGTGCAATCCTACCTGTGGGAAACCAAAAGGGAGTCGCCATGAAGCAAAAATCGGATGTCCACCAGGGAACTCTGGGGCTGATGGTCCTTAAAACCCTGGACGTGCTCGGCCCTTTGCACGGCTATGGCATCGCGCGCCGAATCGAACAGATCAGCGGAGATTTGCTGGCCGTCAATCAGGGCACGTTGTATCCCATCCTGCTCAAGCTGGAACACGAGGGCGCGATTGCTTCCGATTGGGGTGCTTCGGAGAATAACCGCCGGGCCCGCTTCTATCGGCTCACCCGGGCCGGGCATAACATGCTTGACGCTGAGACTCGGGAATGGGCGCAAACAGCGGCCATCATCGCGCGGTTCTTTGAGGTAAAAGCGGAGGATTTGTCATGAGATTCCTAAGACGCTTTCTGGCACGCGCTAACAACTTCATAACCGGACGGAAAAGCGACCGCCGGTTGCGCGAAGAGATGGAAGAGCATCTCGCCCTGCAAACCGAGGAGAATCTTCGCGCCGGAATGCCGCCCTCCGAGGCGCGCCGCCACGCCCTGATCAAGTTTGGCGCGGCCGGCCCGGTCCGCGAAGATTACCATGCTGAGCAAGGGCTGCCGTTCGTAGAAACACTTCTGCAAGACGTGCGCTACGCGCTCCGGCTGCTCGTCAAGTCTCCTGGCTTCGCGGCAATCACCATTCTCACCATGGCTCTCGGCATCGGATCCACCACTGCTATCTTCAGCGTAGTCGATGCCACGCTGCTGCACCCCTTGTCGTATCCGCAGCCTGACCAATTAGTGCGCATCATAGACGATCTTCCCGGCGTCGGCGCGCAGGACGTCGGCCTGTCCGTTCCGGAGTGGAAAGACTTTCAGCGTTCCGGAATCTTCCAATACGTATCGGTCGAAGCCGGCGGGTCAGTCAACCTCACCGGCTCATCTCAACCCACGCGCATCGCATTCAAGCCGGTCGACCCCAGTTACTTTGCGGTGCTGGGGGTTAAGCCCGAGTTAGGGCGCACCTTCGATCCCAACGATCAAACACCGGGATTCAACCTTGAAGTGGTCATCACCGACGGCCTCTGGAAGCGCGTCTTCGGCGGCGATCCGCATATCCTGGGCAGAAGTTTGCGCCTCGATAACGACGCCTATCGAGTCGTCGGCGTCATGCCGCCCAGCTTTCGCGATCAAGGCCGAACCACAGAGGAAAGAAACACTGAGCTCTGGGCGGCTGCTGGATTCGCCGCTGCGCCCACCCCGCCGCCAGTCCGCAATAACCGCTTCGTGCCCGGCGCAATCGCGCGCCTTAGCCCCGGGTTGACGGTTGCCGCCGCGCAGAGCCGGCTAGATGCGCTGGTCGCGTCCGTGCAGAAACAGTTCCCCGCGGATTATCCCGTCCAAAGCGCCTGGAGAGTGAGCCTCGTTCCGCTCAAAGATAGCGTGGTCGGCAACGTTCGCCAGTCGCTATTGCTGCTGCTCGGCGCAGTGACGTTGGTTCTCCTCATCGGCTATGTGAATGTAGCCAATCTCCTGCTTGCGCGCGCCAGCGCCCGGGGCCGCGAAATGGCTCTTCGCCAGGCGCTCGGAGCAGGACGAAAGCGGCTGGTTCGACAGTTGCTTACCGAAAGCTTGATCCTCTCACTTCTCGGCGGCCTGGCCGGTATCGTAATTCTCTTCTGTACCAGGGGATTCCTGCTGCAATTGATTCCAGAGAGCCTGCCCCGCCTCAACGACATATCCATCAGCTGGAACGTCTTGCTGTTTGCGCTCGGCGTCTCTGTCGTTGCGGGCACGGTCTTTGGTCTCGCCCCCGCATTGCAGGCCAGCCGGCTCAACTTGACTCATACACTCAAAGCGGAAGGCCGCGGCACCACCGGATCAGGCGAGCAAGCGCGCACCCGCCGACTGCTCGTCGTTACCGAGTTCGCGCTCTCCCTGGTGCTCATGATCGCGGCCGGCCTTCTGCTGCGCAGTTTCTACGATCTGTTCAAGGTCCAGCTCGGATTCAATCCGCAAAACGTAATGGCCGTGCGCACCTGGCTCCCTGTGCCCAACGATCCAACCACCGATATCTATGGAACCGCAGCCCAGGAGGCGCCATTCATTCGCGAACTCGTTCGCCGCAGCGCAGCCCTGCCCGGTGTCCAGGAAGCAGCCGTCGGAAGCCTTGCAGCCGTCCCGTTGAATCACACCCGCAACCAGGGGCGCCTCATTTTGGAGGATCGCGAGGTGCACGGCAGCGATGCTCCCTCGGTCAACGAGGCAAGCGTTACACCCGGGTACTTTCACCTCGTCGGCATCCCTCTGCTCCGCGGCCGTTTGTTCACCAATCAGGACAACGAGAACGCGCCTCATGTTGCAGTAGTCAATCAGGCATTTGCGCGCACCTGGTTCCCCAACCAGGATCCGCTAGGCAAGCGCTTCAAGCTCAACCCCACAGCCCCAGCCTGGGATACCGTGGTGGGCGTCATCGCAGATGCTCGCACCGAGTCGCTTGAGGACGCAGCCATTCCCCTCGTTTATCGCTGCACGTATCAGCGCACCGATAAGGAGCTGGCAATCTTTGTGCGCGGCCAACTCGACGAGTCGCGGATTCCAGATCAGGTGCGCGAACTTGTTCAATCCATCAACCCCGAGCTTCCCGTCTTTGGCGCCATGACCCTTCCCGGCGTAGTCTCCGGGTCTCTGTCGCAGCGCCGGTTTTCCATGGAAATGGTTTTGCTTTTCGCATTGACCGCGCTCCTCCTCGCTGCACTTGGAATCTATGGAACCATCTCCTATCTCGTCAGCGAGCGCACCCACGAAATAGGCATTCGCCTGGCCCTCGGCGCAAACCGCAGCAGGATCATGCGGATGATTCTGCGCCAGGGACTGGAACTGGCAATTGCCGGAGCCGCCGTGGGACTCATTGGTGCCCTCATCGCCTCGCGCCTCATGGCCGGCGTGCTTTACGGTGTAGCGCCATACGATCCACTAACCTTCGTGGGCGTCACCCTCGTACTAACAGCCGTCGCGCTTGCGGCATGTTACATTCCCGCGCGCCGGGCCACCAGGGTCGACCCCATGTTTGCCCTGCGCGAAGAATGAACTATGTCTCCGACTGTGGCGCCGGCCTCCCGGCCGGCTGTCGTGCGGGCGTCCTCGCCCGCACTAACGGTCCGCTCCAGCCCTCACGCATTCCGGTCTTCGCTGCCCAGGCCCAGGCCGGTCAGCTCATTGGACGTGGAGTGGTCTGGATCGGACTGAGAACTGGACTCTTCGTCTTCATCGGACCCGGGTTTGGCGCCCGTTGTGCGGATGCAAATACCAAAAGTAGTCAAAGTAATCAGGACATCGAAGAGCAAGACGATCGCCCGTGGCCAGTGCCGGGTTGTGTCGATATAAAAAATGCGCTCCGCAGTTGCCGGGTCATCGATTTCGACCACTGGGTGAGCGGAGATGGTAAAGCCATGCGCTATGTTTGCATCGTCCCTGCGTCCTAAATAGGTCACCGCCAGAGGGATGGAATAACCTCGCTGCTTTATGCTGGCGATAACTTTCTGGTTGAATTCCATCAATGGAACGCCTTGGCCGCAAGGGCCGACGCACACCAGGAGCCCGGAACGAGTCGAACCCTTGCCAACGGTGTAGGTGTAGGGCTCATACACAGTAATCAGGCCTGCCCGCTGGATATGCGGCTGGTCGGCGTCTGGGCAATATGCGTTGTAAGCGAAGACAAAACCGAAGACTCCAACTGCCAACAGGAGGCCGAGGATTCTCGCGTTCGCAGATGGCCACTTGTTCCCGTAGCTAACCCAAAGCAACGCAAGGAATAAACCAGCCAGAAGAACGCATAAGGCCGTCCAGAGTAAGGTAAGTCCGTCTAAATCGCCAAGAAATTGCATTCCGACATTCTAACTGACAGGGGAAAAATCGGCGCACGCCCCGGCCCAATGTATCCTCAGTTCATTTTCCGCATCCAAACAGCGGTACACTATTGGTCGAACGCGCTTCCACTTGAGCGCCCGTCCCCAGGAGGAAATCATGCCCCAGAATCTACTCGAGCAATTGCGCCAGTACACCGTGGTCGTCGCCGATACCGGCGACATCGAGGCCATGGAAAAGTTTCGCCCCCAGGACGCCACCACCAACCCCTCGCTCATCACCGCCGCCGCCCAAATGCCCCAATACCAGCCCATCGTCGACAGCGTGCTGGTCGAGGCCCGCAACGAACTTGGCGAAGGTGCAACAGATCAGGCCGTGGCCAACCTCGCCTTCCAGCGCCTGGCCATCGCCTTCGGCAAAAAGATCCTCGCCATCGTTCCCGGCCGCGTCTCCACCGAGGTCGATGCCCGCCTGTCGTTCGATACCGATGCCACCATCGCCCAGGCCCGCGCCATCATTGCCCAATACGACCACGCCGGCATCGGCCGCGACCGCATCCTCGTCAAAATCGCTTCCACATGGGAAGGCATTCGCGCCGCCGAAGTCCTCGAGAAAGAAGGCATCCATTGCAACCTCACGCTGCTCTTCGGCCTCCACCAGGCCGTCGCCGCGGCGGATGCAGGCGTCACCCTCGTCTCCCCCTTCGTCGGCCGCATCCTCGATTGGTACAAGAAAGATACAGGCAACGACTACCACGGTGCCGACGATCCCGGCGTCCAGTCCGTCACCAAGGTCTACAACTACTACAAGAAATTCGGCTACAAGACCCAGGTCATGGGCGCCAGCTTCCGCAACATCGGCGAAATCGAGGAACTCGCCGGCAGTGACCTGCTCACCATCTCCCCGCAACTGCTTGCCGAGCTCGAAGCGACCCAGGCCGACCTGCCCCGCAAACTCGACCCCGAGGTCGCCAAGACCTTGGTCATCATGAAAATCGATGTCGACAAGGCAACATTCGATGCCATGCACGCCGCCGACCGCATGGCCACCGACAAGCTCAAGGAAGGCATTGAAGGCTTCTCCGCCGCACTCGTCAAGCTTGAAACACTGCTCGCCAAGCGCCTCGCCGAACTCGAAGCCAGAACTCCCGCAACTGTGTAAGTCTCCGTCCGCAAGATTCCTAAAATGCTGGGTGCCCCAGGTCTCGATTTTGAGACCTGGGATACCGCAATTCTCAACACGCCATCTTGAGCACAACAAATATAAAAAGGGGAGCCCATTCGCGGCTGCCCTTTTTCGTACTTCGAGTCCCATGTTTGCAATCGGGGAACCCCTCTGCTAACAAAATCGCCGCATCGCTGTATAAATCTCGCGACTTATCCGATAGACTCCGTGTTACAGAAAGATAAATAGGCAGTGGCTGGCATCTCCGGCTATGCGCACTCGGCAGCCGCCATCGCCTCAACAGCGAACGGCTGTCCAAGCGGCTACGGGAGGTGTGTATGCAGGGATCGAATCAACAAGCTCCGTCTCATCCACTCGAACCATTCTTCCAACAAGCGGTCCGCAACAGTTATGAAGGCAAGCTCGGACTGCACGATCCCGACGTTACCGGCTATGTCGCGCATCTGCTCTGCGAGTTCTCTGAGGCCGACAATCTCTACAAGGTCCGCGATCAGGCCGGCCGGCCCATTGAAGAGCTCACTGAGATGATGCTCGCAGCCGATCCCGTTCACGGCACCGCGCCTTCCTTCGATGCCGAGCGCGCCGTCCGCAAGCATATCGGCGACTATTCCCTGTTTGTCGCCGGAATGTACCCCGAGGCCTCCGACTCCAAGAGCCGCAGCCGCCGCCATCGCCCCACCTTGAGCGAACTTATCCAGGCCGGCAAGCAGAGTTACTTCATCGTCAGCCAGTTCAACCTCTTCGAATATGAGCAGGAGGCTCCGCTCTTCGCCCGCCTTTCCGACGGCTT
>CAYWMR010000297.1:0-6365 GCA_964458965.1 uncultured Occallatibacter sp. | reverse complement strand
GCTTTGAGCGGCTCACCAAATGAAGCCCCCGGCTCTGCCGGGGGTAATCTCACTGACTTAGACACCGCATCAAGCCAGGGAGTTCCCGATGAACAGTTATAGGCTTTGAGGGTTTGTATTCGATCCTATGGATAAGTTCGTTTGTTGCGGATTTCGCAGTGTAACTGAGACGTTGAAGGGTTCGATCAAGACCAAAATACTCGGGACCGAATGACCGGAATTAACTGGAGGTTGGGCAGGAGCCCGAGCCAACTTCCCAGTTGCCGACCGCACACACGAATCCCTCCTAAAGGGGTGTGTCAGGTGCGAAAGTGTCACAAACCAGGAACATTTCCCGGCACGCAAGCGGCACAATCAATGGCATGAAGCTCCGTGGACTGGCAAGCGTTCTTAAAGCGATGGGAACAACAATGTTGAAATGCTTTCAACGCACAAGGAAGCAAATGCTCATCCTCACAATTTGTGCGCTGTCTTACACGATGAGCGGCTGTGTTGAGTCCTCCTTTACCCTCGCGAGCGAATCTAGGCTTCCCGCTTGCATAACTCTACCTCCTGGACTTACGCGCAAGGACGTTTCAGTGACGTTGTACCTCTCCACGCCTATTCATGGAAATAAAGATGTCAGTTTCATTCTGCGGGACCTGAAAGGAAAGGAGCTTTCGAAGGTCAGGGGCAGTACGGGGGGAACTTTTGGTTCATTATATTTTAGCGTTCACACTGACAAGGGAACAAATGAGCTCATCGAGCTTGTGCCATACATGGCGAATGAAAACATGGAACAAAACGGGCGGGCGGTTGCGTTGTTTTATGTAGACGAAGGTTTCCATGGAGCAATTTATCGGCATTAGACATCTCATGTGGTGGCGCTGTCGATGATCTGCGCGCGGACGGGTCAGCGGGTGGCCACAGTTCCGGTGACGCTTTCCTGACCTGACAAGGGTGTCACCGTCAATCAGCCACCGCCTTCACCAAACCCGCCATCCCCGGCAAAATCGTAAACCGAACCATCGCGCTCGGCTTCTTCATCTCCCCCAACGCCGCCGCCTGTTTCGCCTTCCAGTCCGCCGGCGCCTTTTGCCCCGTGCCCAGATATTGCAGTGCCTCGAGCCCCATCGCCGCCAGTTGCGCCACCTGATCCGCCCGCGTCGTCACTTCCTTCAGCCGCGGCGACGTCTCCATCTGCGTCCGTGCCTCCGGAACCGCGTCCCGCAGCTTCCCAAACCACGCCGCCATCGCCGCCCGGTCCGCTGCATCGCCAACCGGATCAGCCGTCAACCGCCTCACCGCCGCCTCAAACCAGTGCCGCGACGGTGGGTCCGGCCTCACCGCATCCACAAAGCCATCCAGCGCCGTCAGTTGATCGGTGTGCTGCACGTTGTACCGCTCACCAAAGCTCACCGGCTCCAGCACGGATGCCACCGGGCGCAGCGCATCGATCTTCTCTGTCCCCGCCAGCTCTCGCAGTCCAGCATCGCCGAATTGCAGATGCGTCAGCCCCAGTCCCTCCAACTCAATCGACGCAAACTCCAGACGCCGGTACATGTCGTCCACGTCACGCACAGTTTCCGGCGACCAGAAACGCTCTGCAATCGCCGCCGTCCGTGGCCAGATCCGCGAGTCAATCGTCCGCGCATACACATGCTCACCCCACATGCACACCTCTCCACCCAAGATCCGCTTGCGTTCGTCAGCGCTCAAGTCCGACGTCGCAGGCAGCGGATCGGCCAGGTAATGCGTCTCTGCCGGCTTCATCCCGTCAAGGTAGTACGGAGCGGACAGCACTCCTTCATAGCCCAGCTTCGCCCCCTTGGCCAGTGACGCCTCTCCGCGCCACGACTGCACAATCACATCCTTGGGGAGTCCCGGCGTCAGCACCTCGTCCCAGCCCATCATGTGCTTGTGCAAACCGTTCACAATCCTCAGCACGCGAGTATTGAAGTATGCCTGCAACGCGTCGTTGTCCTTCAGCCGGTGCGCCTTCATGAACGCCACGATGCGCGGGTTCGTCTTCCAGTCCGGAGCCGGCGCCTCGTCTCCGCCGATATGAACGTACGCATCGGGAAAGATGCCCGCCATCTCCGTAAGAAACCGTCCGATGAATGTATAGGTCGCTTCGCGCGTGGGATCGATCGCATACTCGCTGATTCCGAATTCGCGGCGGATTCCCTCCGGTGCCGACCCGCTATTCAAAGACGGATACGCATACAGCCACGCCATCGAGTGTCCCGGCATCTCGAACTCCGGCACCACGCGGATGCCGCGTGCCCGGGCGTAGGCCACAATCTCCTTCGCGTCCTGCTGCGAATAGAAATCCCCGTCCGAACCCTTGCCGGTAAGCTGCGGAAACACGCGGCTTTCAATGCGAAATCCCTGGTCCTCCGTCAGGTGCCAGTGGAAGACATTCAACTTCACGGCTGCCATGCCGTCCAGGTTGCGCTTGATCACCGCCACCGGCTCGAAGTGCCGCCCGCTGTCGATCATCAATCCACGCCACCGAAACCTTGGCGCATCGTGAATGCTGACTGCGGGAATGAAGTACCCGTTGCTGCCTGCCTGCACCAGTTGGATCAGGGTTTCCAGGCCATGCATCGCTCCAAGCTCAGTCGCCGCATCAATCTCCGCGCCCCCCGCCGTCACGTGCAGATAATAGCTCTCGTCCTCATCCAGCGTCTGCACCGGCGAAGCGGCGTGTTCCGCCCGCACCACCAGCCTCGTCTGCTGGGCAACCCGGGACCCCGCGTGACGCAGCCCCGTCTCCATCTCCATGCGCCGCACCGCGCGATCGATCGCCGAAGTGAGGCGCACGCTCGTCTTTCCCGGGACCTCCACCGCGAACGTAGAATCCAGAGCCAGCGACCCGGATTCGATCGAAACCTGCGCCGGTTCAGGCAAAAGGTGCATCTGCGTTTGCGCCGTCACCGCCATACAGCACAGTGTAGTCCCGAGTGCTGTCGTTGCTGCAAGTCTCAATGCTTTCAACTCGTCTCCCTCGTGGCGCTCAGCCTGTGTCGATCAATGCGTGGATGCTCTCGCCCGAGACACCGCACCATCCAGCGCCTCCGCAACAAGAAGGATAGCGTGTTGCCCCCAGTGCCTATTTGGAAATTGCAATTGCCGTCCGATACACTGGCAATTGCGCTTTCTCATCGCAAAGGTGTCATGACTGATTCCCACTTCACCGCCTCTCCACTCTCGCTTTCAGGTTTTGTCTGGAAGAACCTATGGCGCCGGCGGCTGAGGACCATGCTGACACTCTGCGGAATTGGGATGGCAATTGGCGCATTCGTTGGTCTGGTAGGTTTTTCCAGTGCGTTTGAAAGCGAATGGCTTCGCATCTACTCCAGCAGCGGCACCGACATGACCGTGATTCAAGGAACTTTCTTGAACACCTCGATGAATGAGTCGGATGGAGCAACCCTGAAGGCGCTGCCGGTGGTGGCGAAGGCCACGCCCGTCATATTCAACATGATGAGCCTGACCACCGATGTGAATGCCCTGGTATTCGGGTGGAAGGCCGACACCTATGAATTCGACTCGATGCAGATTCTCACCGGGCGGCCATTTCAGGACGGTCATCCCGAAGTGATGCTGGGATATCTGCTGGCCGACGAGCTTAAGAAAAAGGTGGGCGATACGCTGGTGATTCAAAGCGCGCCGTTCACGGTGTGCGCAATCTACCATGGCGGATCGGGATTGCAGGCGGACGCGGTGGTTATGCCGCTGGACCAGTTGCAGGAGCTGAGCAGCCTGCAAGGCAAGGTATCGACCTTTGACGTTCGGTTGAGCCCGGCAGCTGCCGGAGAATCCCCTGAGCATTATCTGAAGCGCGCAGAGGCGCAGATTGAAGCGGCACTTCCGGGACTGCACGCAGTTCCCGCAGCCGAGCGCGCCCATAACAATCAGTTTGTCCAGTTGGCGCACGCTTCTGCCTGGGGTACTTCGTCCATCGCGCTGCTGATCGGGGTCTTTGGAATCGCTAACACCATGGCCATGTCGGTGTACGAACGTACGCGCGAGATCGGAATCCTGCGGGCGCTCGGTTGGAAACGACGGCAGGTGTTGGTTCTCATCCAGCTTGAAGCGGCCGCTCTGGGGCTGGGCGGCGGTCTTTTTGGAATTGTCTTCGGATGGGGCGCCCTGTACCTGCTGGCGGCGCTGCCTCAAACCGCAACCATCGTCTCGTCGTCTCCACCGGTGTTGCTTTTGGTAGAGTCGCTTGGCATCGCCGTGCTGGCTGGGCTCATAGCAGGGGCTTTGCCTGCGTGGCGCGCTGCGCGTCTCTCCCCGGTAGAGGCGCTGCGGCATGACTAGGTTCTGTTTTCGGGACTAGCGAAGCGTTTTAAGCCATGGGCTACACCGAACGGAGTTTCAGCAGTTGTTCAACGATGTCGGCCGCGCGGCCAGGCCCGTCCATCGGCTGGATGGCTCTTTGCAAAGCCTGGGCCGCCTCGCGGTATCTCACGTTTTGAAGCACCTGAGCAACTGCTTTGCGTAGCCTGGCAGCGTTGAGTCTGTGCAATGGAACCACCTCGCACGCTCCGCGCGCCTTGACCCTTGCCGCCAATCCGGGTTGATCGTGGGCAAGGGGCACGGCCACCATCGGCACTCCCTCGCAAAGCGACTCAAGCACCGTGTTGATGCCGGAATGTGTGATAACCAGATTGGCGCGCTTCAGAATCTCCAGTTGTGGAGCAAAGCTCACCACCAGCGGATCTCCCGCCAGCTTGCCCAGCCTTGCCGGATCGATTCCGCCACCCAGCGAAATCACCAATTGTGCGTCGAACTTGGCGCAGGCCTCCGCGATTATTCTGAAGATGGCTTCCGAGCCGTTCTGAAGAGTGCCCATCGACGCATAAATGAGCGGGCGTCCATCGAGGCGCTCCCAGGGGAAATCGACCGCGGGACGCTGCTTGGCGTGTACAAACGGCCCGGTATAGTGAAGCCGGGGCGGCTTCTCTCCTGCAAATTCGAACTCCAGTGCTTCGGGAAGCTGAGTAATTTTCCCCAGGCGCGACAGCGCATCCTCAGGGCGACGGAAGGGCTTCAGTCCCCATGCGATGCGCTGCCGGTTCACGTCTTTGAAGATTGGAGTTCCTACCTGTAACAGGGAAAATATGGCAAGGCGGTTTCGCAAACGGCTGAGCCGATCCTGTCCCGCCGGCCAACCGAGCCAGAAGGGTGGGAACCGGTCATCCTGAAGCATAGGAGGAATCAAGGCAACGGAGATCCATGGGAGACCCAGATAGTCAGCCACGTTTCCGGCAGAATCCGACTCGTCCACCAACAGCGCTTCAACCTTGGCCGCCCGCACCGCCTCAGGCCCGTCGCGCCGTACCATCCGCCCCATATCCCTCACTCGCTTCAAGGTGAATCGAAGCGCTGCGAACCCGTTTAACCGGGCCAGGTGTTCGTCCAGCTTTTTCAGGGCGCCGGGCGGATAATCTTCCATGCCAATCCTGTGAAAGTCAATACCGGCGGCACGCACGCGCGCCTCGGTGTCCGCAATACCGAACATCACCACCTGATGGCCTCTGATTTGCAGGGAACGCGCCAGCGCTGTCATTGGATTGATATGACCAGTTCCCGGAAAACAAAATGCTCCCAATCTCGCCATTGCTCTCTCTAATTCATTTATCTCAATTGCAGTTGGAACTGCTGCGATAGCGTTCGTCCGGAATGCCGCTCCGGAAGATGATTCCAAATCATGAAAAGACTGTATGCAATGATACCGTGATCACCGGGCGAGATCCTCTCGACACCTGACCCCAACCCAGCATGTGCCAATCTAACTCACTCGGCTGGATCCGATTTGGCGTATTTTCAGAAGAACCTCCGGCAGCCCCGAATCTTCCTCCGCCTTTTATGAATTGTCCTGCGGTGGCGCGGGGAGATACCACGGTTCGTCGGTCATTGACAGCATTTAGTCGGGAGTTGTTGCCCTTCGTCGCTAACAGGATGCATGTCCGCGTTACGGGTGGGACACTGCGCACTGAGAGGAGTTACACAAATGCTCACCAGGATGAATTTACTTTCAGCTTGCATCTCGGCAGCGGTCGGTCTGTCTGTCCAACCGTTGCTTGCCCAATCCACCTCTGCGCCCACTTCGACTGTCCAAACTTGGGACCTGCCGCACGCGACGGCCGTGAAAGACGCCGGTCCCCGCACTTACCGGTTCAGCGTGGATTACGACACTGCCAACCGAACCGGCGATGTGGTTCACCGCCTGCGCGTAACGGGAGACTATACGCGAGGGCTTGCCAATGGAGATGTTGTGTGGAAGAACGTTGGCGAGGCCCAGGTGGACGGCGCAACGGCTCCATTCCCTCCGCCCCAGAAGCAGGACTTCATCGAGGGCTTCCACTATC
>CAYWMR010000296.1:0-6377 GCA_964458965.1 uncultured Occallatibacter sp. | reverse complement strand
AGCTTGGGCCGCTTGATCGGCTGCTGTCGCTGGTAGCCTGGCGGCACCGCGTACTCCAGCATCTTCCGTACCGTCTCCCGCGATAGACCAAAATCCTTGGCTACCGCTCGCTGACTCCGGCCCTCGACACGAACCGCCCGCCGTACACGCCCGTATATCTCCACCTGGAACATCCCTCCGGTGTTCCATGAACCACGCCCTCACGGCAATAGCTCACGAAAACAAGATCCGGCGGTGGCAAACTTTTATTCCGCCGCAGAGCACCGCTCACGCGGCGCACTGTGGCCTAGTTTTGCACCGGCGCCCATACCCCAAAAAGCCAGGCACCGATTGATCCAATCGTTTTGTATTTTCGCTTTTAGGGTTCCTCGCCGAAATGAGTCCTCGAATGTCGGCAAGGCTCTTGGAATTCCGCGGACGGCAAACTGGACTCGCCGGAAGTTTCCACCCGATCACGGCTGTACCACAACGCACACCTTTTGACACGGCCGGATCGGTGAGATCGGGCCGTTGATTTCATTGGGTTTACTGGACGGGTTTTTGGACCCCACTTGGACCCTAAAGCTTGAAGGTCAAAATTGGCGGTTTAGTAAGTTATTCATTAGGTTGAATTTTATTGGTTGCGGGGGCTGGATTTGAACCAGCGACCTTTGGGTTATGAGAGCGACAATCTTAGTATTTTCAACAAGTTAGACAACACGGATGGCACTCCAAATCGTTGAAAAGAAGCATAGGGAATCCTTATTAGACCTGTAAATGGACCTGCGCTCCATCCTGCGGATCGGTGTGCTCACCCGGCCGGGCTCCGCTTGTGCGGGCGGTAGTCAACGAGCCACTCACGCGAAACCACGCCTGGCAGATGGCCGGAGAATTCTTTGCTTGGAATGGCGGCTTTTAAACGATCTCTGCGCATAACTGTTCAAGAGAGGTTTTCGGCCCTTCGTCTTTCCACTTTCCCTGGCGCGGTGTCTGCCGCGGCCGCGCCATTCGTGCGACGGTATTCCCGGACCGCTTTAGCGGTTCCGGCAACTTGAAAGAAGCCGATAGGGTCTTTCGCCTTTTTGGCGCGGCCGCCACAAGTTACTTCGGTTAAACAGAAACGAATTCTCAAGCCACCACCGGCCCCGGGATTCCCCAATTGCACTGGATCGCGAGACAACGAGGTACAACATGAGGCAAAGCAGCATCAGCTTCCACAGCCATCGTATGCATGCGGCGGCTGTAGTATGCGGATTTCTTTTGGTCGTGGCCGGCGCGCAGACGGGCACGGGTCAGCAGCCAGCGGCACGGAGCGGAGCGCCGGCTCAGGCGGCGTCGCCTGCAAACCCCGCGGCGACCACTCCTTCCATGGCAGCGAATGTGGCTGAGGGGCCGGTGCAGAGCGAATACGGTGAGGCTGCAAAGCCACCCAAACCTGGTGGCGAGGGCATCCAGATTCATGGGCACTGGGTGCTGGAGGTCAAGGGCGCCGATGGAAAGGTGAGAGACCGCCGCGAGTTTGAAAACTCGCTGGTCACCACATACACGATTAATCCTGCAGTAACAACTCCAACCCCCCTTACGACCTCCGGGGCAGCCTATGTGGCGGGGGTGTTGTCGGGGAATGTGGTCCCTGGCGATCCAGCGATTGGCTTCGTCCAGGGGACTTTGACCGGCGACCCGAGCCTGTGGTGTGATCCGGCATTCATCGGTCCAACCAACCCGAAGATTACCTGCTACACCTATACAACGACCAATAGCCTTTGGAACAACGGCAGTCTGAGTTCCGGATCCAGTGGCGATGTCTCTCTGCAGCTGGGGCTGAACCTGGCGACAACGTATACACCAACGGCCAGCCTGGTGCTGAGCGGAAACTACATGGTCCCGGTTGGTTTGACCTCGATCTCCGCTGTGCAGACGTTGTTCGGGGCCTGTGCAGCTCCCTATGAAGCTGGCCTTGCGGGGTTTTTTCCCCTGGACAATGCGGGCAATGGAGTAGGCTATGGGACCGGGCTTAACGGGATTCAGTGGCGAACCGAGGATAACGCACCGAAGGTTTGCACAGCGCTCCAGCTAGGTACCCCCACCGCCGTGGATGTCGAGGTCCTAGGCGCTTTGACGTCAACAGCCGTCACGGTTGGGACTACAGCTTCGCCCATGTCAGTGACCACGGGCGAGATTGTGGCGGTCACGGTGACCATCAGCTTCTCCTGACTTGCCAGATCGAGGGGCGCAAGAATCCGGCAGCGTGAATGCTGCCTTGCTTTGAAGGTCCGCTACGGATGCGGCCGATACCCACAAGAAAGAGGTCATGCATGAAACGAATGATGAATTTACTTCTCCCGGTCTGGTCGCGCCTGTCGCTGGCGGCCAGCGCGTTGGTGTTGATTGTGGCTGCGAGCCCGGCTGCTTGGGGTCAACAGGCCGCTGCGAAGCCTCCGGCGGTGTCCGCGGCTCACGCTGGCCACCCAACGGCGACGCAAACTGAAACTGCAGCCGGCGAAGCCAACCCAGCAAAATCGGGCAAGGAAGGGATTGCTGTTCACGGACACTGGGTGATCGAGGTGCGAAATCCGGACGGATCGCTGGCGCAGCATCGGGAGTTTGAGAACTCCCTCACTCTTAACGGCACATATGTAATGACGGCTTTGCTTTCGGGATCAGCCGTGCCCGGAAATTGGGGTGTTCTCCTGGGCCCGGCGAGTGGGAACGGCCCCTGTACCAATAGCTATACAGTGGGTGCGACCAGTGGCACCTCTGAAATCTGCGAGGTCGTTCCATCCCTTACGACCGCTCCCGCAACCATTGACTGCCAGGAAAACCTTTGCGGTGCTGGGCTGACTCTGACCGTCCCGGGGCTCAACAGCCTCGCACTGACAGGAACGATCACTTCCAACCAGACAGGAACGATAGGTGTAGTCTCAACCAACTTGGCCCTTTGCCTTCCAAACGGGACCACCTATTTCCAAAATACGGCGATTCAGTCTGGCGCTGTCTCGCCTTCAGCTTGCTTAACCGCCGCAAACACCGCGGACTCCTTTACTTCCACAACGCTGACTACCGTCCTCAAACCGGGCGCAACGCCTACGCCTAACCCGATCCCAGTCACAGCCGGCCAGACGATTCTGGCGAGTGTGACCATCAGCTTCTCCTGAGACCCGTATCCGCACGATGATCCGGTCGAAGGAGAGGAGCAATGGCCGAACCAATTGCCGCATTGGAGACAGCGGGCTCGCGATCTGGCGCCGGCTGCCGCGCCTGGGGCAGCCGCTCACTGCGCTTGCTCGCAGGCTTAGCGGCGATGATGGGTCTGCTTCCGGCCGGCATTGCACAACAGAGTTCCAACACGCATATCGTTGCGCGCTACCTTGGAGCCTTCGACAACGCTGCCGCTGCGAGGTCTCCTGGGTCTGGCGAAGCGCGGCCTGACCTTGAGCAGGCCAACCCGTCAGCCTCCGTCGCCACCTTCAATCCAGCCGCGGTGGGCATCTCCCCAGCTTCGGCGCAGACTCTCACCCTATCTTTCTATTTGACGGGATACGGCGCCGACTTCACTCCCACGGTCGCGCTGCACTACGGGCTCAGCTACTCCGCGGGGGCAGTCACCTGTAAGCCTTCCGATAACAATGAATCCTGCACTGTCCCCATCACCTTCCAGCCGCTTTATCCGGGTGGGCGCAGGGATGCGCTGTTCTTGATGGACGGCACAACCCGCCTGGCGACGGTAC
Source organism: uncultured Occallatibacter sp. (assembly GCA_964458965.1). Lineage (GTDB taxonomy): Bacteria > Acidobacteriota > Terriglobia > Terriglobales > Acidobacteriaceae > Telmatobacter. Next base: position 2,670 of record CAYWMR010000296.1, on the reverse strand, counting down.
TGCTCTACGGGGTGGGACAGGGACCGCTGGCGCTGGTGCAGCCAGCCAGCCTGGTGAATACCTACTATTCCAGCGGCAGCGGCAACAACTCCTACTTTTTCCAGTCGGTGACGGACGAAAACGGCACGGTGTGGAGCATCAGCAGCAATCAGAACACACTGACCAGCCTTACAACAGCAGGAGTGTTCACCAATATTCCATACACCCAACTCCTCACTTCCGGCGTGGCCAGCATCGCCATGGATGGCGCCGGGGTCATCTACATTTCTTATGCGAACGGCAGCAACAGCTTTGTCACTTACGACACGGTGCAGGGGATCTCAGGTACCTTCCAACTGCCTGGGACGGAGCGGTTCCAGATTGTGGGCGTGGGCAATACCGGCAACGTCTATGCGGTCGACAATAACTACGAGAACTATTACCAGACGCTGGACACCATCGCGCCCTCCGGCGCTGTAACCATGACCGATCTCGCCCTCAGTTCAACCGGCCAGCCAGACAATCCCGAGGGAATCGCGGTGGACAGCGCGGAGAACCTCTTCTTCGGCGGCTACTCGACGATGAATGAGTACTCCAACACGTTTGTGCAGAGCACCATCAACACCAACAACGACAAAGCCGGCATCGCTGTGGATGCCGCGGACAGCCTGTACGCGGGCGCGTATGGCGGCGCCTATCTTGTGCAGCTTGCCCCTTCGAACTATGCCGCTCCCGCGTATCAATTCTCCGGCGGCGAATACGGCGTTTCGCTTGGCCCCGACGGTACAGTCAATGCCGGCGAGTATTTCAACCTGGTTCAATACGACCGCTCGCAAGGGGCTATTTCCTTTGCTACAAACTACGGCGACCCTACGCCCCCCGCGCAGGACACGGGAATCTATAACGGCGGCAACGAGCCGCTGACCATCTCCAACATTGCTCAGAGTGGATCGCCGGTCTTCACCGTGCAAGCGGTCGCGGGGAACGGCTGCACAGACGGAATGGTGTTAGCGCCGGGAACAGCATGTGAAGTTGCTATTACTTTCACGTCGCCCCATCCGGGCAGCTTTACCGGCGCCTTGACCTTCACCACGAATTCATTGAATCAGGCAAGCTCTGCGCAGTCCGTTGCGCTCTCGGCGACAACGCGGGGCGTTTACGCGGTAGCGTCCCCCTATTACCTGACCTTTTCAAATCAGATCGTGAACACCACCAGCGCGGTGCAGATGGTGACTGTAACGAATGAGGGATATCCGAACGATATTGGAGTCAATGTTCCGGGCCTGGCAACGGGTGGCATTTTTTCGGCTGGAGTGGGAACCTGCGGCCCCCAGTTAGCGGTGGGTGCAAGCTGCCAGTTTCCCGTCACCTTCAGTCCGCTCTCGGTCCAGACTTACAGCGGCTCGTTCACCCTTGTAATCGCAAGCAATCTGATCCTGCCTGTCTCCGGGACGAGCATTGCGGCTCCCACGCCTCTAACGATCAACGAAGTCATCCATATCTCCGATGGAATCCCGGCAGTTGTCGCGGCAACCCCTCTGCAGATCAATGAAGTGCTGCATATCTCAGACGGAACGCCGGCAGCAGTCCCTGCAACGCCATTGCTGATCAACGAGGTGCTGCATGTCTCTAACGGAATACCGGCGGTAATCTCAGCAACCCCGTTGCAGATTCATGAAGTGCTGCATATCTCAGACGGAACACCGGCGGTAGTCCCAGCGACGCCGCTGCTTATCAACGAGGTGATCCATGTCGCCGACGGGGTACCGGGGGTAATCCCCGCAACGCCGTTGCAGATCAATGAAGTGCTGCATATCTCAGACGGGATACCGGAGGTAACCTCGGCAACGCCGCTACCGGTCAACGAGGTCCTGCATATCTCAGACGGAACACCGACGGTCGAGCCTGCGACACCACTTCAGATCAATGAGGTCCTGCATATCTCCGATGGAATGCCAGCAGTCGTCCAGGCAACGCCCCTGCTTATCAACGAAATGATCCATGTCTCCGATACACCAGGGCCAATTTATCCCGTCGTTGTTGCGGCGGTAGTTGAGACCATCCATGTCACCGACACGCCCACAGTAGGCCTACTGGTGGTCGCCGCTGTAGTTGAGACAATTCATGTCACCGATACACCCACGGTTGGACTGCCGGTGGTAGCCGCTGTCGTCGAGAGCATTCACGTCACTGATACGCCGGCAGTTGGCCTGCCGGTGGTAGCGGCGGTAGTCGAGACAATTCACGTAACCGATACATCTGCGGTGGGACTGCCGGTATTCGCAGCGGTAGTTGAGACAATCCACGTCACCGATACACCCGCGGTTGGTCTGCCAGTGGTTGCCGCGGTAGTTGAGACTATTCATGTCTCTGATACTCCCGCAATCGGCCTACCGGTGGTAGCGGCGGTAGTCGAGACAATTCACGTCGCCGATTCGCCCACAGTTGGACTGCCGGTGGTCGCCGTTGTAGTCGAGACTGTTCACGTCACCGACACGCCCACAGTTGGACTGCCTGTAGTCGCCGCTGTCGTCGAAACCATTCACGTCACCGATACGCCGGCAGTTGGATTGCCGGTGGTAGCGGCGGTAGTTGAGGCCATTCACGTTACCGATACGCTGGCAGTTGGATTGCCGGTGGTAGTGGCCGTAGTCGAGACCGTCCACGTTGCCGATACTCCCGCGGTTGGCC
>CAYWMR010000295.1:0-6380 GCA_964458965.1 uncultured Occallatibacter sp. | reverse complement strand
TTCATGGCCTGGTACTCGGCCTCGCACTGGGAAGCCTTCATGATGTGGAACCGCATGTTCGGTCCCATGGGCTGGGCCTACTGGGTGTTGATTACGTGCAACCTGGCCATCCCGCTGACTACGCTATGGTCGCGCAAGCTGCGCACCAACATCGCCTATATGTTCTTCATTTCGATTGTGGTGAACACCGGGATGTGGTTCGAGCGATTTGTGATTATTGTAACCAGCCTCTACCGCGACTTTCTCCCCTCGTCGTGGGGAACCTATCGTGCAACCCGGTGGGATTACGCAATCTATGCGGGTACTCTGGGATTGTTTACCGCGCTCTTCCTGTTGTTTGTGCGGTTCCTCCCCATGATTCCCATGAATGAGATACGCATGATGCTGCCTGCGGCAAAGATCACGCCCAAGGCCGCAGCGAAGGCGGGTGACTAATGCCTCCACGCGAAGGTACTTACGGCATGTTGGCCGAATTCGATACCCCGAGCGACCTGGTCAGGGCCGCTCAGCAGGCGCGCCTCGACGGTTGGCGGCGCATGGACTGCTACACCCCGTACCCCGTCGAGGAAGCCGCCGAGGCTATCGGCTTCCACCGCAACAAGGTGCCGCTGGTTACGCTCATTGGCGGCCTCATGGGACTTACTGCCATGTTCTCCATGGAGACCTGGGTCTCTGTGCTGGCTTATCCGTTGAATATTGCGGGGCGGCCCACTTACTCGTGGCCGGCCTTCATCGTTCCCGCATACGAGTGGACCATTCTCTTTGCTGGCCTTTCGGCAGCGTTTGGCATGCTCGCGCTGAATGGTTTGCCGACCCTCTACCATCCCCTGTTCAACGCGCCAAACTTTCGCGATGGAGCTACGACAGACAAGTTCTTCCTGTGCCTGGAGGCGCTGGATCCGAAGTTCGATCTGGTCCAGACAAGGGCTTATCTGGCCAGCTTTTCGCCCCTGTCCGTGGTGGAGGTGGAGTACTGATGGAAGCTAGCCGCCTCAACATCGGAGATCGCATTTCATGGGGAAGGGATAGGAGAGCCACCCAGGCTCCGTGCCCCATTCATTCTGTCATCCTGAGCGGAGCGAAGCGGAGTCGAAGGACCTGCGTTTCGGAATTCTGGCGAATGAGTGGGAAACAACAAAGGCCAATGGCGCGCGTTCTCACAGTCTCCGGTCTCTCCGCGCTACTCCTCATCACTGGCTGCCGTCAGGACATGCAGAACCAGCCCAAGCTCATCCCGCAGCGCGGCTCGGAAATGTTTGCCGACCATCGCGGTGCACGCCCGCAGGTTGTAAATACGGTCGCACGCGGCCAGTTGCACGAGGATAGCTACTTCTACACCGGCGTCGTCCAGGGAGCCAACGGTTACCGCGAAGAGCAGAACCTCATGCCCTTTCCCGTGACCCTCGAAGTGCTCAAGCGCGGCCAGGAGCGGTTCAACGTCTATTGCTCCCCGTGCCACTCGCGAGTAGGCAACGGGCTCGGAGCAATTGTGGATCGCGGCTACAAGCCGGCCGCCAATTTTCACGATCAGGTGCGCTTGTCACAGCCCGTCTCGCACTACTTCTATGTCATGACTCACGGTTACGGAGCAATGCCGGACTACTCCGCGCAACTGGTTCCAGAGGACCGCTGGGCAGTCGCGGCCTACATCCGCGCCTTGCAATTAAGCCAGGCAGCCACGTCGAAGGATGTGCCCGCGGGTGTTCAAGTCAAGGACCTGAAGGACATCGCGAAAGAGCGGCGTCTGCCCGAGGGTTTTGCCGAGCCATGGGCGCTGCCGCCAACGGCCATTCAGGCCTATCCACACGATGCAAGCCAGGGAACTCCAGGCATGGCTCCGGCCAATCCGGCGGATCCGGCAATCAAGATTCCAGTAACCAAACCGGCCCCTGCGGCCGCCAAGTAAGGATTCAGGACGAACGGAATGGCTCACGAGACACACGCCAAGACGCTACCCGCCGAGTTAGGCGCCCCGGCATTTGTAGATGCCTGGAAGACGCGCGCAGTGATCGTCGGTTTGATCTCTGCGGTAATTGCGGTGGCCCTTGGCTTCCTCGATGGACACGGCTTTGACTTGGATCACGTGCTGCGTGCGTGGCTGCTCGGCTTGGTGCTCACCTTCGGCTGGGCGGTCGGCGGCTTGGCTCTGCTCATGGTGCAGTACGTCACGGGAGGCAAATGGGGTTTGCTGCTTCGCCGGCCGCTTGAGGCCATGAGCCGCACGCTTCCGATTGTGTTCGTCTACTGGCTCGGGATCGTGATCGCGGTTCTCTTTAAGAAGCTCTACCTGTGGGCGCAGGTTGACGGGTCCAATCCTGCCGATGTCGCCGCGGCGCTGAAGTCGGGTTTCATCAATGAAGTGCAGGCGCACTGCCTTACATTCAAACGCCCCATGCTGAATCCCGAAATGTTCATGCTTGTCGGCGCATTCTGCTTTGCGGTTTGGAGTTATTACATGTGGCGCCTCAACCGCCTGGGCCTCGAACGCGATAAGGATTCACCCTCCAACACGCCTTACTGGATCAAGAAATTCGAAAACATCAGCGGCCCGGGGATATTGGTCTATTCGCTCACCATGACCGCATGTGTCATCTACTGGGTCATGTCGCTCGATCCCACCTGGTACTCATCTGTGTACGGACTGCTTTTCCTCGTGGGGCAGGGCTATTCGGTTTTGGCATTGTCCATCATCGTCGTGGTGTCGCTTTCGAGGGCCGAGCCCTTCAAGACCATCCTTCGCCAGACCGAGCAGCACGACCTGGGCAAGTTCACATTCGCCTTTGTCATGCTCAACATCTATCTCGCATTCTCCCAGTTCCTCATCATCTGGTCGGGGAATTCGCCGGAAGAGATCCCCTGGTACCTCGATCGAATTCGCGGGCATTGGGGCGTCATCATCACGCTCGATTTTCTCTTCCATTGGTTGATTCCGTTCACGCTGCTGTTGTCGCGCGATATCAAGCGCAACAAAAAACGGCTGGTGTGGGTGTGCCAGTGGATGGTCTTCGCCAAGGCATTCGATTTGTTCTGGCTCATCGAACCTAACTTCAAAGACGCGGCGCGCAACCTGCACTTCTCCTGGGGAATTCTCGAATACATAGCAGTACCGGTGGCCATGGTGGCCTTCTGGGTCGCCGTTTTCTGCACCCGTTTGAAGACACGGCCGCTGGTGCAAACCAACGATCCGCATGTCGCGGAGATATTGGAGGCAGAGCATGCCCACGCATAACGACAACGATTCAGGGCACAGCATCTGGGAAGAGCCGCAGGATCACGGCCCGGACGAGATTGACGTCGAGGCGGGCTATGAAAAATCCGATGTGCGCGTGACGGGTATCGTGGTTTTTCTTACCGCGCTGGCTATTTTTGTTGGTGTGACAGGCGTGCTGTGCTACGGCATCGGAATGGTGATCAACGCCAACATGAACAGGGAAGATGGACCAACAAGCAAGTGGTCAAAGACGGTGGATGTGCGGACGCTTGGCGACCTGGCTTCGAACCCCGAGATGCAGAACAAGTTTGCTCAGATGACCCAGAATTTTCCTGCTCCGCGGGTACAGACCGACGACGGCAACCAGGACATTGCCGACTTGCATGCGCGCGAAGACCTGTTGCTGGATAACTACAGTTGGGCAGACCAGAAGCAGGGTAAGGTCAGAATTCCGATCGAGCGAGCGATGGAGTTAATAGCCGCGGGAGACACATTGAAAGTTGCGCCCGATGTGGCAAAGGCGCCGCTGCTCAGCGGAGAAACCAAGCCGGTTGTGGCTGCGCCCTTGACCAATGGATTTGCAAGAACCGGATACGAGCAGGACGAAGCAGCGGCCGAAGCAATTGCCAACAAGCGCGAAGAGCCGCATAAGTAGGGCGCTGAATGGTTTTAAGTAGAGCGTGTTTGAAAACATGCTTTGTATCAGGGCACGACTTCAGTCGTGCCGAACAGCGGGTGAAGGTTTTGTATCAGGGCACGACTTTAGTCGTGCCGAAGAGTGCAAAAACAACGAGGGGTTTTAACCCCTGCGGGATGATCGCCGAAATGCCACGGCCATTTTGAAACACGCTAGGGAAGCGGAGAAAATGCAAGACAAGCACACAATGCGAAAGAACTGGCGCAGCGCGGCAGCGGCCGTGGCCCTGACCGCATGCGCTTTTTCTCCCCTGGCCCAGGCGCAGGTCTCAAGCTATGCCGACAAGGAAACGGGTCCTTCGAACGACAAGCCGCCGGCCCTCCTGAACGGTGTGGGAATTGCACAGAATCTCAACCGGCAGATACCTCTATCGCTCGAGTTTACCGACGATCATGGCCAGCAGGTGCAATTGGCAAGTTACTTCGGCAAACGTCCCGCGATTCTGGCGCTGGTTTACTATCAGTGCCCCATGCTGTGCTCGGAGGAGTTGAACGGCCTCACCGGTGCTCTGCAAATGGTGAACTTCGTCCCCGGAAAGGATTTCGATGTAATTGTCGTGAGCATCGATCCCAGCGAAGGCACCGACCTTGCGGCGGCCAAGAAGCGTAGTTACTTGAAGCGTTACGGGCACCCGGAAACCGCCGCAGGCTGGCACTTCCTGACAGGTACCCAGGCTAACATCGATGTTTTGACCAAGGTGGTTGGCTTCGGGTATGTCAAAATCCCTGGCCCCGACGGGCGGCTTACTCAATTTGCTCATGCCAGTTCAATTCAGATCGTAACTCCCGAAGGCAAGCTGGCGCAGTATTACATGGGAGTAGAGTATTCGCCTAAGGATCTGCGGCTGGGACTCGTCGAGGCTTCGGCCAATCGCATCGGCTCGCCGGTGGATAACATACTCACTTACTGCTATCACTACGATCCCACCACAAATAAGCACTCGCTGATCGTTGCGCGGGTTGTGCAACTCGGCGGACTTGTCACGGTCTTTACGCTGGGTGGATTCATGCTGGTAATGTTTCGCAGAGACTCGCAACAGGCCAATCATGGCGCGGATGGAAAAACGGGGACAGGAACAAAGGTGAACGGATAACGGAATGAGCCACATCAGTCCTACACTCTGGGAATTTCTCGTCAAGTGGATGACGAACTTCGCGCTGTTTCCGCCGGAGGCGTCCAAGATTGCGCCTCAAATGGATGCGCTCTATTTCTTCATGGTTCTGGTCAGCCTTATCGGGCTTACTATCGTGGTTCTGCTGGTGACAAGTTTCTCCATTCTCTACAGCAAGGAACGGCATCCGGTAGCCGTGCAGATTGAAGGATCGACGCTGCTGGAGGCAACTTGGACCATCATTCCGCTGGGCTTGTTTCTGTTGATGTTTGTATGGGGCTCGCTGCTCTACTTCAGAATCTACACGCCGCCGGCCAATGCCATGAACATCTACGTGGTGGGCAAGCAGTGGATGTGGAAGGCTGAGCATCCGGGAGGGCAGCATGAGATCAATTCGCTGCATGTGCCAACCGGCCGGGCTGTGCAGTTGACGCTGATTTCGCAGGATGTGTTTCATAGCTTTTCGATTCCCGCATTCCGCGTAAAGCGCGAGGCCATTCCCGGCCGCTACACAACGGTATGGTTCGAGCCCACGGTGCCCGGAACCTATCATCTCTTCTGCACACAGTATTGCGGAACCAACCACTCGGCCATGATCGGCGACGTCGTGGTGATGACTCCCGAGGACTACAAGAAGTGGCTCGACGAATCAACCAGCGGCAATTCGCTGGCACAGAACGGCGAGCGACTCTTCGCCAGCCTCAGTTGCAATGCGTGCCACAATACACGTCCGGATGCGCGCGGCCCGAGCCTGGCCAACGTATACGGGTCCAAGCTTGCGCTTTCAAGCGGCGGGACGGTTATTGCCGACGATGCTTACATCAGGGAATCGATCCTGAATCCATCGCAGCATGTAACCCAGGGCTATGCCCCCATCATGCCCACCTACCAGGGACAGATCAGCGAGGAAGGTGTTTTCGCGCTGGTTGAATTCATCAAGAATCTGAACTCCGACTACCGCATCCAGCAGACCACAAACACTGTCGATCTGCTGCCGGAAGGCGAAGGCAAGGCGGCGCCTGCCGTAAGCGGAACCGCAGTGCAAGTGCCCGCCGGGCAAAAGCCCGCCGCGCAAGGGATGGTGAAGCAATGAGCGCCACAATCATCAGTCTCCCCGACCAGTCCACGGCCAGAATTCCGAAGGTCAACTTTCTCACCAAAGAGAATGGCCTCCTTAGCTGGCTGCTGACCGGCGATCACAAGCGGATTGCGATTCTGTACCTTATTTCCATCACGTTCTTCTTCTTTATCGGCGGCGCGCTTGCCGGGCTCATCCGCCTCGAGTTACTAACTCCGCAAGCCGACTTGATGGCCACCGACACCTATAACAAGGTGTTCACCATGCACGGCGTCATCATGAT
>CAYWMR010000294.1:0-6416 GCA_964458965.1 uncultured Occallatibacter sp. | reverse complement strand
TTCAGGTCCGGCTCAACCCACATGCCGCCCACCACCTCCCAGCGCCCCTCCTTGATTCGCCGCGCAATCTCCGCATTCATGTCGGGATACTTCTCGGCCAGCCACGCGTTATATTGCGCGGCGCTTTGTGTATATGTGTATTGCGGATACTCATACATCAGTTGCAGCGCAGTCCCGAAGGTCCGCTTCACCACGTCCACCGTCTCGGTTGATGGCCAAAGCCAAGCCGCATCGATGTGCGAATTCCCCGTCAGGTGAAACGTGGCCTTCTGCAGCAGCGGCTCCAGCGCCTCCAGTTTTGTCAGCGACGACTTCAAACTGGCATCGAACGCAGCCTGGTCATGCGCTTCCAACGCCTTCAAATCCACAGCTTCAATTGCGCCGCTCAGCGTCTCCATCTTGCCGGCGTCCCCCGGCGCAAGCGAAGGCACCAGCAGCGCCGCCGACAGAAACTCCTCGCGCAGATCCTCGGGATTCGGCCTGCCCTCCGCAAACTCAATCCCCAGGCTAGCGCCCCTGATCGACTTAGTGTCCACCGTGTGCAGCAGCTTCACGGCCACCGTCACCTTGTCTCCTGGCTTGGCCTTGTCAAACAGCACTACTGGCTCAAGGTCGTCGCCCATGGCCACGCGCCGTCCATTGAAGTAGAGAATCTGGGGCATGGGCCCGTTGGCCTCGGCGTGAAACTGAAACCAGATCCGCGCCCCGGTCAGGTCGTAGCCGTTCAGCGTTGCCGGAACCACGTACGCCTGCCTGAACCAGACCGCCTCGTTAGGCGCCTTGCTCCGCGAATCAATCGCCTGCCAACCCGTCTCGTCCGCGTCCACCGCTTCCCCGTGCGGCAGATCGCCCGAGTGCATCTTCCAAACCCCATCGGGCAGCACGCGCAGGATTGAAAGCCGCTCAATCACCGCGCGCGATTCCGGAGGCAAACTGGCGGCCGTCCTGGCAGCCTCCACGGCAAGCTTGGCCGCCTCAACCGCGGTTTGGCTCAAGCCCCTGGCAGCAAACATGAAAACTGCGAACACAACAATAAGAAAAGCAGGCACACGGGAACGAATCTTCATGGCGAAAATCATGGCTAAAAACCCTCCCGAGCATACTACGCCATCCGCATCGCGGAAGAATGTTCAGGGTATGTGGAGATGGAACCCAGACGCCCAACCGCCTTACTTTACCGCCGCAGCAGGCTGGGCTCCCCGGCTCTGTTCCAGGTATTCGACGTATCCAAGCAGCGCCCCCCAATGGTAGAACCGGTCGCTCGACGTAACATCGTCTCCGGTGCCGAGAATGGCATTGTAATTCTCGTGTACGTGGCCCTTTTCTTTCCATTCTTTCAGGAATAAGTTATAAGACTTCTCGGCAAACTCCCCCCGCGTCTTCTCATCGTCGTAGTTACTTAGTCCCAGATACACCAGATAGTTCATCGGACCCCAGATTCTGCCCCGCCAGTAATCCTGATCTTTGAATGCTGGATCGTTCCGCGCAATGGCCGGAATAACCCACTCGCCCCAGAACTCCTTCTCGTTCAGCAGGTGCTTCTCCAACATCGTCTTCGCCTGCTCCGGAGTAGCCGCGTGGGCCAGCATGGGATAGAAATTTGTCGGTGAAAGCCGTGTGCTGTTATCTCCCGTGTGCAGATTCCTGTTCAGAAACATGCCCGTCTTCTCATCCCACATCGTCGCCAGCTTGGCGCGGTAGCGTGCGCTGCGGTCACGCAATTCCTTCGCGTCCGCAGGCTTCTCTAAAGAATCCGCAATCTCCGCCAGCGCATCGCAGTCCGCAATGTACATACTCATCAGTCCAACATCGGCATACTCCAGCAGGTGCGTCTGCGGATTGTAGAAAGTCCCGTCGTACATGGGACTGTTGTCCAGACCCGACTCATAGATAGCGCCCTGCCATGTGCCATGTGAGGTGTCAAGAAGGTTGATGGGCTGGTTGTCTCCATCGCTGCCCAGCGTGAGATAGCCTTGCAGATCGCGATGCTCCGCCCACCAGCGATTCCAGCGCAACAGCGGCTCGAATGCATCTTCAATAAACCAGCGATCATGAAATTTCTCGAACAGCGCAAGCACGGTGATAGCGCCCACGGGAGGCTCCGACCGATCAGAGCTTTTCCAGTTTCCAGCACGCGCAAAATTGGGCACAAAGCCCCCAGGCGTTTCTTCGCGCAGCGTCTCCAGCGCATTGGCGTACGCAAGATCCTTGTCTCCGATGGACGCGAGAGTGGCTGCAAAGAATGTATCCCAATCGAAGAGTACATATCCTCCCCAGGCCACGCTCCACACCCGGCTCACCGGCGAAATGACGCGCCGTTTTTCCGGCTCGTAGATCGTGTCCCAACTCAAAGTAGTCTCGATGGCATCGAGGATCGGTTTGGTTTTTCCATCGGATCCCAGGGAAGTTAGTAGTGACCTCTCTTGACGGGACATTGCAGCTTCGATTTCATCCAAAGTCCTTTGCCTGCCGGTACTCAGGCCAACATTACTTGTCAGATCCGACGCAAAATAAGGGCCACCTCCGGGTAGATCGATGAGTTGTTGCCGCCGATCCCCTTTGCATGTGCAGTAAATCGGGATCGTTCGCGAATTGCTCCGCGCTTCAATGGAGTTGGCCTGCCGCTGTACTGTGCCTGGAGAATTCCACAGGTAGTCGGCAGTAAACACGACCGTTGAAGGAAGAGCAGAGGCGCCCGGCGATGGTAGCGGCGTGACCAGCAGCACCAGGTCTGTGCCGTCATGCGCGCTCTGGATGCGCAACTTGAATCCCTGCCACGCAATCTGTAGGTCCGTGTAACTGCCATCCCACGAATGCGGGCCGGGAGTTACTACTTCCGTGTTCTGCGCAATCCTTCCAATAAGCGGGTTTGCCAGAAACACGTCGCCGTACGAGGTGCCATTTTGTTTCATTCCCACATGAATCGCCAGCCCATCCGGCAGCAGCACCTGCGTCGCCACGCTATGCACATCCCACGTGTTCCAACCCTGAGCCAGCCGTTCTTGCACCTTCGTATACTCAGCCGAACGCGGCCCTGGGTCAGCCTGCTTACCCGCCATCCGCGATGCAACCTGGACAGCCGTCTCTGCCGCCCTCTGCGCGCTAAGCCAGGAACCCGAGCCGACCAGCCCAGCAGCGGCAACCACGATCCACATCAATAGAACCTTTCGCATCGAAAACCGCCTGACCGTCCTTCGGCTCTATTCCCTAATCCCTATTCCCTATTCCCTCGGCGCCAGCGGCGCCCTCACACCCATCCCCCATCCACAACATAACTCTGATTCGTAATCGCCGACGAATCGTCCGCGGCCAGAAACAGCACCAGCCGCGCCACATCCGCAGGCTGTATCTCCAGCTTCAACGCCTGGCTCGCCAATATCTCCGCGTTGTACTTGGGCGTGTAGACAAGCCTTTTCTGCTTCTCCGTCGCAATCGCTCCCGGCAGCACGGCGTTCACGCGAATCCCCTCCGGCCCCAGCTCGTGCGCCAGCGTTCGCGTCAGCCCCACAATGGCCGCCTTGGCAGCGATGTAAAGCGGCACGCCCGTCGACGGAATCATCCAGCAAATCGAAGACATATTGATAATCGACCCACGGCGAGCCTTGCGCATCGCCGGCAGCACCGCCTGAATCATAAAGAACTGAGGCCGCAGATTTATCGCCATCGAACTGTCCCAATACTCAGCGGTAACTTCTTCAATCGTGTGCCGCTGGTCGTTGGCCGCGTTGTTCACCAGCACATCCACGGTTCCCAAAGCTGCCAGCACCAGGTCAACCGAGTTCCGCAGCGCCGCCACGTCCGTTAAATCGCAATGGAAATAAAGCGGCGCAATGCACCCCTCCGCCGCAAGCCCATCCACCAACTGCTTCGCCGCGTCATCCTGAATATCGAAGAACGCCACCCGCGCCCCTTGCCGAGCAAAATGAGTCACCATCGACTCGCCAATCCCGGTAGCGCCGCCAGTAATCAGCACCACCCGCCCCTCAAGACTCGGATAGCGGGCGGATTTCATCTCGCCGTCTTGCATATCTGCTCCCGACTTCGATCCCGTTCGGAACCGGTTCAGTCTCTGTCAGTCAATTGAGCCTTGAGCAAACCAGATAAATAATCTGCAAGTTGTGAAACATTAAAATCCCCCTGCTCCCACGCGTGGTCTGCCGCCTTGAGGGCATCGTAATAGGGTCGTCGATTCTCTCGAATCCTCTCTGGGACTATTTTCTTTCCACCCAGCAATCTCCCTTGCTTCATGCAAATCAGGTAATAGCAGGCCGCTCTTGCAGTCCTTCCATTCCCCTCGACAAAGGGATGAATCCAGTTCAGTCTCCACAATGCGTAAGCCGGCAGGATCGTCGGATGATCCATGATGGTCCAGTTCTCGTGGATTACTGAAAAGAACCGGTCCATCTGGTTCGGCACATCCTTGAAGTGCGGCGGGCGATGGTTCCCCACATAGATTGGCTCTTCGCGATAGCGACCGCCAAACTGGGAGATATTCGCAACAGCGGTATAATTTAGGGCCCAGAGCGTGTATTTGTCGAACGATTCGATGCCCTTATTGAGGCCGATTTCAATGCAATTCGATAATAAATCGTACTGCCGCAAGAGGTTCTGCTCTTGGACTTTTGCAAACAGCGCGGGATTGTCTTTCTCTCGGACGGACACACAGACCTTTACGACGTAGTACTTGAAGAACAAAGCATTCCGATGGCCACTACAGCAGCCTGATGCGCTGCGATGCTTCCCTCACGCTGTCCTTCGTGATGAGTTCGGAATTCAGAGCGTTGCCATACGCAAAACTGATCCTCTGTTCGCGCAACTCCTCTTCGCTTACCGGCTTATCGGAAGACTCCTGCAAAAGTCGGATCAACTCTGGGTCGGGCGTACCAACATATTCAAACTGCTTTCGATCAGCCATAACGCACCCCTGCCACCGGTTGGATGTACAATGCGATAATAGCGCTGCAAGGCGCCTTCGCGCACGGATAGTTTTGGGACGCGGAGCTTGGGAGTAAAAGCCCAAGGAACTCCCCAAACCCAAAACGGGCCACAATGAGGGACGCTTTCCGCAAATCCCACCCTATGGTACACCGTCTCGCTTTCGCGGGAGCATACTGGTAGATGAGCCGTAATTCGGAGACGAGCGCTTCCCTATGCTTCACCCCTCTCCGACGCGGCAAATTGACTCGGCATCAGCGTTTGGCCCAGACCGCTTTCACCAGCGGCCTGAAAGCCACTAGAATGAACGCCGGGCCTGATTAACTTGAGGTTCGTCGCCAGGCTTAGGCAGGCTGCGCGGGTCGAAGGCGGAATGGCCGCCAAGGATGCATCCAGACATCGAATAAACCCGCGCAGCGCGGGTCTTCGCGAGGCACGGAGACTGAAGGTTCTACGAGTCTCCGCCGCGCATCAAATATAGATTGACCAAGGAACAGGTCGCACAGAGGGGGTTTTATGACGGTTGCCGCTCGCTATCCAGGCATTCGCATCACTGCAAATGGAAATCAGCTCGTCTCCTACCACACCGAGACACGCATCGCCGACGCCGGCGTCTTTTATCCCATCACGCCTTCCACTGAGGGCGGAGAGCTGTTCCAGCAGGCCTATGCCGAAGGACATCTGAACGTCTTCGGGCACAACACCATCGCCATCGAGGCTGAGGGCGAGCACGCGGCCCAGGGCGGCGCAATCGCCCATTCGGTTTGCGGCAAGCGAGTGGTCAACTTCACCTCCGGCCAGGGCGTAGTCTACGGCGTCGAGCAGTATTACCACGCGCCCGGCAAAGGTTCCACCATGGTGCTTGAAGTCGGCGCGCGCGCCCTTACCAAGCACGCCCTCAACGTCCATTGTGGCCACGACGACATCTACGGCGCACTCGACACCGGCTGGATCATGCTCATGGGCAAAGACGCCCAGCAGGCCGCCGACCAAGCGCTGATCCTGCGTCGCGTAACCGAACTCTCGCTCACCCCCGGCATGAACATCATGGATGGCTTCCTCACCACCCACCTCGAGCGCACCTTCTATAAGCACGAGTCGGAGCTGATCCGCGAATACCTTGGCTCTCCCGAAGACATCATCGATTGTCCTACCGAAGCCCAGCGCACTCTCTTTGGACCCACCCGCCGCCGTGTTCCCAAGATGATGGACCTGACCAATCCCATCCTGCTCGGCCCCGTGCAGAACCAGGAACACTACATGCAGGGCATCGTTGCCCGCCGCAACAACTTCGCCGAGCCCATACTGCAGTTCCTCGAAGATGCCTACAAGGATTTCGGCGACCTGACCGGCCGCTACTACGGCCTGGTCACCAAGTACAAGACCGACGACACCGACACGGTCTTCGTTTCGCTTGGCTCGGCGGCGGAAAACATTGAAGCCGCGGTAGACTACCTCCGCGAAACCCGCGGCATCGCCGT
>CAYWMR010000293.1:0-6438 GCA_964458965.1 uncultured Occallatibacter sp. | reverse complement strand
ACGTGCTGGTGATGCGCGGGGCTCCGGCTACTGCGGGATCGAAGATTCTCGAGGGCTATCGGCCCCCGTACGACGCCACGGTAGTTGCTAAACTTGAGGCGGCTGGCGCCCTGCTACTGGGCAAGCTGAACTGCGATGAGTTCGCCATGGGTTCCTCCAACGAGAATTCCGCGTATGGGCCGGTGCGCAACCCAGTGGACACTGAACGGGTTCCAGGCGGGTCCAGCGGTGGCTCGGCAGCAGCTGTGGCGGCCAATTTGGCGGTGGCTACACTCGGATCGGATACCGGCGGATCGATTCGCCAGCCGGCCAGTTTTTGCGGCGTGGTAGGCGTGCTGCCTACCTATGGCCGGGTATCGCGCTACGGACTCATCGCCTTCGCCTCGTCGCTGGACCGCGTGGGCCCGTTTGCCGCGAACGTGCGCGATGCAGCCACCGCGCTGGAAGTGATTGCCGGCCACGATCCCAGGGACGCGACCAGCTCAACCGCGCCGGTTCCGGACTACGCCTCGGAGAGTGACAAGCAACCGGCCGGGCTGCGCATCGGCGTCCCCGCCGAGTACTTCGGCGAAGGGCTCGACCCGGAGGTAAGGGAGGCCATCGAGCGTGGAATTGATTCGCTCAGTGCCGCGGGCTGCGTCGTCAAGCCGATCTCGTTGCCGCATACCCGCTACGCCATTCCCACCTACTACCTGGTGGCAACCGCGGAGGCCAGCGCAAACCTGGCGCGATTCGACGGCGTGCGCTACGGATATCGCTCACCCTCATCCCAGAACCTGTCCGGGATGTACCGGAACTCGCGCGACGAGGGCTTTGGCGCGGAGGTCAAGCGGCGGATCTTGCTGGGGACTTATGCGTTGAGCGCCGGTTACTACGACGCCTATTACTTGAAAGCGCAGCAGGTGCGGCGCTTGCTGGCTGAAGAGTATCTTCGCGCCTTTGCCGAAGTAGATGCGATTGTAACTCCGACCTCGCCGATACCAGCCTTCAAGCTTGGTGAAAAGTCTGGCGATCCTTTGGCGATGTATCTCGCCGACATTTACACAGTAACTGCCAGCCTGGCGGGAATTTGCGGAGTCACCGTGCCGTGCGGAGCGACTCAGGCCGGTCTGCCGGTCGGCATGCAGGTACTCGCCTGCCATTTCAATGAAGCCACAGCCTTTCGCGTGGCGCGTGCAGTGGAAGCGGCACAGACTTAGGGGGCATTATGCATGTCACACGGCAGCTCTCGGCGGTCGCAACACAGGCAGCGAAAAAACTCATTGCTTTGAAAGAGCACGACTTCAGTCGTACCGCAAGTGCCGTCGAGTCAACGCGGGCTTTACAGGCAGCGGAAAAACTCACCGCTTTGAAAGGGCACGACTTCAGTCGTGCCGCAAAGGCAATAGAATCAACGTGGGCTTTAGCCCCTGAGGGATGTTTTTCGCCAATTTCATCCGAAATCCCGAGCTCTTCCGCAAACGGTCGCAAGTCGAAAATCTCGACCAAACTCAGGCCCCTTTTCTGCTGCTTTCTTGCGGCCATCCTGGTTCTGCCGGCCTCGGCAGCGCCTCGCAAACCGCATGTCGTTATTCTGGGAGCAGTTAAGCGTGTATCGTATTCCAAAGCCGGCGATCCTGGCGGCGCTGCCGCGGCCGATGACTCGCTGAAGATTCGGGCGCTGCTTGTAGATGGAGTAGTGAAGGAATGGACTACGGGTGACTCTCATGACGTAACCGATCGGAGTTTCGTTGTCAGGCGCGTAATTCGATTGAACGACGCCTTGCCCTCCGACGCGCCCCTGAAAAACTCCGCACGTGCCCCCAGCACATGGGTCTGGCAGCGGGGGCCGTGGCTGCTTGTAGATCGCTTAACTGGCCATGTAACTCCGCTCAAGCTTCCTGACTACGATCCCGGAGTGAGTCAGATAAGCTGGTTCCGCGACTATGGAGCTTATTGCGGAGTTACCTCAAGCGGTAAGAGCTTATATGCGGTGGTGGCCCAGGTAGCGGCGCGCAAGCCCGTGCTGGCCAAGAAACTGGCTGCGTTCGATCCCCAGAGTCATCCAGACCCGGTTTGCGACCCGGCGGAGTGGCAGCGCGAGCCGCTGCGGATCACCTTTCATGTCTCCGGCGCCAACGGAGTCAGCTTCGATATCGTTCCCGGATCGGCTGTCCTGGTTGAAGATTCGGGAGACGAACCGGAGACATCCGCGCCGCAGACAGAAGACAAGCCGAAATAGGGGCCGGCGAGCGGCGACGTGTGCGAGCCATTGATGGAGTTGGTCTCGCTTCCGTGACGGTTTGGCTGGAGCGACGGCGGGTCTCTACCAGGTTGCGGAAAACTCTCTACCAGTCCAATTTGTGAAGGCTCTGTATCAGGGCACGACTTTAGTCGTGCCGCAAGTACCGTAGAATCAACGCGGGCTTTAGCCCCTGCGGTACGTTCTCCACCTATTTCACCAGATGCTTCGAGTTTTTCCGCAACAGGCCGTGAACCCTGCGTCACTCGTCTGGAGATCCCGGGATCGCTAATGTTTCTGCGATGCCTTCAGAAAATTCCAAAAGGCCCAAACCATGAAAAACAAAGCAAATCCCAGTGGAACGATCAAGAGCATGCGAAGTGATAGAACGAGCATCGAAGCGCTTCCTTCCCGCCTTTCGGTGAGCGGGGCGGTCCCTTGATGGGGCTGTACAGGCGCGGAAGGCGTTCTTAAATCATCAGAAACCTGGGGCAGTAAAAAAGGGATCTATGATTCGTAAAGATTTCATAAGGATCGGAGCAGGCTACCGTTATGCCTCCAATCCCAGCCCAATTCGGGGAATGTTGCCTGCCGCGCTCCTTGACACGCCCCCGGCCACGCGTATCTTATCTACCTAGGCATTCCTTCGGAATCCGTACGAATTGAATCACCATCTGATGTGCGTGATTCACCGTACGAAAATCCGTTGTAACGCCGTGTCGAACAGGAAGCAGACGGCAGTTGGGTTAGGGGCACGCTTGCGGGCGCGGGGCTGGAATCCAGATTTCAGCATTCAGCAAGCGCTCCCTTTCTACCCGGAGTCTGGCCCTAAAATGGGCCGGATCGAACGGCGGCCAGGAATATTCCCGGAGACAGATTTGATCAGGCGACCGGCTAAGGCCGGGTGGGCCTGTGCCCTGAACGGGCGGGTGCGATTGCAGCTCGGGACGGGCAAAGGAAGAGTGCAGGGATGAGTTCGGCAACAAGTTTGGCATTGTGGGCGGTTTGGCAGGCCGGAGGCTCTGGAAGCAGTCTTCCGATGCTTCTTCCTTTACTATTGATTCCGGTGCTGTATCTGGTGATGATCCGCCCGCAGCAGAAGCGGCAAAAGCAGTGGCAGGAGATGCTGGGCGGGATAAAAGCCGGCGATCGAATTACGACAGCCGGGGGCATTCGCGGAATCATCCTTTCCATCAAGGACGATGCCATCGTGATTCGCGTGGCGCCGGACAACATCAAGCTTGAAGTGGCCAAGACCGCAATTGCTTCTGTAACCACCCAGGACGGCCCATCTGGCGCTTAAGTTTGGGGTTGAGTTTTGGCACTTTGGAATAGAGAAACGGGACGATGAAGAAGAATCTCAAGAACAAGATTGCCCTTATTGTTGCGGTCCTGGCGGTTTGTGTTTACGGCATCCTCGGGCTGCCCAAGGGCGTGAGCGGCACGGCGCTGAAAGAAGCCATCGGCAAGCGAATCCATCTGGGTTTGGACTTGCAAGGCGGTGCTCACCTGATTTTGCAGGTAGTTGTGCAGGAGGCCGTTGGCGACGAAACGGACAATACCGTGGCGCGCGTCAAGCAGGACCTGAAGACCGCAAACCTGGCCTTTACGCAGGTCTACAAGCCTGATCCAACCAACCATCCGGAAGTCATTCGTGTGGAAGGAACGGATCAGTCCAAGTCGACAGCCGTTCGTTCCACGCTGGACGCCAAGTATTCCAACGAATACGACCTGACCGGAGGCTCTGCGGACAACCCCTGGACCCTGACCATGAGGGCGCCTGTGGTGGCGGCCCTGGAGAAGAAAACCGACGAGCAGGCGATTGAGACCATCACCGACCGCGTCAATTCCCTGGGTGTGAGCGAGCCGTTGATTGCGCCGTATGGGCTGGGCGACAATGAAATTCTGGTCGAGTTGCCGGGCATCGACGACCTTGACCGGGTGAAGGCCATCATCCAGGACACTGCCAGGCTGGAGATTCACGCCGTGGTCGGCGGTCCTTACAAGGACGACCAGGAGGCGACCGCAAGTCTCGGCCCGGCGGTTCCACCCGAAGACGAACTGGTGCATGGTTCAGGGACCGTGGGTAACGGCTCCGATTCCGACAGCGTGTACGTGGTGCAACGGATTTCGATCGTGTCCGGAAGCGAATTCCGGTCTGCAGATCCCGGCTTCGATCAGGCCGGCCGTCGCAACGTCCGCTTTACGCTCACCAACGACGCCGGCGACAAGTTCTACGACTACACCAGCAAGAACGTCGGCCAGAGTATGGCAGTTATCATGGGCGGGCGGGTCAAGGAAGTAGCCAGAATCGATGGCGCGATTCGCGATTCCGGCGAAATCACCGGCAGTTTCTCCCCGGACGAGGTATTGATTCTGTCGAAGCTCCTGCGCACCGGCGCGCTGCCTGCATCGCTGAACTATCTTGAGGATCGCACCGTGGGTGCGTCTCTAGGCGCAGATTCCATCCGCCAGGGCGTCACCGCGGCCGTGGCAGGCATCCTGGTGGTGATGGCCTTCATGCTCATCTATTACAGGGGATCGGGAATCAACGCCGACCTGGCGCTGTTCCTGAACCTTGTGATCCTGCTCGGAGTGCTGGGCTTCTTTGGAGGAACGTTAACGCTGCCAGGAATCGCCGGAGTGATCCTGACAATAGGCATGGGCGTGGACTCGAACGTGCTGATCTTCGAGCGAATTCGTGAAGAGGTGCGAGCAGGAAAATCGCCATCCGCGGCCGTCGATCAGGGATTTGACAACGCCTGGAGAACAATTGTGGATACTCACGTGACAACGATCGTCTCAGCGGCCATCCTGTTCCTTTTCGGCAGCGGTCCGGTCAAGGGATTTGCGGTAACACTGACCGTCGGCCTGGCGGCCAACCTGTTTACCGCAGTTTATGTCTCACGCGTGATCTTCGATGCGCATCTGAATAAGTTGAAGCCGGGCCAGCCGCTTTCGATCTAGGCCGGAGCAAGAAAGTTGGGTGATTGCCGTTTCCGATCCCCAGCCTGAAAACATAAGAACACTGGAGCACAAGGCGCTCCGGACGCAGGAAGGGAAAGAACCAGTGGAATTGTTTCGCAGCGTAAATGTGGATTGGCTGAGGTTGAAGTGGTATTTCCTTGGCTTTTCAGTGATCTTCAGCGTGGCCGGCGTCGTCAAAATGAGTCTGAACATGGCGCAGATCCACAGCCCGGTTCCACTCGGGGTGGACTTTCAGGGAGGCACGCAGGTGCGCGTGCAGTTTCAGCAGACTCCGGATGTAGGCAAGATTCGACAGGCTACCGAACAGGCCGGTATCAAGGACGCCAGCGTGGTTCGTTTCGACGCTGCCAAGTTTAACGAGGTGCTCATCAGCCTGCCGGAGCAAACCAACGAGAACGCGCTGGACGTTGGTCGGCAGCAGATTTATGACGCGCTGCACGCCCAGTTTGGCGACTCGTTTAATGTGCGCGACGTTGCAGTAGTCGGTCCCACGGTTGGCCACCAGTTGGAGAGACAGGCCGGGTTGGCAACCCTCTATTCGATGCTGGGCATGCTCATCTACCTCTGGTTCCGCTTCCAACTCATCTATGGCGTCGCCGCTGTGGTGGCCTGCTTCCACGACACGTTGATCACAGTTGGCGCCTTTGCGCTCACCGGCCGCGAGATCAGTCTGACAGTGATCGCGGCTATTCTTACGCTGATCGGCTATTCGATGAACGACACCATCGTCGTCTTCGACCGCATCCGCGAAAACCTGCGTCTCAGCCGCCGCGAGTCGCTGCCGGATGTGGTGAATCGCAGTATCAACCAGACACTGAGCCGAACGGTGCTGACGTCGGGTCTTACTTTTCTAACCGTCCTGTCCCTGTACATTTTCGGCGGCCAGGTCTTGAATGGCTTTTCATTCGCGCTGGTGGTTGGTATTCTTATCGGCACGTATTCTTCCATCGCCGTGGCGGCGCCCATGTTGGTGGCCTGGCAGCAATGGCGAGCGAAGAGCGGCAAGGCAACAGTCTTGCCGGCAGCAAAACGGCCAAAGGCTTAGAAAAGCGATTTTTCGGGCTCGTTGCACTTTTTTTGGAGCAGGTTTGGCATGTAGTGTGCTGTTCTGATAAAAAGGGGTGCACGCACTTGTGGTACTGTATTCCGTGCCTGGGAACAATTGCGGTTCTCCCGGTGTCTAAAATAAGAGTGACAAACACTCGATTCGAGGCTGGCCATGTTTGAAG
>CAYWMR010000292.1:0-6449 GCA_964458965.1 uncultured Occallatibacter sp. | reverse complement strand
CGACAATCTATGGAGACGGGGAACAGAGCCGTGACTTTACCTACATTCAAAACGTCGTCCACGCCAATCTGCTGGTCTCAGAGGCCGCCGCGGAAAACGTATCGGGCAAGGTATTCAATGTTGCCGTGGGCAAAAGTGTCACATTAAACGAGGCAGTCGAGATGCTGCGCCAGGTCACCGGGTATACAGGGGAAGTGCGGTATGCCAAGGAGCGGGGAGGCGACGTTAAGCATTCGCTCGCCGGCATCACCCTGGCAAAGCAGTGCTTCGGCTATGAGCCACAGGTCGAGTTCCGGGAGGGCCTGGAGCGCACCGTTGCCTGGTACAAAAGCACTGCCAAACCCGCGAATTATGCAACCCGCCCTGGCGATTAATCGTTGCCTATCAGACAGTAGGAATTGGACACATCGCTGAGGACGCCCCGGAAGGTCCGGGGGGTACTTTCGCCATTCCCACTTGATGACCAAAAAGGACCAGAGTGACCAATTTGTACCCTGAATTGTGCAAAACATTGCAGGCGCGTCCTCCGGAACGCTTAATTCCACAGCATTTACGGGGATTCTATTTGGCATTCAGATTGCAAGGTTACTTAGGTATTCCACGGAGAGTAACCGCGGAGGTGAGCGGCGACGCGGCCTTTTTTAGCGGGTTTGACGGTCTGCGCTGGCTTCGCGGGCTGGTTGAGCAACGCGGCCAATCGTCTTGCTCGATGGCAAGGAACGGTGTGTTGAAATGGTGCGCATGACGCTAGACTCTGCTGCAGCAAATGACCGGCGCGGAAGACAACGATTCAGCATCACCGCGCCCCTCACCGTAATGCTCGCCGGACGAGAGATTCCAGCCTATACCCGCGACCTGAGCAATCACGGCGCATATTTCTATCTTTCCATGGCAGACAGCAGCCTCCTGGATCACGATTTCGAGTTTGTAGTGGAGCTGCCGCCGGAGATTACACTTTCATCCTGCTGCTTTATCCGATGTCGCGGCCGTGCCGTTCGCACCGAAAATGCTCAGAACGATTTGGTCGGAATGGCGGTCGAGATACTCGATTATTCGATACTCAGGGAACCGGTCGTCACCAACTAAAGCTTTCGCATCCCCAGTACGCGATGGTCGATGAGCCAGCTCTTCAGCACATACACCAGCTTGTTGTTACCCAGCGGATCGGTCGGCATCAGGAAGAAGCCTGGATCGATAAGGTACCGCATCGAGTTGTGAACGATCCCCTCCATAATCTCACCATCGAGGAACTGGACCCGCACCCATATCCCATGCACAATCGGCGCCCGTGCATGAAACTGCAGAGGCTTGTGCTCCGGATCTCCTTCAAAGCTGTTGACGTAGAAGACAGCCTTGACTTCTCTGGTAGGGATTTCCTCGACCCGATCCGATTCCAGCCGCCGTATCCGAAAGGTCTCGGGCGCGGTGCGCGGGGCGTTGCTCAACAGATCTTCGATCGTGTTCCACGACGGCGACTCAAGGTAACCCTTGATCGTCTTGAGTCCGAACTGAACCACAACTTTTTCAGATTTGGCAGATGTCGTCTCGATCATGGTTGTGCAATCCCTCTTTGATTCTGCAATCCGGCTGCATCGAATCAAGTACTGCAACGTGTCACCATACTCTTCGATTGGCGTAGCGAAGCCAATACCTCATTCGTGCTAGGCCAATGCCCCGGAAAGCGCACCTTGTAAAGACTGAAGAAACCTGGATTCTGGCTGCCGAATGATTCGAGCCAGGGCGCGCGAACAAGCATCTGAGGACGTACCTGCATGCCTGTTGCGATCGAGTTCCAGCGTCAGCAGAAGGCCGGAATCAGGTGACATCGCGGGCTTTCGAGCGTGGCAATATCAACATGCCCCGCCTTATCGGGTACGCATTCGCACGGCATAACTTGTGCAAGCCGGAGAAACATCCCGATCTCGATCCCCTCGGATTTAAAGTGATTTGGAACTGCGCTCCGCCTGGCATGACTCGCGTTTTCCCCAAACTTCGGTCGCTTTGCCCAAACTTCGGTCATGCTCGCTGTCCGGGATCCAGATTGTACTGCTTCTGGGGCGGACGCAGGTTGTATTGCTTAATCTTATATAGCAGGGCCTTGTAGCTGATCTGCAGGTCGCTTGCAGCTGCCTTCCGGTTCCATCCAGTCCCCTCCAGCGTTTGTGCAATGGCCGCGGACTCCGCCCCGCCTTTCAGGTTCCGCACCAGGTGCTTCAGGCCCGATCTGCCGTTTGCGTCTTCTCCGTTTGCGGCGGTGGACTCGGCGCTTTGCATCGGAACCAGTTCGTCAATGATGGCCTGTTCGTCTCCCAGGACCAGGTAGCGCTTGATGGTATTTTCCAACTCGCGAAGATTCCCCGGCCACGAGTACCCCATAAGCGCCTGCATCAGCGCGGGAGAAATCGGCAACGGCTCGCACTCGTACTTCGCGGCCACCTTGCGCATGAAATGCGCTGAAAGAATCGGAATCTCATCCGTGCGCTCCCTGAGCGGAGGCATCTTCACGGTAAAGCCGTTCAGGCGGTAGTAAAGGTCTTCTCGGAATGTCTTCTGCGCAATGGCCGCCTTGATGTCGATGTTGGTTGCGGCGATTACTCGCACATCCACCTTTACGCTGTTGCGGCTCCCCAGGCGCGAAAAGCTTCCATCCTGCAAAACCTGCAATAGCTTGGCCTGCAGTACGGTCGGCATTTCGCCAATTTCATCCAGAAAGATCGTGCCCTTGTCGCAAATCTCGAACTTCCCGGGCTTCGACTTCACAGCACCGGTAAAAGCTCCTTGCTCGTATCCAAAAAGTTCGCTCTCAAGCAAATCTGCTGGCATCGCGGCGCAGTTCACCTTCAGAAAGCTGCGCTGGCTCCGGGCCGACATCTTGTGGGTCAGCATCGCAGCCACTTCCTTCCCGGTTCCGCTCTCGCCAAGAATCAGCACCGGAATATCCGCTCGGGCAACCAGTGTGCATTGCGATTCAATCTCCCTCATGCACTTGCTCGATCTCACAAAAGACGTGTTCTCGTTGAGCTTGATTTCGTCTGCATCGTCCTCGATCACAGGCTTACCCAGCCGCTTGAGGCATTGATCTACCGAGATATCGATATCGCTCTTCCCAAATGGCTTCAGGATCACATCGCTGGCGCCCATGCGGGTCGCCAAAATCACCTCTCCCAGCTCCGCCGAGCAGGACAGCATAACCACCGGCAAAGACGGATTCGAGGCGCGAATCTTTCCCAGCAGGCCCAGTGCATTTTCCTCGGTTTCGTCTTCGGCAATGTGCCAATCCATCAGCAGCAGATCGAATTGAGGTGTCTCGGTAAGGCCCCGCGTCAGTGTGGCCGCGTCGCTAAACAGTCTCACGCTGAAGCGGTCAGCCAGAATATGGTGTATGTAGTCCAGGATTCCTTGATCCGCATCGAGAACGGCGATATGAGGCCTGCGCTTGCCCGCACTCCTCACTTGCGCTCCCGAAGTGTGATTGCCATTCCTGTTCATTCCATCCCTCTATTTTTGTAAATCTTTCGTGGATTACTCCCCCCGCACCAACAGGCAGCTCGGAGAGTTTAGAAGATTGCGGATTGCAATTTGCTGCGGTGTGCTTCCGGGAAACCCCTCCTCAGCGAGTGCCAACTCGTCAAGAGGGTTATAAAGCTTGCCGACCTTGGGCCACTTCAGTTGAATCTTAGCATTGAAAGTGGTAAACATTTCAACACATGCGCAAAGATTTTCACAAACGGAACACCTCTGTCACGCACAATTCACCCAAAAGTACCGACTGATTACCTTTATTCTAGTGCTTAAGTTACCAAAGCGGTGGTGTTTTCCCGCCAATAGGTCAAATGTATGGCCCATAAGTTGCATGCGGTATTGGATACAGCCGGCACAGTATAGGGTTCAAGATGGCGTTGGCGCGCGCAACAGAGTTTGTCGATATTCGCGATCTACCTCCGATGGATGTCATTTTCGGACAGTCTCCCATGATGGCTGTCGCCCGGGAGACCTTGGAACGCACCGCCGAAACCAATGTCCCTGTGCTATTACAGGGCGAGAGCGGAACCGGAAAAGACATCTTTGCCAAGCTGCTGCACGCCCGTTCCAACCGCTCCAGAGGTGCATGCGTCAAGGTCACCTGTCCGGCCATTCCACACTCGCTCATCGAGTCGGAACTCTTCGGCTACGAAAAGGGAGCGTTTACCGGGGCCTACACCACCAAACGCGGCCGCGTGGAACTGGCTCACCAGGGAACCCTGTTTCTCGACGAGGTTGGCAGTCTCGATTTGTCGGTCCAGGCAAAGTTGCTGCAGGTGCTGCAGGACGGAAGCTTTACGCGCATCGGAGCGCAGGACGCGCGAAGAGTCAATACCCGGCTCATCTGCGCGGCCAATGGCAACCTCCGCGAGCAGACCGAGAATGGAACTTTCCGTCTGGACTTCTTCTTTCGCATTAACGCGGTTACCATCGATTTGCCGCCGCTGCGTCACCGGCTCGTGGATCTGCCGATTCTCATCGACCATTTTCTCAATATCTATTCACAATCGTTTGGCGTTGCTCCCAAGCCGGTCTCGCGCGAATTATTCCGCCTCATGCAGGGATACCACTGGCCGGGAAACATCCGGCAGCTTGAAAACATGATTCGCAGCCATGTGCTCATCGGGAACGACGAGGCATTCGCGGCCGAATTGCTCCCGGTTGCCCCGGCCAGGCTGATTCCCGAGATCAATCTCGCCAACCCCATCTCCCTGAAGCAGATTACCAAGGCCGCTACACGGGAACTGGAGCGCGAGATCATTCTAAAAGTGCTGCAGGCAAATGGCTGGAGCCGCCAGAAGACAGCAAAATGGCTCAACATCAGCTACCGATCGCTGCTTTATAAGCTGCAGGACACCCAGGATCAAGCTCTTCCCGTGAGGCCGGATAAGACCGTATCGTGAGACGCGATAGGGTGAAGAGGTCCTATATCCATCCGTGCAGCCGATAATCGACAATCTTCAGGGTCTCAACCAGCATCGTTTCGAATCCGTCGAAGCGGCCACCATATTGTTCGGCAGCACCCAAAACGTCCCCCACAGGCATGGGAGTCACATCGACACCCACCTTGCGGAACACCCGAATCGCCCGGTACATGTGAAAGTCGCTGGTGAGCAGTACTTTCTTGCCCGGCATGCTCTGCACAATGCGTGCTGTCTCCAATGCGTTTTCACGGGTACTCAATGACTTCCACTCTGCCACCATGGCGTCACGCGGAATGCCGTTGAAGATGAGATAATCCTGGATTGCCGGACCCTCGCCGCCGCTGATCACGATCCTCTTGAAGCCTCCAGTTTGCCACGCCCGCAGCGCGTGACGCGCACGCCAGAAAGACGAGAAGGAGAGACCGCCCCGGTCGTCCCTGGCCGCGGCCAGCACGATCAGAACATCGCCCTTTGGGTGGTCGAGCGGCCCTGAGTAGGCCCACGCCCACCACGTCACAATCGGAGTCGTAATCACCAGTACCATCACCAGGCCAATGGTCGCCAGCAGCCCAACCAGCCACCGGCCGCAGGTCCGCAGCGTCGTCAGTCCCCGCCGTCTCAATTCTGGACTAGCAGCCATGTGTCGCCTGCCTTTTCGATACCAGCGGCTCGAAGATATTCATCAGCTCCGCCGCAACCGTGTCCCAACTGCGGCTTCCGCGCGCGGAAATTTGAGCCGCGTCCCAGGTGGAATCGAGAACCTCCGCCAGCGCCCTTGCCAGCGATTCGGCGTCGCGCGGGGGCACCAGCCGTCCGCATTCGGCGCTCAGGATTTCAGGAATCCCGCCGACATCCGTCGCCACCACCGGACGCCCGCACGCCAGCGCCTCCAGCACCACGTTCGGGCAGCCCTCCATGTAACTTGGCAGCGTCACCAGGTCGGCTGCTGCCATCCACACAGCCACATCGTCGAACGCGCAAGAGGGCAGCATATGAATGTACCCCGCTGCATCGCCGGCCCGGATGGCGCCTTCGATTTCAGGCCTGTCCGGTCCCTCGCCAACCAGGTACACATGCATCCCTGGACGCTGAGTCCGCAGCGAAGCCGCCGCCTGCACAAGTTCCCGAAGGCCCTTCCTCACATCCATGCGTCCAATGTAAACCACCGCCTCAGCATCGGAATCGATCTCGAGCTTCTCCCGCGCCTGCAACCGGTCCCGCGGATGAAAGACGGCCAGGTCGCAGCCGTTGACGACAGTGCGGCTCTTCTCCGCCGTTGCGCCCATGCCCAGAGCCTTGTTTCGCAAATCGCTGCTCACGGTCACCAGAAAGTCGATCTCACGCAGAACCCTCCTGGTGTGCAAGGCCGATATGCGATCGCCGATGCTATGAATGTCCGAACCGATCCCCATGGCCACAACGGGAACACCGAGTGCGCTTCCGATCTTGAGAGCGGCATACCCATCCGGGTAAAGAAAAAAACTGAAGATGAGATCGGGCGCA
>CAYWMR010000291.1:0-6476 GCA_964458965.1 uncultured Occallatibacter sp. | reverse complement strand
AGTCGACCTTGCCCTCGACCATGCCGCCAAACCAGTAGGGGCGGAAGCCGAGCAGGTCGCGATAGAACGTGTCCTCGAAGGCGCGGCTGTGGACCAGGAACCCGACATGGATGATGTGGTGGCCGATGGCATTGGGAGCGGCTGGCGCCTTGGGATATTCCGGTGGCTGAACGAACTCGACCTTGTTGCCTTCAGGGTCTTTGACAGCAAACCAGTGGCTGCCGTCGGCGCCTTTCTCCACCCTGTATGGCACCTTCCACGACCTGGAGCCAAGATATCTGCGCAGGCCTTCCGCGTCGTCGGTATTGAAGGCCGTGTGGTCAAGCCTGTTAATGCCGGAATCCGCGGGCAAGGGGAGAACCTCAACAAATTGCGTGGCGCTGAACGCGTAGCGCACACCCGCGGGGTCTTCCGGGTCAGCAAGCTTTGCCCCTCCCAGGATCTCGCGATAGTAATGGTCGGTGGCCGCGGGATTCGAAGTGTAAACAGCGATGTGCGATATGCCGGTGATTCTGGGCCGGGTGATGGGCTTGTCGGGCATTTGAGCGGCTGCGGCGAACGTGAAGGCGGCGAGAGAAGCGGCGGCGAGAAGCCTGAACTGCATTTTGCACCTCAATTTAAACGTGCCACAACGATAAATCGATTTCTGCCGGCGCGCAAATGTTGGATGCCCATTTTCCGCGCCAAGGGAAGCCTCAGCCGCCTTACAATGCGCACATGCGTCTTTTGAGTTTGCAAGCACCTATTGCCGCGTTCCTCGTTTCTGTTTGCCTCGGGTTTTCGGGGTTCACCCAAAGCTCACAGGCGCAGGCCTTGTCGCCTGCCAGTTCCTCGCCGGCCTACGGGCTTACGGCGGCATCGGCTGAGGATCGCGCGCTGGCTTTAGAGATCTTCAAGGAACTCATCGAAATCAACACGACGGACACCCCACTTGGGAATGTAACGACCGCGACCGCGGCGATGCAGAAGCGCTTCCTTGACGCCGGATTTCCTGCCAAGGATGTTCAACTGCTGGGCCCGGATGTGCGGAAGCAGAATCTGGTGATGCGGTTCCGCGCTGCGGGAACATCGAGTGAAAAGCCGGTACTGTTTCTCTGCCACATGGACGTGGTGGAGGCCCTCAAGTCGGATTGGTCCACCGATCCATTTGAATTTGTGGTGAAGGACGGTTATTACTACGGACGCGGCACGCAGGATATGAAGAACTCCGATGCTGCGCTGGTGGCCACTTTTTTGCGGCTCCATCGCGAGGGATGGAAGCCGAAGCGCGACCTGATTCTGGCGCTGACGGCGGACGAGGAGGGCGGAAAATTCAACGGCGCGGACTGGCTCGTCCGGAAGCATCGCGATCTGGTTGACGCGGCGTATGTGATCAATCCCGATGCGGGCGGGGTGGAACTGGACCATGGACGCGCGGTGGTGGCGGACGTCGAAGCCACAGAGAAGGTTTATTCCGACTTTCAAATTACCGCCATCGATCGCGGAGGCCATAGCTCGCTTCCCCGGCCCGACAATGCGATTTATGAGCTGACAACGGCCTTGAACAAGCTGGCAGCCTATGTGTTTCCTTTTGAGATGAACGAGGTGACGCGGACGTATTTTACAAATCTTGCAGGTCAGGAGACAGGGCAGACGGCCTCGGATATTCGGGCGATTCTGGCCTCGCCGCCGGATATGGCAGCGGCGGAGCGGCTGGGGGCCGAGCCGAGCTTCAACGCAAACTTCCGCACTACGTGCGTGGCAACGCGGCTGGCTGCCGGACATGCCAACAACGCTCTACCGCAGACCGCGCAGGCCAATGTGAATTGCCGAATCTTTCCAGGCCACTCTCCGGAGGAGATTCGGAAGCAGCTTATTGAAGTCTTCGGTGACCCCAAGCTGAGCGTCAAATATGTCTCCGACGCCGGCGATGTGTCCGATGCAGCGCCGGAGCGAAAGGCCATGGTCCCTCCGGCCCCGATCGCGGAGGTCTTTGGACCATTAAAACGGCTGACAGAAGCTATTTGGCCGGGTGTCCCCGTCACACCGGTGATGGAAAACGGGGCGAGCGACTCCATCTACTTTGCTCAGGCGGGGATCCCTTGCTACGGTTACTCGGCCATTGCGCTGGAACGGGACGATGAGCGCGCGCATGGACGGGACGAGAGGCTGCCGGTGGATTCGTATTGGAAGTCGCTGGACTTCTTTTACTCGTTTGCAAAGGAGTTGGGGGGCGACTGACCTTTGTGGGACCGGTTCAAGCCTGGGCGCGTCTAACACCGTAGAGGTCGATTGCCGCATAGAAGCTGGAAGGTAGTTGGCGGCAACACCTCGATTGGGTGGCTTGTGTGAACAGAACTGGAACAGCGATCTTGATTGTCTGCCTGGCGGCGCTGATGGCCGCGCATGTGTTTGCGCAGGACCCAGCCCATACGGGACAGGGACAGGCAGTGGTAACGATTCTCTCGAAGCATCATACCGAGCTGGCCCCGAATATTTCTCAGCAGGATTTGGACGTCAAGGTGAATGGGAAAGACTCCAGTATCACCGGCTGGGCGCCGCTGCGTGGCGCGGAAGACAGGCTGGAACTGGTTGTACTCATCGACAGTTCGGCAAGAAACCTGGGCCGCCAGTTCGAGGAGATCAAGCATTTCGTCCAGAGCCTGCCTCCGAACACACTACTTGGAATCGGTTATATGGAGAATGGACGCGCGGCGCTGGCGGGTCCGCTCTCCTCAGACCATGCGCAGGTGCTCGAGAATCTCCATCTGCCCACCGGCACCAGTTCGAGCCCCTACTTCTGTCTCTCAGACCTGGCGAAGAACTGGCCTTCGTCCGAGCGCAAAGCACGGCGCGAAGTGGTTTTGGTGACAGACGGCATCGATCCTTACAACCGGCGTTTCGATCCCGACGACAGTTATGTTCAGGCCGCGACAAACGACTCAGTTCGCGCGGGGTTGGTGGTCTATTCGATTTACTGGAACGGCCGGAATGGCGCCGACTCTTCCGCAAGCGAGATGTCGGGCAATGGCGGCCAGAGCCTGCTCATCGAGATGAGCCAGGCCACAGGCGGCAGAAGCTATGGAATGGCGATGGGAAATCCGGTAAGCTTCCAACCATATCTGGAAGATCTGGCGCTGCGTCTGCAGAACCAGTACGAGCTGAGCTTCGATGCGCCGCTGGACCGCAAGCCCGCGATCGAATCGCTGAAGCTGAAGGTCAACGGATTTGCCGCTGAAGTCGATTCACCCCAGCAGGTGTATGTGCATCACGCGGGCGCAGTTGCGGAATAAGGCCGGCGGCTCTCAGGCGGATTGTGCAATGGAATATTCACGTGTGTATCCTGCCGGGTCGGCCGTAATTCTAACTCTCAGACTGCCGGTTGAGTCGCAGGTGTACTGTTCGCGGATCCGCAGGTTCCCTGGGTTGGCCAGCGGGGCTATGGGCACCGAGCCCAGATTTGGGTGATGCTGCAGCTCGGCGTCGAAGGGAAACTGGATCTGATCCCAGTTGGCGATTTCGCCGGTTGGCTGGCCTTGGTCGTTGAGTTGCGAAGATTCCAGGTAGCGGAAGTGGCCGATGTTGTGGGCCGGCTGGTAACGGCGCTCGACGATGAGGGGCGGCTCGCCGGGCGCGGGCAATCGCACTCCGCGGGGAAAGATCAGGTCGAACAGAATGGTTCCGCCATGGTCTGCCTCGCGCCACAAGCCAAAGTTGCGATTGAACTGGTCGTGCAGTTGATCGGCTGACGAGGCTTGAGGCGAATCTGTGGAGCCGGCGGCGCGAATGGCCAACCCGATGGCGCTGGCCGAGCGCATATACGACGATCGGCGGACCTTGCGCCCAAAACTTTCTCGAAGAATTCGCGCCACAGGCGGGAGCTCCGCCGCGCCGCCTGTCACGTAAAGAGTGTCGAGCGAACGATCGGGGTGAGCGGCAAGCAGATTCTCAACCACGGTGCGCGTTTGCTCAATCAGAGGGCGGCAGCGCTCATAGTAATCGTCCACGGGGATAGTCACCTGCTCCCATCCTCCTCGCACCCGTTCAAGGTCAATTGTGACTTTGCGCGTATTCGGATTCAGAGACTCTTTCTTTTCACGACATTCTTCGAGCAGGCGGTAACGCTCAGCCGGGGTGAGCTTGCGGCTGTCTCCCAACGATTCGAGGACTAGGTCGGCGAGGATCTCGTCGAAGTCGTCTCCGCCCAGGCCGGGAATGCCATCGGAGGCCTCAACGGTATGTTCCGTTTCACCCATCGTGACGAGGGAAACGTCGAAGGTGCCGCCGCCCAGATCGTAGACAACCAGGCCGCTGCCAATGCGGCTCCTGCGTTCGGAACTGTTGCGGTGGGCAAATTCAATGGCCGCGGCCGAGGGCTCATTCAGCAGGCCGAGCACTGTAAATCCCGCTGCCTGTGCGGCTTCTTCGGTAAGGAAGCGCTGGTTGCTGTTGGCACTGGCCGGGACGCCAAGCATGATCTCGAGCTTCTCTTGGGGCTCGTTTGAGCCCAGGTTTGAATGCCCCAGCAACTGGACCCGCAGCGCGGCCATCATCTCTGCCATCAGCAGGCGCAAGGGGAGCAGTTGTTCTGCCAGCGGAACTTTGGTGTGTGGGCCGGCAGTGCGGAGATACCGCTTCAAAGAACGCTGTACGGTCCATTTCGCATCTTCCTGCACGGCAATCGCTTCCCAGCCGTAGAGCCGGACATCGTCGTTGACTGCGACTACGGGTGGAAACCAGTCGTGTACCTGCCCGTCCGGCGCTTCAAAACTGACCAGGGGAAAGTTGCCGCGATCCACCAGCGCGACTACCACCCGTGTGGTTCCGAAATCGATTCCAATTCGCATTATGTTCAAGTTTACCGGAGTTGCGGTCCAGGCCGGGATAGAGGATGATTGATTGGTAGTATGCTATATTAGCTGAAGGTAACACCTTGGAGTACTTACTATGCCAGCAACTTCTACAACAAGTCTAAAGCTGGACAGCGAACTGAAGGAGCGAGTGCAGCGGCTCGCTGGGGCGAGACGCCGGTCCGCGCATTGGGTGATGCGCGAGGCGGTGGAACAGTATGTGAGCCGAGAGGAGAAGCGAGAGCAACTCCGGCAGGATGCTCTTGCGGCCTGGAATCACTACGAGGCAACTGGCCTGCACGCAACCGCAGAGGAAGCAGACGCCTGGCTCGCCAAACTCGAAGCAGGTGAGGATGGCGAGGCGCCGGAATGCCACGTCTGAAATGGCCGCAACCGGCCTTGCGCGATGTGGCTCGGATGCATGCTTTTCTTGCCCCCAAGAGCGCCGACGCGGCTAAGCGGGCCGTGAAGGCGATTCGGCAGGGCGTGAAGCTGTTGGGCAAGCATCCGGAAATAGGCCGGCCAATGGACGAATTACCGCCGGAATTCCGCGAGTGGGTGATTGAGTTTGGGCACGGAGCATACCTGGCGTTGTATCGCTATGACGGGAAAGAAGTGGTGATTCTGGCTGTCCGGCATGGGCACGAGGCTGGGTTCTGAAGGTCTTGACATTGTCTATACATTCGACGATCATCGAGGTAGTGAGGGAGCACAACATGGCAACGCAACCCATCCAGACGGAACGGCGCACGGAAAAGTTAGACGTGCGTGTATCGCCCACGGCAAAAGCGAAGCTGCAGGCTGCCGCATCTGCCGTCCATCGGTCGATGAGCGATTTTGTGATGGAAAGCGCACTTGCGCGGGCCGAAGAGACGCTGGCGGATCGGCGCGTCTTTGGGCTGGATGCGGAGAGGTGGGCCACGTTCCGAGCGGCGCTCGATGCACCCGCTCGTCCATTGCCTCGTCTGCAGGCGCTCCTCGATGAGCCGGGATTCTTCGATGCCGGCGCGCCAAAGTGACTGAAAATCGCAGGATCGAAAAGCTCCGGCGCGACCATCCGATCGACGCCTTCGACTGTGGACAAGAGGCGCTGAACAACTGGCTGCGCAAGTACGCGCTTCAGAACCAGGGCGCCGGCGCGGCGCAGACTTACGTCGGCTTGGTTGGCGAAGTTGTGATCGGGTACTACAGTCTTGCAGTGGGTCAGATTGAGTATTCCGATGCGCCGGAACGTCTGCAGAAGGGGCTTGCGCGGCATCCGGTGCCAGTCATGCTGTTGGCGCGGCTTGCAGTCGACACAAACTGGCAGCAGCAAGGCGTGGGACGCGCTCTGCTGGCAGATGCCGTGCGGCGAACGGCCCAGGCCGCCGAAATTGCCGGCATTCGGGCGTTGTCCGTCCATGCCAAAGACGAGCAGGCGTGGCACTACTATGCGCAGTTTGATTTTGTTGCCTCACCGGCGGACCCTCTGCATCTGCTGGTGCTGCTGAAGGATATTCGCAAGCAAATCGGAATTTGAAATAGGTCAACGTATCCCGTTCGGTTTGGCTTCGCCCACGCTGCTAAACTGAAACCTCATGATTCTCCCGTTTGTCCGCGAGATCTTTGCGGAGCTGGAGCACTCTTCGGGATTTGAGCGCGTACGAA
>CAYWMR010000290.1:0-6488 GCA_964458965.1 uncultured Occallatibacter sp. | reverse complement strand
CGCCTCTACCCCACCTCGAAGGAGATATCTTCCGCCATCTACTGGAGCGGCCGTCTATATGAATCGCAGGAACACAAACCAGCCAATGCCGCAGCAAATTACCGTACGCTGATCCGCGCATATCAGCACTTCTTCTATGCGCAAATGGCCCGTCAGCGATTAGCCGCACTCGGAAATGCGCAACCAGTAGCCCAGCCCCAGCTAGACCGCCTTCAGGCGGACCCGGTGCCACACCTCGAAGAAAGTTTTCCTGCCGACAGTCCGCATCTTGCCAAAGCCCGGCTGCTGGCCAATGCTGGGTTGAACGATTACATCGCGCAGGAAATTGCCGCCGATCCTGACTCAGCCTCATGGAGCGCGTTGGCCGAGGCGCAGATCTATGCTTCTTATGGCGAGACATTTCGCGCCATGCGAGCGCTGAAACGAGCCCTGCCGTATGCCGCAACCGCCTCCATCAAGTCGATTCCTCTGGCATATTGGCGCATCCTGTTTCCCAAAGCATGGTGGGAGACCATCAAGACCGAATCGGCCCGGAACAATCTCGACCCCTATTTTGTCCTGTCGCTGATCCGTCAGGAATCTGAGTTCAACCCCTCGGTCGTCTCCTATGCCAATGCCTACGGGCTGATGCAGCTTTTGCCTTCCAACGGCAAAAAGGTGGCAAGCGAAGAAGGCATGACTCATTTCCAGACCTTCCAATTGCTTGATCCGGAGACAAACATCCGCCTCGGCACGCGCTACTTGCGCGAGATGCTGGACCAGGTGGGCGGGGTGCCGGAATATGCCATGGCTGCATACAACGCCGGAGAGAGCCGAGTGCAGGACTGGGAGGCTGCCGGTCCCTACGGTGGCATCGACGAGTTTGTCGAATCCATTCCCTTTACCCAGACACGGGATTACGTTGAAGGCATCCGGCGAAACGAAGAAATCTATAGAGCAATCGACGAGTTTGCGGGCTCAAAAACCACGGTTGCCGCAAGCGCAGCCCGCTAGTGTCCTGTCACTAAAGTCCATAGCACAATGCGCCCTGTCATCCTGCGCGAAGCCGAAGGATCCGCGTATTCGCGGCCCGAATACTTCGAAGAACCGTCGAGCCTGTCCAAAAACTCCATAGGGATGCTGAACATGCGACAGCAGAGAAACCCCCAAGGGATCAAGCCCAGCGTAATTTCCGCCCATTCAAGACAAGAACCGTGCACCTGGTGCGCCGCCGCATGTGCGGTGATTTGCGTACGCTGGAGTGTTGAAGCGTACCGGTTTATGTTTGCAGATTAATGCATTCAAGCGTGTGACAATTAGTGCAAAAACAGCACCTGATAAGGCCGTTTATGCGCGTAGTTAGCGCGAAAACATGCGTATTCGATTCGCTTTTGCGCACGAAAATGCCGGTGTGCAGAGAAAAAGTGCATGCAATGCTGGCATCTGGCTGCGAACGTCGTGCCCTATCAAATAGTCCTGACAGTCGCAGTTTCTGGATAGTTCCTACAGACATATCGATAAGCAATGGCTCTCATTTCGAGACCGAGGAATCCATTTCGATACTCCCAGGTTCCGATTCCAGTTGACTTGATGAACGCTGCCCGGCAAGAATGTGCTCAACCGGTGGTTTCCCTTGCCTCCGGCGCGCCATTCGCAGCCTGCTGTTGTTCCAAAGAATTTGGAGCCGGCCAGAACTACTGGATGCGGCTCGGTTACATCGACCCATCAAAGAACTGGAGGGCAGGATGTCAGCCGACTTGCAGTTTCTGGAAGAATGGATTCCCGAGAGAATGGATCCTGGAACGGTTTTTGTGCTGGAGAACCAGGCGAAACTGGGTCATGCGCAAAACCCATTTGTGGCCGTCATGTCGTGTCCCCGGTGCGGCACATTGGGGCTTATCACCCGGCGTCAACTGTGCGCTGGAGAGACCATGATCTGCGGCGGCGATATCTGCTCCGCGGAGTACCGCCTGGACGGGGAGAACATCCGCTTTCGCCGGGTCCAATAAGCCCGGTAAGGGTCATTAACCAAGACTCGTTCCGGTTTCGTTCCAGACGGATGCGGACCGCGAAGGACGCGTGTGCGCGGATGCGCCAACCTTAACAGCCCAGTGCGTCAGTTACCATTAGTCATGCAGGCCGCATGATCGCCGCCCGGATGGCGAAATTGGCAGACGCAGCGGACTTAAAATCCGCAGGCCGCAAGGCCATGGGGGTTCAAGTCCCCCTCCGGGCACCAACATCAAGATTGACCGTAATGCTGGCTCATGGCGATTGGACGTGCTTTTCTCCCGGAGCGGCTGAGAGAACGTCCCGCCTGTCCCCAGGTTTCTTTCCCCAGGTTTCAGATTTCCCCAGGTTTCCCCCGATAGTGCGTCACACGAGTGGAAGTATTGGCGCTTATACCCGCATCAGATTTTACAAAAGCCGTTCCGATTAGCATCCGGATTTTTCAGTCGTCGATGCCTGCGGAAATCAGGTCAAGATGATCTTGCGGGCTTCTCCATCAGGGTCATCGACCATTCGGCACTCGTTATCCCAAATCATGGCTTTGTTGCTTGTGGGGTCCGTTGGTGTCCACTTCAGGCCGGGCAGGCCAGGATTTCCGGTTGTAGCGAAGGCCGCCCAGGCTGCCGCCATTTTCTTCGCCAAAGCTTGCGCCTCGGGCGTATTTCCGGTGCCTTGTTCGCAACGCTTGGTATTGTCGAAGCAAAACTGAAGTTCGGCCGTATGCCACGCGCCCGGTATCCCATCGAGAATCGGCGTTTGCCACGTGAAGTAGTACGCATACGCGGGTGCGGCGTTGAGTTCGTGCTTCAACCTCGCCATCTTAACGACATTGTTGCGCATGGAGAGGCCATTCAATCCGAAGCTGCCGCTGCACATGTACGAGAGGGTCTGGATCTTCTTTTGCGGGTATGCCTTCTTCAGGATCGTGATGATGGCAGTTGCTTTTTCGTCTCCGTAGGCTTTGGCAAGGCTGGAATGCCACTCTTCCTCAGTCGGCCGCGAAGACATGCGATTGCCTTCTTCTGACACCGAACCCACAAGCATGGGTACGTTCTTGGAAATCTCTGGTGCTGCATCGAAGAACGAGCGCATGTTGATGACCTTTCCATCCACGCAAGGTGACCAACCCACGCGCGGCTTGCCGGGAGCTCCCGGGCCCATCATGGGCGGCCCAGAGGGATTGATTTTGGCAACAGCTGCATTGCCGGCAGCAATCAGCTTTGCCCATTCCATTTTCTGCAGCGAGTCGATGTCGTTGGATGCTAATCCAAGATCCTTCATCAGCTGTTTGGCAACTTCCTTTTGCTGTTCTTTGCTGGGAATGTTGCCGCCTCCGCCCGACTGCACCGAAGCACGATGGAACAGGCCCGCCGCTGATGGCATGCCCATCAGCGTTGTTACCTTTGAGCCGCCACCGGATTGGCCGTAGATCATTACTCGATCGGGATCGCCCCCGAAGTTGGCGATGTTTTCCTGCACCCATTTGAGCGCTGCCGCGAGGTCGGTCATGCCAACGTTGACCGAGTCTTCATAGGCGGATCCTCCGATATCCGAGACATCGAAGAATCCAAGAATATTGAGACGGTGATTGACGGACACCTGCACGACGTCGTGATGACGGGCCATCTGTGCGCCTTCGTGCGATGGCAATTCGTAGGAAGACCCGAAGCTGAATCCCCCGCCGTGAATGTAAAACATCACTGGGCTTTTGCCGGCGAGGCTTGGCGTCCAGATGTTCAGCTTCAGCATGTCTTCGCTCTGCCAGCCGTCGTCCCAGTCCTGGATGAAAGTCTGCTCGGGACTGGTCCAGGTGTGCAGGTTTTGAGGACAGTTTGCGCCATAGACCAGCACTGGAAGTTCATCCTTCCACGGCGTGGGCTGCTTGGCGGGCAGCCAGCGATTTTCTCCGGCTGTCGTTTGGCCATACGGAACGCCCTTGAAGGTAAGAACGCCACCATCCAGAAATCCGCGCACTTTGCCATATCGGGTGTTGGCAACCGCAGTTCGCGGAGTGGAGCACAAGCCTGCCTCCTGGTGAGCTCCGGTTTTGATACTGTCTGAAGCGAGTGCAGATCTACCGGTAGCAATGCTCAATCCTGCCGTAGCTGAAAGCAGCAGCGCCTCGCGGCGATTCATAATCATGGATTTGGCCATCAGGATCCCTCTCCTTTTGCATTCGTGGAACAGGCTTGGTGCCTGCTGCGATTCCTTGATACCACAAGTGAAAATTCCGAATACGACACCGCTGGCAACTAACGCGACATGCGCGATTCAACCGTTGGAATTCTGTGACTAATCGGTTTCCCGATAACATAGTGTCTCGAGGTCCCATTGTCAAAGTCGACTTGCAACCTCCGTAGGCGGAAGCTGCAAAGGACCGTCGGGGACGTACTTCGTATTTAGAACTCGCGAAGCTTCCTTGTTGAAGGAATGCAGTCCATCGCATGCAGCTTGCGCACTCTGCGCGTCGGCAATGGATTGAATCAGAGTCAGGCCTGTGAGTGCAATCAATATTGAGCGCATCATTCGGCTAGATCTCCGACGAAAGCATGAGCGAGCTGAGGCTCTTGCCGTGTGCATCAAGGCGTAGCGAGCGTGTAACGCTGTCCGTCGGTGCCCGGTGTAGCACAAAGTTGAGCGCAAAGATATTCGGAACACAATACCGCATGGCGGGCCAGGTGATATGTTCCTGGAATAATTCCGTTACTCGCTCCGCGGTGACGTTCTCGACCAGTGTGGGGTAGTCTTCTTCGCGAAAGGCAATCATCGAGATGCTGACGAGGTTTCCTTTGTCGCATGCGCGAGAGTGGGCCAGTTCTCTAAGCTTCATCATGCTTCCTCAATCCAGACATTGGTCGCGACCCGGTCACGCGCAATGAGCGCCGGTATGATCGCGATATTTTCCCGCAAGGAATATGTGACCCCAGATCCTCCCGCAGGCCCATTGAGATAGAGGCTCTCCACTTCACGCGCCAGGCAATTCGCGTCTACCTCATTCTCGTAGCGCGCGGCGGCCCGCAGACGTATGCGTCATCGCCTTTCGCGGTCTTGTCCATGTACTCGGCAGCCTTGTCCTTATCAAAGCCCTGCTGTTGGGCCGGCCCCCGCCTCTGCCGCCACCGCCTCCGCTCCTGCCACCGTCGACCCAACTGACCTCTCCGAGGCCATCTGCATCCTCATCCCCTATTTCGGCTCCCGCTTCCGGCTTGTCCTCCATCGTGAGAACAGAAACACCGCCAGGCCCGCTGCAACCAGTACTCCCGTTCCACCCACAATTTTGGCGGCTGCGAGCGTCTTGTTCGGCTCTTCTTCCGATGGGACAACTGAGAGAACGATGGTGAGGGCAGTGCTAACCAATCCGATTGCCGCCAGAACGATGGCCACCGGCTTGCCACCGGGGACGCGGCGCACCTCGCGTCCAACAGGGCGATTCTGCAAGCGAATCATGGCCGCAAACAGGAACAAATAGGGCAGGAAGTAAGAGATGATTGCCATGCTGACAAGAACGTCATATGCTCCGCGGACGGTGGTTCCGGCCTGGCCGAGCAGAGCCATCGAGATGCCGGCAAGCCCGTAAACTGCAATCGCTACCCAGGGTGTGCGGAAGCGAGGGTGAATCCAGCCGAAAGCTGCGGGCAGGTAATGATGGATGCCCGCTACGAAAGGCAGACGCGACGTGGAGGAGAGATACGCGGCTGCACTGC
Organism: uncultured Occallatibacter sp.; assembly: GCA_964458965.1. GTDB lineage: Bacteria > Acidobacteriota > Terriglobia > Terriglobales > Acidobacteriaceae > Telmatobacter. Next base: position 795 of record CAYWMR010000290.1, on the reverse strand, counting down.
CAACGGCATTCAAGCTGACAAGCATGGCCACGGGCATCAGCAGCCAGCCAAGATTCATGCGATCGCTGAGAATCTGAATGCCTTTGACAAAACCATCCGGGCCACCGACCGCGTCACTCGGAAGGGCAACCAGAAGGGCTGCTGTCCCGGCGATGTATCCAATAGCAAGAACACTGCCGCCGGTGAGAACGGCCCATGGGACGACACGGCGCGGATTCTTGATTTCGTCTCCCATTGCCGAGCCGGCCTCGACTCCGCCGAACGCAAAGAAAACGGTGGACCAGAAGACTGCATTCTTGAGGCTGAGGTGTGGAACGAAGCTTGAGGATGCGAGATTGCCGGCGAGTCCGAATCGCCAATAGGATGCGGCGCCGAGCAATATGATGGCCCCGAGCGGTAGAAGGCTTCCCATAGCACTGATGTTGTTGAGCCACTTTCCCCAATCCAGTCCCACAATATTGAGCAGGGTGATGATGGTAAGCCAGAGGACAGAAAAGGCGATGAAATAGGGCGGGCTGTCATTGAGGAAGTGAGCGCGTTGACCAAAGGCGAATAGAGCAGAGGCCGCACCGAAGTAGAGGACGGCGGGGAAGAACGGAAGGTTGCTCATCCAGTAAGTCCAAGCCGCAATAAAGCCGCTGAACTCGCCGAATGCCTCGCGTGTCCATATGTAGATCCCGCCCTCGTCGGGATGCCGCGAGGAGAGCTCCATTACGCAGGCTGCGAGGGGCACGAAGAAGCAAGTCAAAGCTGCAATCCAGATGACAAGGATGCTGGGGCCGGCTGCCGCTGCTG
>CAYWMR010000289.1:0-6495 GCA_964458965.1 uncultured Occallatibacter sp. | reverse complement strand
AGCCGCCGGCTACTTACAAACGACTGTGGTGATTTGGCCTGAATTGACAGTGGCCGGCGACGGCTGGCAATTCAGATTTCCCGATGCGCCCTGCGCTGTCACCGTATATTGTCCCGCAGTCACAACAAATGTAGCATTCGTCTTCCCATTCATAGGATTATTGTTGATTCTCACACTCGCCCCGGGCGGATCTGACGTGACCTTGAGCAGACCGGGCTGCTTGCCGGTTTGCAGGAAGAGTCCAGGTGACAGCAGGAGCAGCGAGAGAGCGATCGACTTAAGTGCTGGAAGCATCTGCAGCGCCCTCCTGGTTCAATTCGTGAAATGCAAAATCCGCGAAAAAGAATACTCCCAGAACGAAAAGGAGAAAGTGACATTCGCGATCCACCGCAATAACGCCGCTGGTGACGTCGAACCAACCGATATTCTGCGCATTTTGCAGCATATCGATAATGTCCTTATAGGCCCTGTACCCGAAGTAGATGGACAATCCGACGCTTGCGAAACTTGCGAAGGCTGCCCAAAGCTGGCGTGATTTGGAGTTCGGCTTGCGATTGGCCAAAAGGAACCCCAGGGCGCCCATCAAAGTTGTGCCCAGGGTAGTTATAAGCTGATTCATTTCCAACAGCGCGCTGAGTTGTGCCTGCTGCGCACTGCTGATCGAGCCCGGTTGCGACAGTTGACCTGTGGAGATCTCGCCAAGGACTTGCTGTGAGTTCTGCATATGAACCTCGATTCCATATGCCAAAACCGCAAGTACAATGCAACCCACATAGAACGCGAACCTGTTCGTCTTCGGACTCACGATCCATCGCTTGATCCGCTCGAACATCGGGCGCTCCATCCTCATGCTCAAAATTTGACAGCGTAGCCAGACCCGGCTCTTCTCTTGACTCTGCCGACAACGCAAGGGTAAATCGCGACCCTGTGGACCGCAACGATTTTCTTGGCGCTGAGGCTGGACGACGCGGTGGCCGCGCCGGGCGCTGGTTCGCTTGGTTTGAGCGCCGGTTAAATGGATTGGACAGGGAGCAGCGTGAGATCGTCCACCAGGCCAACCTCTTTTTGCACGAAGGGCTCGCCATAATGGACACCCGCGAGCAACCCGTAGTGGCGAGCCTCGGCAAACGTGCGCTCGCGAATCTCATCTTCGGCAACAAATATCCCGCTCCCCGCAGCCTGGTTCGCGTACTGCGAGCGATAGGCCATCAGGGCCAGGTGGCGTTGTTCAATGAATGGTGTGATGTCCACAATGAAGCTGGGACGGACATCGGCGTACAGGCTGGCATAAACAATCTTGAAGGGGCGGTGCGGGGCCGATCCTGTATCCACTTTGGCAAGGCCGGAGAGAAAGCAGGCCTCGTAGCCGAGCGTTGCGGTAATCGCGTGGTCGGGGTGGCGAGCCTGCCAGTAAGGAAGAATCACTACGCGGGGCCGAAGCAGGCGCAGGACGCGCACAATCTTGAGGCGATTTTCGAGCGTGTTTTCAATCGCTCCGTCGGAGATGTCGAGAGCCTGACGCCAACTAACCCCGAGTAACTGCGCGGCATCCACGGCTTCCCTTGCCCGGTCTTCCGCGTTTCCGCGCGTTCCCGCCTCGCCGTGCGTAAGATCGAGAATAGAAGTGCGAAGCCCGCGCGAGGCCATGCGCAGCAGAGTTCCGCCGCAAGTCTGCTCCACATCGTCGCGGTGGGCGGCAATGGCAAGGACGTCGGTCGCCAGGGAGTCGGACGCGGTGGCGTCAGTCATTGGTTCTCGAAATCAGTAGACGGTGTTGTTCGAGTCGGATTCCGCATCCATGTACGCAACGTCATAGGCCGTGCCGGTAACAGTGACGTACTGGTTGTCAATCGAAGTGCCGTCGACGGTGGAGTAGATATACACCTGCCCGCCCTCCACCGTGTAGATCTTGTGCAGCCCGGTAACCGCGGCAATCCCGGTGGCGTCTCCGATATACGGCTCAATCAGCGTAACCGTGTTGTTGGCGGTGTTAACCATGGTAAGGCAGCCGTAGGGCTGGCCTGTTGCCGCGCGCACGCCGTTGGTGCATTTGGTGGTGCCGATCCACAATGTATTATCGTCGGCCATCAGCATCCGGCTCACCGCACCGGGTGCGCCGTCGCTTATGGGAATGGGGTTCGAAGCCGAGTTGTTGGAGAGATTCACCACGGTCAGGTTGCCGGCAAACAACGTCTGCCCCTGCACCGGTTGCGGCTGCTGGCCCACGACGTAGAGCGTTGAGGTATTCACCAGGGCATTGCTTGCGCCGCCGGGTATGGCGATCGTGCTCGCATTCAGCGCGGCTTGCGTTGGCAGCGCACCCGACTGCAAGCCAAGAAGAAAGATCATGGGCGCAATCGGCAAAGTCGAAATGGATGCGGTTTTGCCACCGCACTCCGGGCCGCAATTCAGAATATAGGCAGTTCCGCCATCGGCGGAGAAAACAGCTTTTACAGGCCGGTCAAAGACCAGCGGGTTCCCTGTCGTGGGATCCACGGCCTCAAACAGGCACATGGCGGGCGAGTTCATCGGCTCGCAATCCGCCGCCGCCTTTGGCCAGGTGCTGGGACCGCCGGAGTATGTAATTGTTTGCGCTGCCGACAACTGCACCGGATAGTAGATGTAATTTGAGTTCTGAACAAAGGCCAGCGCGATCGATCCGCCGGGGTTCGTGCTGACTCGATAAATGCCCGGTAGACTTAGCGGGTAGGACGCGCCGGACCCGCGGTTGACAACCGTAAGCACGCGAGACACCTGGCTGGCGGCGAAGGCGTAAGACAGATTGCGGGTAATAAAGACGCTGGAAGAGAGGCCGTTGAGTCCTGAGACACTGTTGCCTACGTTTTCCTTGGCGTAGCTGGCCAACGCAAAGCTGCCGTCGCCGGAGCCGTAGATTGCGCCGGTCTGCTCTTCCGGCATGTTCTGGATGCTGATGGGCAACGCCCCGGAATAGCCACTGACGGAAAACGATGAGGGCTTTCCGCTGTATCCGCCGCGAATGTCATAGTATGCATCCACCATCTGCAGCGCGCCCTTGGTAAACGCGCTGGGGTTCTGGACTGCGATCATAACGCGGTTAGTAAGCCCGCTGGGGGGAAGATTCCGGCCTGCAAAATAGGTGGTGCCGCCACAACCGGCAAGCGCGGCTGCAACAGTGAGGGCGGCGGCAGCGCTCAAATAAAGACTTCTGATATTCAAAATCCCTTACCTCGACTGAAAGCGCGGAACTTACCGCGGTTTGGTTCCGCGGCTGGAACCGCAGCGTGACTGAATGGATAGCGATTGCCACTAAACCGGAAAACTCGGAAAAATCGCAACGGCCCTGGAATGGCGATGCAATGGTCCGGGGGTCCGGAACCGGCTTTTGCCCGGCTTTCGACTACCGAAGTATAACAAAGCAGGCTGGTGTTTTGGCGTGGGAAGGGTGGGAGGTTTAGCATGACGGCAGGATGCCCGGATTCAAACACATCTTTGGTGACCGCCCCATTCTTGCCGATGGCGCGATGGGTACCCTGCTCTACGCCCGCGGAATCCCCATCAACCACTGCTACGACGAACTGAATATCACCAACCCCGGCCCGATTCTCGGTGTTCACGAGGAGTATCTGCAGGCGGGCGCGCAGATTCTTGAAACCAACACCTTCGGGGCTAACCGTTTCCGGCTCGCCCGCCATGGCATGCAGCAAAAGGTGGCAGAGATCAACACCGCCGGCGTTCGGCTGGCCCGCCAGGCGGTGGAGCATTTCAGAGACAAGCAGGCAGGCGAGGCATGGGTCGCCGGCGCCCTTGGTCCGCTGGGGGTGCGGCTGGAACCGCTGGGAATCACCAGCCTGAGCGAAGCCCGTGCGGCATTTGCCGAGCAGATTCGGGCGTTGGCAGAGGCTGGCGTGGACCTGCTGGTGCTGGAAACCATGATGGCGCTTAACGAGGTTCGCGAAGCGCTCCAGGCCGCCCGCGAAACCGCTCCCGAACTGCCCGTGCTGGCCATGGTGACGGTGGATGAAGACGGCAACTGCCTGGACGGCGCATCCGCGGCAACCGCGGCTACCCTGATCACCGAGTGGGGCGCAGACGCTGTGGGCGTGAACTGCTCCACCGGCCCGGCAACCGTGCTCACGGCAATCGAGGCCATGCGCGGGGCCACCACTCTCCCCCTGGCCGCAATACCCAACGCGGGACTGCCGCGAGCCGTTGAGGGACGCAACATTTACCTCTGCTCGCCGGAGTACATGGCCGGCTTCGCGCGCATGGCCATCGGCGCTGGGGCACAGATTGTTGGCGGCTGCTGCGGAACCACTCCCAACCATATCCGCGCCATGCGGTCGGCATTGCGGGCCCTCGATGGGGAGGCTGATGCGGAGACTGATGAGCAGACTGTTGACCACGCTGCCGAGCCGGCCACCATCGAGGTCTCCAGCGCTGGGCCGCCACATATTTCGGCCCTGATTTCCGAAATGCCGCCCACCAGACTGGCAGAGCGCTCCCTGGTGGGATCTTTGGTTGATCAGGGCGCCTTCCTCACGATGGTGGAGATCGTTCCTCCCAATGGAATCGACTGCGGCAAGGAGATTGAAGGCGCGCGCCTGTTTGCAAGGCTTGGGGTTAACGCCATTATTGTGGGCGACTCGCCCAGGGCCTCGGCGCGCATGAGCGCCCAGAGCCTCTCGATCCAGATTCACCAACGCGCCGGGATTGAGACGATTCTGCATTACACCTGCCGCGACCGCAACATTTTGAGCATTCAGTCCGATCTTCTGGGAGCTTCGTCCATCGGGCTGCGCAACATATTCTGCATCACCGGCGACCCGCCCAGGCTGGGCAACTACCCCGACGCCACCGTAGTGTTTGACGTCGACTCCATCGGTCTTGTCAACCTTGTGCGGCGGCTCAATCTGGGACTCGATATCGGCGGCAACTCCATCGGGGCAAGCGCCGGATTCACCATCGGCGTGGCCGCCAATCCCGGCGCGCCCGATATGGAGCAGGAGTTGAAGCGGTTCCGGTACAAGGTGGAGGCCGGTGCGGAGTACGCCATCACCCAGCCGATCTTCGACCTGCGGCAGTTCGAAAACTTTCTCCGCCAGATCGAGGAGTTTCGGATTCCGGTAATTGCCGGGATCTGGCCGCTCGCCAGCCTGCGCAACGCCGAATTCATGAAGAACGATCTGCGCATTTCCATGCCCGAGGAGACCATGCTGCGGATGGCGCAATGCCAGACGCCGGATGCCGGCCACCGGGAAGGCGTGCTGATTGCCCAGGAGATGCTGGAAGCCGTTCGGCCCATGGTACAGGGCGTGCAGGTGAGCGCGCCGTTCGGGCGGTATGACATTGCTGCCGAAGTGCTGGCCGGCGTGCTGCCCCTGCCTGCGTGAGCGCAAGGGCAATTGAAGATTTCTCTTGTCCGCTGCCGGGATTTCGCGTCGAATTCGCGGCCCCTTCGCTTGTAGACAAAGTTCGGTTGACAAGCTGGCCCAGATGGGCTACTGTTCTGATATTCCGTACGCTCGTAGGCGAGCATGTTTACAGCAGACCCCGGAGCTCTCGCTTCGGGGTTTGCTATTTCAGGATGTCGATGAAAAAGCTGGCCCTGATGATCGACGGCGGATTCCTCCGCGTCGCCGCCAAGAATGCCAAAATCCACTATAACCCAGACTTCATTGAGGCCTTTGCGAAGATTTGCGCTGGCGTAGATGAGGAACTTTTTCGGTCTCTGTATTACGACTGCGCTCCGTATCAGGGGCACCAGAAACTCCCAGTTTCTGGCTCGACTCAGACTTTTGCCGATTCGGATCAATGGCTGAAGGATCTCGCCAAGAAGGACTTGATGGCTGTCAGACTTGGCGTGCTGAAATTTCGCGGATACAAGCTGAAGAGAACTCCAGTAATGGGAGTTGCGACCCTGACCGATGCCGATTTTCGCCCGGATTTCGAGCAAAAGGGTGTCGATATGCGGATCGGGCTGGACATCGCATCCTATTCCGCGTTGAAATGCGCCGAAAGGATAGGTTTGGTGACGGCGGACACCGATTGTGTCCCGGCCATGAAACTGGCAAGAAAGAGCGGTGTACAGGTTGTTCTCATAACTCTCCCGGGCGGGACGGCCCCAAGTGAGTTGGCCCAACATGCGGATTATGTTCGGGCAGTGGCTTGGCCGCCTTAGCCAGATTTTCCCTTTGCGCAAGAGATGCTGGAAGCCGTGCGGCCCATGGTTCAGGGCGTGCAGGTGAGCGCGCCTTTCGGGCGGTATGATATTGCTGGTGAAGTGTTTGCCGGCGTGCCGCCTAAAACTGAGGTGATTTCCAGTGAGTGAATACCATGCCAACCTTTGAAGAATCGCTGAAGAAGCTCGAAAACATTGTCGATCGACTGGAAAAGGGCGACCTCGCCCTGGAGGAGTCGCTCAAGCTTTTCGAAGAAGGTGTCGGGCTTTCCGCGGCTTGCAAGACCGAGCTTGACGCCGCCGAGGGGAAGGTCCAGATGCTGGTAAAGCAGCGC
>CAYWMR010000288.1:0-6508 GCA_964458965.1 uncultured Occallatibacter sp. | reverse complement strand
TCGGCGCGAATCATGGCCGGCACGCGCTCCAGAGCCATGACCGAGGTGGCGCCGGATTCTTCGGCGATGCGCGCCTGCTCCACGTTCATCACGTCCATGATGACGCCACCCTTGAGCATCTCCGCCAGGCCAACCTTGAGTCGTAATGCGGCTCCTGTAAAACTCTTGCTTCCATTCTGGTCCGGCATAGTCTTCACCCTCAATTCCAATCGCCCTCCGCGCCTGCATAGGCGGGGAGAAAACGCAAATTCTCTATCCCTCTTAAGTGTAGCAGCGATGTTGCTCGCAAGGTGGTCGGGGCGGGTGCCGCTCAAACCGGTTGCTGCGCATTTCTTAAGCCATTCCAATCCATTTGTCCGTTTACTGGCCTCGATCCTGCTCCCATATCGGCAAATGGCTACCACACATCCGCTTCCGGCTCCGAAAGCTGTGCCTGCGCCAGAATCCGATTCGGTGGCTCACAACCAGAAGGCCAACGATCAGGCTCTGGTGCCGTCGCTGCCCCAAGGCCCCCATAGCGATCCAATGGTGCTGAGTGCGCCGATGGCGCGGCTGCCGGTGGAACTCGAGGTATCGGTTCCGGTTCGGGAGTTCCGGGTTCGGACTTTGCTGGCTCTCGAGTTGGGACAGGTGCTGGGGACCGAATGGGCCCCCGGTGAGGATATGCCGCTTTTGTCGGGCGACGTTCAACTGGCCTGGAGTGAGTTCGAGGTTGTTGATACACAGTTGGCGGTTCGCGTAACCCGTCTGGTTTGAACGGGTGCTCATCGATCGGAAACGGGAGAAAGGCCTGGGAAATGAAGCAAGCAAAGAAGGTAACATCGATCGAGGTTGCGCCGGGGGGTGGGCTGGCCGGCTGGCTGCTGGGCCGCCTGCGGAGTGGACGCCAGGGGCGGGCGCGGCTGGCAGTGCTCGAGAGGATTCAGTTGGCGCCGCGGCAGTCGCTGGCCCTGATTGAGGTCGACGGCCGGGTGCTGCTGGTAGCCACTTCGCCCGATGGAGCGCCGGCGTTCTATCCCCTCGACGAATCGCGGCGGCCTGGGTTCGATGTGCAGTGGTTGAGCCCGCCTGTACGCCCGCTCCGGCATCGGGCCGCGAGGATATCGTGGTAGCCTTCTGGATCGCGACGCGAGCGGCCGAGGCGACCGCCGCTCCACTGCTGCCGGATCTCAATGCCCGGCTTCACCCGTCGGATTCGACGCCCTGGACGATTCTTGTCGTCCTGACCCTGATCACCCTGCTGCCGGCGATTTTGATGGCCATGACCCCCATGGTGCGGCTGCTGGTGGTGTTTCACTTCCTGCGCCAGGCTCTGGGAACGCAGACCGCGCCCTCCAATCCGACCCTCATGGGCCTCGCCCTGATGATGACCTGGTTCCTGATGACCCCGGTGCTCAACCAGGTGGATCAGCAGGCGGTTGAGCCCTATCGCGCGGGCCAGATTACGGGGCTCGAAGCCATCGACCACGGGGCCCGGCCAGTAAAGCAATTCCTGCTGCATTACGCGCGGGAAAAGGACTTGGCCCTGTTTACCGCGGCGGGACAGATTCCGCGGCCCAACACTCCCGGCGACCTGCCCATGCGAGTAGTTGTTCCGGCCTACATCCTCTCCGAGTTGAAGGCCGGGTTTGCGATTGGCGCGGTGTTGTTTCTTCCGTTTCTGCTGATCGACATGGTGACCGCTTCGATCACTACGTCCATTGGCATGTTCCAGCTGCCACCGGTGGTGGTGTCGACGCCCTTGAAGATTCTGCTGTTTGTCATGGTGGACGGCTGGAACCTGCTGGCCGGTTCGCTGTTGAAGAGCTTTTGACCCGTTGTTGCATTGCGAGGGAAAGGAACGCCGATGACGCCCGACCTGGTTGCGGAAATGCTGCGCCAATTGATGAGAGAAGCCATGATTCTGGCCGCGCCGGTGCTGATTGCGGCGGCTCTTTTGAGCTTTCTTCTCAGCCTGGTGCAGACTCTCACCAGCCTGCAGGAGCAGTCGCTTACCAGCGTTCCCAGGCTGGCGGCGGTGTGCCTGATCCTGCTGGTTGGTATGCCCTGGTTTCTTGGCCGGATGGCGGAATATACCCGGTCGCTGCTGGTCGATTTGCACCGCTATCTGGGGTGAACAAGCTGGGAGCTAAACCGAAAATGGCCGATTGGACGACATTTCTGAGCGCGATGACGCTGGTCCTGGTAAGGGTGAGTGGAATGGTGGCCTTTGCCCCGTTCTTTTCATCGACCGCGCTGCCCATTCGCACCAAGGCGGTGTTTGTGGGCGCAGTCGCCTTCCTGCTGGCGCCGCTGGTCGCATCCTTGCCCAAGGCACAGTTGTCGCTCAGCTTCTCCGCGCTGCTGGGAGAGCTGGCCGTGGGCCTCGTTTACGGGCTCACGCTCACGCTTTTGAACGAGATGCTGCTGTTTGCGGGCCAGATACTGGGCGCGCAATTCAGTTTTTCGATGGTCAACCTGCTCGACCCGACTTCCAACATCCAGACCCCGCTGCTGGGCGACCTGTTTCAGCTCATGGGCACGCTGGTGCTGATTGGCGCCGGCCTCGATCGCATCCTGCTGGCCTCGATGGTGCGCAGCTTCCGCGCCGCGCCGCTGGGCACGTATGCGCTGGCGCCTCAAACTTCGCTCGAGATTGTTCGCGCCGCCGCGGGGATCTTTCTGGCCGCGGTGGAGTTGGCCGCGCCGGTGCTGGCCGCAACCATGCTGGTCGAGGTGGCCGTGGCGCTGCTGGGCAAGCTCAGCCCGCAACTCCCCGTCATGTCGCTGACGGTGCCGCTGAAGACGCTGACCGGCTTTGCGATTCTCTCGGCTTCGCTGGCCGTCTGGCCGCGGTTCATTGAGGCACGCTTCTCCGGATTGCTGGACCTTGCCGAGCACCTGATAGCTGCCCCGGTTCATGGGGCCGCCTCAGGGCTGGGAGGATAGCCGATGCCCGGAGAGCGCACCGAACAGGCTACCCAGCATCGCCGCGAACAGGCTCGCAAAGAAGGCGACGTACTGCACAGCCGCGAACTTTCAGCCGCCGCGGGAACCCTGGCCGGCGTGATGACTCTGGGCCTCCTGGGCAGCCGGACCGTCCTGCTGTGGCGGGCAACCTTCGCCTCATTCCTCGATCTCGGTGCGCCGGAACGCTGGGAACCGGCTCAGCTTGAGCCAACGTTGTTCGCCATTCGCCGGCTGACGCTCGCCGTTCTGGGTCCGGCTTGCCTGGTGATGGCGGCAGTTGCTGCCGCCGCTCTGGGGGCGGGAGTGATGCAGACCGGCGGGATCAGTTTTTACGCCGGCGCGATCGGCTTCAAGCCGGACCGGATCAATCCCCTCAGCAACATCAAAAACCTCTTCTCAATGAGGGCCGCGGCACGGCTGGCGAAGTCCCTGCTGCCGGCCAGCCTGCTGGGGGTGTTTGCGGTGCAGCGCATTGCCCGGGAGCTGACTCTGCCACCGTTTTCGACTGCTCGACTGGAGATGCTCGGCTCCGACGTCTACGGGCTTCTGCTGGCGGCTGCCTGGCTGCTGTTCGGATGGTCGGCAGTCGACTACCTGGTGGAGTGGCAGAGCAGGGAATCGAGACTCAAGATGAGCAAGCAGGATATGCGCGACGAGATGAAGCAGACCGAGGGCAACCCGCAGATTCGCGGCCGGATACGCGGTCTGCAAAGGCAAATGCGCCGGCGCAGGGTGAAGGCCGATGTTTCGAAAGCTGCCGTGGTTCTGACCAACCCCACTCACTATGCCGTGGCCCTGGGGTTCGACTTCACCACCATGGAAGCTCCCAAGGTGATGGCCAAGGGGCGGAACCTGCTGGCCGAGGAGATCAAGGCCGAGGCGCGCTGGGCCGGCGTCCCGATTATCGAGAATCCCCCGCTGGCCCGCTCGCTTTACCGCTCGGTCGAGGTTGGCCAGCCCATTCCGGTCGATCTTTACGCCGCGGTCGCCGCCATTCTGGCCTATCTCTATCGCCAGAGGGTCGAGGCCGAGCTGCGGGAGCGGCGCGCGCGGGAGACCGCCGCCAGAGCCAGGGCTCAGGCACAAGCCGCCTCCACGTTCACCCGGACCCGCCCGGCGAACACGCCGTTTGAAGGAGGCTCCCGATGAGTACCGCCGCTTTGGCCATTCCGGCCCTGCCGACCCAGTCCATCTGGCAGCGGCTGCGCGAGTATGTGCTCCCGCTCGCGGCCATCAGCGTGATCTTCGTCATGCTGGTGCCGCTGCCGGCCGCGGCCCTGGACTTTCTGCTGGCAACGTCGATGGCCGCCTCGATCATCGTGTTCCTTTCCGCCATGCAGATTCGCCGCGCGGTCGAGCTTTCGGTGTTTCCCACGCTGCTGCTGTTGCTCACGCTCTTCCGTCTGGCGCTGAACATTGCCTCGAGCCGGCGCATCCTCCTGCACGGCTCGGAAGGAACCGCTGCCGCGGGAAAGGTCATCGAGGCATTCGGCCAGTTTGTGGTGGGGGGCAATTACGTGGTCGGCTTCGTGCTTTTCCTGGCCCTGATCGCGATCCAGTTTCTGGTTATCTCGCATGGTGCGGTGAGGACTGCCGAGGTAACGGCTCGCTTTACCCTGGACGCGCTGCCGGGCAAACAGATGGCCATCGACGCGGACATGAACGCCGGCCTGATCGATGAGGCCGAAGCCCGCAGGCGGCGTCAGGCGATTGCGCGAGAAGCCGAGTTCTACGGCGCCATGGACGGCGCTGCGCGATTCAATCAGCGGGACTCGCTGGCCACGATCCTGATCACCGCCATCAACATCGTTGCCGGCCTGTTGATCGGAACCCTCCAGCAGGGAATTGAACTGGGCGAGGCGGCCAGGACCTATACGGTGCTGACGGTGGGCGACGGCCTGGTCACCCTGATACCGTCGCTGCTGGTGTCGATCGCCGGGGGCATCACGCTGACCCGGGCCAACTCCGCTGGAATGCTGGGCGGAGAGATCCGTCAGCAGCTTCTGGGCAAGCCTTCGACGCTCTACCTGGCCAGCCTGGTTTCGGCGGCGATGTGCCTGATACCGGGACTGCCCAAGCCGGCGTTTCTGGCCGTGGCCGGGGTGCTTTACTGGGCCGGGCGACGGGTGTCGGCAAGTGCCCGGACGGAGGCGCCCGCGGAGCCGGGAACGGCGGAAAAAAAGAAGGCCGAGCAGGCGCAGGGTTCCGATCTGGCCGCGTTGCTGCATCTGGAAGAACTGACCCTGGAGATTGGATTTCAACTGATTCCGCTGGTGGACGAGAAGCAGGGAGGACAGCTGCTGAGCCGCGTCCGTTCCTTGCGGCGCCATCTTTCGTCTGAAATGGGTTTTTTGGTGCCGCCGGTGCATATCTCGGACAATCTGCGCCTCAGGCCGCGCGAGTACCTGTTTTCGCTGCGAGGCCTGGAAATCGGCAGATGGCAGACCGAAGGCGCGAACCTGCTGGCGGTCTCTGGAGCCCCGGGCCGGCGTCCCCTGGCCGGCAAGGAAGCCCGGGAGCCGGCATTCGGGGTACCGGCGATCTGGATCGCTCCGGCGATCGAAGACCAGGCCATAGCCGCCGGCTATTCGGTGGTGGACGCGGTTACGGTGATCACCACCCACCTGGGGGAGCTTATCCGGCAACACGCGTGGGAGTTGCTGGGCCGGGCGGAGACCAAGCGGCTGATGGATTCGCTCAACGAGAGCCATCCCAAGCTGATCGAAGAACTGGTGCCCAAGCTGCTGACGCTGGGAGAGGTGGGCCGGGTGCTGGAGCAGTTGCTGCGGGAGCGGGTCTCGATCCGCGATCTTGGCTCGATCCTCGAAGCGCTTCTGGAGACCGCGCCGGTGAACAAGAATCCGGTAGCGCTGGTTGAGGCCGCGCGCCAGGCGCTGGGACGGCGGCTGGTAAGGCCGCTGCTCGACTCGGACGGGCAACTGCCGGTTTTGCTTCTGGATGCCGCGCTTGAGGAAGAGATTCTCAGCACGCTGGGGCCCGAGCAGGGGCAGCGGCTGCTTGCCACGCAGGCCGCGCAGGGGACCCCGGTCCTGCGCCGGCTCGTCGATTCTGTGAAGCAGCTTATCGGCGGAGCCTCCGCGGCGGCCCTTCCGGTGCTGCTAGTTCCAAGTCCGGCCCGCTATCACGTCAAGCGCTGGCTGGAGCCGGTGTTGCCGCGGCTGTCGGTCGTTGCCTCAGCCGAGGTTCCACCCGACATCCGGTTGCGTCCGGTGGGAACGGTGCGTTAAGGCGTGGCGGATTGGGTTGAGAGGCTTTTGGAAGGGGTGAGGAATGGGGATCGAGACAGCAGGACAGGCCCAGAGCCGGGGTGGGATGCGAGGCGGCATGGGGGCGAGCGGCTACCCGCCCTCCGGGGTTCCCATGCTCACCAACGAGCAGGAGCGGGTGCTGCTGGAACATCTGCCGGTGGTGCGATTTCTCGCCCGCCGCATCCATGAGCGGCTTCCCCAGCATGTGGACATTGAGGATCTGGTCTCGGCTGGCGTGGTGGGGCTGATGGACGCCTTCGCCAAGTTCGATCCGGCCAAGAAGGTGCAGT
>CAYWMR010000287.1:0-6526 GCA_964458965.1 uncultured Occallatibacter sp. | reverse complement strand
ACCGCCCTTTCACGGCGATAACACGGGTTCAAATCCCGTCGGGGACGCCAATAGCATCGATAGTGTGAGTTAGGCCCATAATATAATTCGACCAGGTCCCTGGGAAAAAGGAGACTCCGATCTCGATGAAGAATTTAGATTATTATGACTTTCTTCAAATCAGCCCCCACGCGGAGGCCGACACCATACACCGCGTTTTTCGCTTTCTCGCTGCCCGGCTTCACCCTGACAACCCGGAGTCAGGCGATCCTGAAAAGTTTCATCTGCTGAAGAGGGCTTACGACGTTCTTTCCAATCCAAAGCTCCGCGCCGAATACGATCTGGCGCGGGAAGGCGAAGTACCCCAGCATGTCCCCCTATCCAACTCCGTTGACTTTATGGACAGCGTTGAGGGTGAGTTGAACCGGCGCCTGGCGTTGCTCGCGCTGCTTTACTTTCGGCGCCGCGCATACCCCTGGTCCCCGGAAGTTACTCTTACCGAAGTTGAAACGCGAATGGGTTTCCCCCGCGATTACCTCGAATTCACCACCTGGTATCTGCAAAAAAAAGGCTACATTACGCGCGCTGACAATTCGGATTTCACCCTGACAGCGGAGGGGTTGGACTTTGTCGAAACGCAGCGCGTGAATATCCCGACTCTGAACAAATTGCTCACCAGCGGAATCGGGCCCTCCACCACAAATTCAGTTGCTACGAGCAACGCATTCAACCCTGCCACTACGCCTATCATTGTGCCTCCACCCATGAACCACCCGGCGGAACGGAGAACTAACAAAGGCGATCGGCGGGGAAATCTTCCGGATCGACGGGTAAGCACAAGGGATCGGCGAGCACAGTGAAACTTGCGAAACGCTGATCTGGGGTTGAGTGAAATGAAATCCCTGCTACTTACTGAATATAATCATCTGGAAATCGTAGACCAGCCTGTGCCCGCCTGTGGACCGAACGAAGTTCAGGTGCGAGTGGAAGCATGCGGAATCTGCGGGAGCGACGTGCATGGCTACGATGGCTCGTCTGGCCGTCGAATTCCTCCCATCGTCATGGGTCACGAAGCGGCTGGAACGGTGGCGGCAGTTGGTGCCGAGGTGCGGGGGCTGACCGAGGGAGACCGTGTAACTTTCGATTCGACGGTCTACTGCGGCAATTGCGAGTATTGCGCGAGTGGCGAGATGAACCTGTGCGACCATCGCCAGGTAATCGGCGTCTCCTGCGCGGACTATCGAAGGGCAGGCGCATTTGCCGAGTATGTTGTCGTGCCCTGGCACATTGTTTATAGGTTGCCGGAGACGATTTCGTTTCAAGAGGCCGCAATGTTGGAAGCCGTTTCGGTCGCGCTGCACGCCGTGCGTGTATCGCAAACCGCGCCGGGCAAAACTGCATTGGTCATTGGGGCGGGAATGATCGGGCTGCTCATTTTACAAGCTGCAAGGGCCGCGGGGTGCGCGCGGGTGATCGTCGCGGATATTGACGCATCGCGCTTAAACCTTGCGAGACAGGTTGGCGCACAGGACCTATTGCATTGCTCCGGCGATGAACTTGCCGGCGAATTGCTGAGACTTACAAACGGCCGTGGCGTCGATGCGACATTCGAGGCTGTGGGAAGGAACGAAACGGTTGCTGCCGCAATCGACTGCGCGCGCAAGGGAGGCACTGTAACTCTGGTGGGTAATATTCAACCGGAGGTGACGCTTCCGTTGCAGAAAGTAGTTACCCGGGAGTTAAGGCTACAGGGGTCCTGCGCCTCAGCGGGCGAATATCCCGAGGCAATCGATCTGGTGGCCAAAGGAAAGATTCGGGTAATGCCGCTGATTTCCGCCGTCGCTCCACTCGATGAAGGTCCGCAGTGGTTTCAGCGATTGCATGCGCGCGAGCCGAATTTGATGAAAGTTATTCTAACTCCGAGGGCGATATGAGCGACTCGCTTTTCGATCTTACCGGGCAGGTTGCAATTGTTACGGGTACCAGCCGAGGCCTTGGTCAGTACTTTGCGAGGGCGCTGGCGAAGGCCGGCGCGGACCTGGTGCTTACCAGCCGCGATCGCGCATCGTTAGCCCCGTTTGAGGATGAGATCAAGGCGCTGGGACGGCGAGCAGTTTCACTTGAGCTCGATGTGCGGGACCAGGAAAGTATTGAGCGCATGGCCGGGGAGGCGGAGGCTGCCTTTGGACAGATACACATTTTGGTCAACAATGCCGGCTGCAACATAAGGAAGCCTGCGCTGGATGTAACATGGCAGGATTGGAACCAGATACTCGATACGAATCTTCGCGGAAGTTTTTTTGTAGCTCAGGCAATTGCCAGGCGCATGGTTGCAAGAGGCTATGGGCGCATCGTGAATATTGGTTCTGTAACCAGCGTGTTTGGCTTCGCAGGGCTGGCGCCTTATGGCGCAAGTCGAGGTGGCATACGGCAGATGACCATGAGTCTTGCAGACGATTGGGGTAAGCACGGCATAACTGTAAATTGCCTTGCGCCAGGATGGTTCCGCACAAATCAGAATAAGGTTCTTTATGAAGATCCCGAGTGGGTCGAGTATCTTATTGACCGCATCCCGGTGAAGCGTCCCGGCGAGCCGCGGGATCTGGACGGAGCAATCGTATTTCTGGCGTCTGAAGCGAGCCGTTATGTAACCGGGCAGACGCTTCTTGTAGACGGTGGTATTTCGACTGGCGCCACGAGAGCGACAGTCAACCCACCTAAAACGCCAGGGCATCAGCCGGCTGTCAAAGAATGAGTATGCATTTCTAGCTTCGAACGAGTTCGGCCGCGCGCCGCCAATCGCGAAGTCCCAACACAGCAAGAGCTACCAGCCCTGCCGACAGCACCGCCGTGAGCATGAGGTCCTTGTACGCATACTCGCCAATGTATATCCCGTCAATTGCAATCCACAACCACCAATTCGCTATGTGCTTGCGCGCCTGCCACCAGCTTGCCACCAGGCTGTAACTCGTCAGCGCGGCATCCAGATGCGGCAAGGCCGCGCCAATCCGCACCATCAACCATCCAAGCGCGACCGCGCCAACGGCCCCGGCAGCGAGCCCCGTAATCCATCCCCGCAGGCTCAGCGCAACCACGCGCACTTCGCCGTCTTTGCGAATGCCTCGCCACCAGTGCCACCATCCGTACAGAGTGAATGCCACAAAAAACACCTGCAGCAGAGCATCGGAAAAGAGCCGCGTCTGATAAAAAACAACCAGGTAGAAGATATCCGCGGCCAGCACAACCGGCCAACAAATGAGCAGGCGCTTCGTTGTGAGCCAAATGCCCACCCACGTAGTGAGAAAGCCCGCCAACTCCACCCAATGCGCGACAATATATCTTGCAATCGTAATCCAGTTCATAGTCGCGCAACTCCCTCGAAGCGACCATTGCGCGTCTGTGCCCATCGCCGAATTGCATCCAGCAGGCAGATGCCGGCGCTGCTCGAGAACCAGCGCGCATGGCCTACCAGCCAGCCGTCGCAGGCCATAGCTGCTTTCTCTTGCGAGTGCAGCACATTTAAGAAATAGTCGGTCTCACTCAAAGCAAACTCCGCGTGGCAAAGCGCCGTCATCGGCGCTACAGCCGCGGCCTCCTCCGCACTGAGCGGCCGCACCGTCTCATAGCCATCAAGCATCGCAATTAAGTGATCCAGATGTACTGGCACGCCATGCAAGCTGCTCATCGAGTTTCCTGATCCCTTGTCCCTGATTCCTGATGCCTGTTCTAGCGCAAGCCACTCCACGATGTTGCGCTCGATCGCGTGTGCAATATCGTGTACAGCATTGGTGCGGTCGGCCAGGCCAAAGTCAATAATCGCTGTTGCGCGCGCATCGCCGAGGCCGTCGCTCCACAACAGATTCGAAGCGTGCAAATCGTTGTGCGTCCACAGAGGTTTCAGCGCGGGCAGCAGCGGCCGCAACTCAGCATAATAGGGATCGAGCAGATCCAGCGCCTCATTGCAACAGTTGCGCACAAGAGAGCTTCCTCTCAACTCCGGACGCGCGGCAAGATAATTGTCCATCTCAGCAACAGGGTTTTCCCCGGCAAAGATTGTGAAGCTTGCAACCAGTGGTCTGGCCTTTCGCTGCGCCGCGGAAAAACCCTTCGAAGCAAGATGCAAACGCGCCAATGCCTGCCCCGCCGACCGCGCGTGAGCGATGGTCCGGAAAGGCGTCCAGGAGAGAGCGTCGCCATAAAGATCCAGTCCGTCAGGCGCTTCGTGCACTTCGTACGTCCATTCGCCGGCCTCAATTGCGGTTTCACCTGTCGCCGCCGCATGCACGCGGGGCACTGCCGCTCCGCGCGCAAGCAGATGCGCCATGAAGCGATGCTCCTCAACCAATCCTTCACTATCTCGCACCGCGTGATGATGGCGCTTTATGAACACCCTCCCGCCTGGCGTCCTTACAACGCTTGCTGCGGAAAACGGCCGTGGGCTCACGGAGAGAATCTCGACTGGCTCGCTGAAACCGGAATATCGACTCAACAGGGCGCGCACCTCGGGCAGAGTCAGCGACGGCCAGTCGGGTTCCACCATCTTACCGTCGAGGCCATGCGCGATCCCTGTTGCGCTCATCGGGGAGTCTTCCCTTCGTCCAATCGCCGAGTTCAAAACGTATAGTGAGCCGACAGTCTCACAGTCGTCGGCGCGCCCAGCCAGAGGAAAGTATCGCCGTAACTCGCGCCGGTATCGCTCCAATAGCGCTTGTCTGCGATGTTATTCGCATACACGCGAAAAGTAACGCGGCCCTGCTCGCCGCCAGGAGTATAGCGCGCTCCAAAGTTAAAGATGTTATAACTCGGCACGCTCACTAAGTCGTCCCGTGTGGCTTCCTTGCGACCCGTGTAACTCCATCCAGGCATCAGGTGCAGGTTGCGAATATGCGGCAGCGTCAGGTCCGCAAAAACTGTCGTGTGCAGGTGCGGCACGTTGATGACCTGCTTGTTGTCGAAGGCGGGCGTGCCCGTTTCGCCGGAGATCGCATGCATCGCTGCCGCCGAAGCGGTCAGGCGCAGCCAGTTGGCGGCCTTGCCCTCCGCGTTCAGCTCGATGCCGTTGTGCGTCTCGCGGCCTTCCGATTCAAAGCACAAGTCGCCGGGACCATAAAACTCGCTGGCTGCGCAGAAGCTATCCGGTGCCTGAATTACCTTGGGGTAAATGAAAGGCGCTTTCATGTGGTATAGCGCGGCCGTCAAGAGAATCCGGCGCCCCGGTTCATACTTTGCGCCCAGTTCAGTTTGGCGAGTGATGAACGGCGCAAGAAATTGATTCGCATTATCCACCCACCACGGCGCTTGCGGACCCAGGGAGAGCAAGACGCCATAGTTGCCGTAAAACGTCAAGCTGTCGATCGGGTTATAGGTCGCTGCGTATTGCGGAAGCCACAGCAGTTTGTCCGTAATTGCCGGCGGCGTACTCGGGCTGGTTGCCGTCCGGGAGTAGTTATCGTCGCGCAGCGAATCGTATCGTCCGCCGGCGATTAGTTGAATGCGCCCCGGCAGATGAATCCGGTCCTGCACGATCCCGGAAGACTGGTGATTGTCTTCCCACAGAGCGCGAGGTCCGGCCGATTCGAGTGGGCTTTCAATGGGAACCGGCGCGAGAGGTTGATAGATGTTCTCCGATCCCACGTAGGAGTATACTGCGCCATCCTGCACTGTTGCGGGCGCAGTGGCCGGTGGCGCTCCGGGCTGCTGAACACTGCGCAAGAACAACGTGCCGCCGAACGTCAAATCCTGCGAGATGGCCCCGGTCTTGACGTGGCCCGTCAGCATTGCCTCGGCTTGTTCATCCTTGCGCAGTTCGCCGGGATTGCGGTAGTCGTAGATGCCGTAGGTTCCGTCCGGGCAAAAGAAGTACGCGGGCGCGTTGGGTGCGCCGGGGCAGTTGGGAATGTCGTATGCGCCGTCGCTGGGATCGAAGGCCAGGGCCGAGCCATACGCATAAATCACGTTGTCTTGTATGAGCGAATGGCTGTAGCTGGCAGCGGCAAAGGCCGCCCAATTGCGCGGCAGCGTGTAGTCCAGCCGCGCGCCGGTATTGAATGTGTCGTAGGTGTCCGGTGGACCCCACGGCTGGTCACCCAGCATCGTCGATCGGTAAATACTGTTGATATCCGGTACCGTCGTGCCCCCCAGCAACTGATAGCCGCTCCCATCGCGCTCAGTCTTGTGCTGGTACTCGAAGTCGCTCTTCAAAATCGTGTTGGGACTCAGCCTCCAATCGGCCGCGCCCGCGCCAATCGCGCGCCAGCCGTTGGTATCGTTCATATAGCTCGCGATACGCTCGCCGCCAAGATTGAAGCGCGTCCCCAACTGCTTCCGGCTGCCCAGCAGCCAGCCCAAATCCGCCGCGCCGTATGCGCTCCCTCGATGATCGGTGGCCAGATCGAGCGCCTTGACCGCTGCCGGTCGCTTGGTCGCGTAGTCGATCAGGCCGCCCGCGTTGGCCACGCCGCTCTCCAGGCCCGCAATCCCCTTGAGAATCTCTACGCGCTCCTTGTTTTCGAGCGGCACATCCTGCTCGCCGGCGATGGTCATGCCG
>CAYWMR010000286.1:0-6530 GCA_964458965.1 uncultured Occallatibacter sp. | reverse complement strand
GCGCATGCGGATGGCGCCTGAGCGTTCATCGGCAAACTGGGCAACGCGCTGGATGGCTGAGGAAAGCTCGCTGGACCGCACGACGGCGAACTTGGTGTTGTCGCGGGGCATGACTGCTTCAAAGTTGGGAAATTGGCCGGAAAGCTTGCGGGTGCTGAGGGTGCGATGGCCAACGCGGAAGAATAGCGTATGCTCGTCGTCGGCAAACTCTACCTTGTCGGCCTCGGAACCGTTGAGCAACTGCTGCAACTCCTGGAGAGCCTTGCGGGGAATGAGCACCCGTTTTTCGCCACTGATGCCTTCCAGCAGCTCGTTTGGCTTTTCGACAAATGAAAGCCGGTGGCCGTCGGTGGCGACCATGGCCAGCGACTCCGACTTGATGACCAGGAGAGCGCCGTTGAGCGTGTAGCGGGACTCTTCGTTGGAAATGGCAAAGATAGTGCGGGCGATCAGAGTCTTGAGGGCGACGGACGAGATGCTGGTGGTGGGGACAGCGGGAAACTCTGGGACCTGAGGGTAATTGGCGCGAGCCATGCCCACCATTTTGGTGTTGGATCGGCCGCAGCGAATTTGTACCCAGTGGTTGTCAAGCAGCTTGATGGAGATTTCGCCGTCGGGCAGCAACTTGATGTAGTCGTAGAGCTTGCGCGCGGGAATGGTGCAGGCGCCGGCTTTTTTCACCTTGGCTTCGGCGCTGGTTTTAATGGCCTGGTCGAGGTCGGTGGCGGTAATGTTCAGCCGCTCACCTTCGGCCTCGATGAGGAAATTGGAAAGGATTGGAATCGTGGTCTTGCGCTCGACCACGCCTTGCGTCGCGGTAAGCTCCTTCACCAGGTCCTGGCGGCTTACGGTAATTTCCATCGCTGCCCCCTGCACGGCCGGCTTCTCAACTTCAGTTTCCACGATCGGCATTGGTTCACCCTCGCTTCAGAAGCCGGATTCCCGCACTGGCCACACTCTACAATACATTGCGCTCAGGCGGAAGTGGCTTTCTTTTCTACTTTTTGATTGTATTCATCTCAGGGGAAGTATGCGCGTGGAAAACAAGGCTCGTTATCTGAATTCCCGGGGTTTGATTTGGGGGAGTTCAGGGAGGAAGGGTGGGGTGGGGGTTCAGGCGGTGGAGCTGGCGGTTGGGATGGCTGGCTCCGATGGCTGGAGTGGTGGGTGCGACGGTAGAGGGAAACGTATATGTATTTAAGAAAAAAGATAGTAGTACCCGTAGTTCGGTTCGGAAAAGTGGAAAGTTGGCATAAATAAAGGTAAAAGAAGCGGTTAGCAGAGTGCGGAGTTTTCTAAAACAGAGCTGTGCAAAGCTGGATTATTGGAAAAGTGGTTATTGCGGGGGTGGATGAGACCCGCAATTCCCACGTCTCCCACAGCGTGCACGAAAAGGGCTGTGCAAAGCCGGTGCGTTGTGTGCAGAGGGTGGCGAAACCCTCTCAGGGCAGCGGGTTGGAAAAGGCGTGCGATCCACAGGAGACTTGCGTTCCACAACTTCCACAGCTAGGAACATGAGGAGCAGGCGGGTGGCTTTTGCGTGGTGCGTTCCCTTGGAGGGATGTGAGTGGAGGCTGTTCCCGTTTAAGTACGAGGGCGCAGTTGAGAGGCGAACGACAACAGAAGCAGAGGCGCATCGGTCCTAGAATCGAGTGCAGGGAATCAAGTGCGGGGGTATTGGCGATGGCGATCGACGTTTCAAGCCTGGAAGACCAACTCCTGCACACTTCAAAGGAGAGCGCCGCGGGGCACGAGTTTTGCGATGCGATTTCAGAGTTGGCGAGAACGGGGCGGTTTCGACAATTGAGGAGCGTATTGCCCGCTGTTGTGTACGACGAGCTGTGGGTACGCTTTCAAGAGGATTCTGAAGCTTTTGTTGCGGGATGGCGAAGGCTTGCAGACGAGATGCGACAGGGCTTTATCGAGCATGCTCGACAGCGCCTGACATCTCTTACGCGATTGCAACCGGTTCGGGACGCCACTCAGACGCCGGCCTGGCAGGAGATTCAACGGGCTCTCGATGGCGGACAGAACGATCTGCTGCGGACAGCCTTCGCGCTGGAGCTGCTGCAAATGGTAGAGCCGGCTGTGCGGCGCGCGACTCACCTGAGGGAATGTGTGGTGGGCGCTGCCAGCTCAGAGGAGGCGGGCCGCTATCTGGATGAAGCGACGCGCTGCTATTTTTTTGGCTTGTTTACGGCCTGCGCCGTGATGTGCCGTTCGGTGCTGGAGGAGGCGATCAAGCAGAAGCTCCCGGCGGGCCTGACGCGGCTGGTTCGCACCCGGTATCGAAACGCCGCTACCCTGGGGAATCTTCTGCACGAAGTCAATAATAATCTGCAACTTACAGGCATTGATGTGGAGTTTCCGCGCGTCGCTAACCAGGTGAACGATGCCGGCAAAAGGGCTGTTCATCAAGGCCTTCTGACGGAGGACGAAGCGCGGGCTTGCCTGCAGGATGCTCGGGAAGCATTGCAACTGCTGTTGCGGCATTGAGAAGAGCCCTCGGGCGAAGTTGGTGAAGGCCTTTTATACTAGTCATTCCATGTCTTATCGCGCCGCGCTGGAACAACTGAACGCCATGGTGCCTGAGCTTTACACAGGCTCAGGGCAGCCGCGCCGTAAATTCTCGCTGAGCGAGATTCGAGTTTTGCTGGATGAGTTGGGGAATCCTCATCGCCGTTTTCCCTCTGTACTGATCGCTGGAACCAATGGGAAGGGTTCGACGGCCGCCACGCTGGCCTCGATCCTTAGCGCCTCAGGAGTTCACACCGGCCTTTACACTTCTCCCCATCTGGCGCGCGCCAACGAGCGCATTCGCATGGATCGCGTGGAGATTGAGGACGACGCCTTTGCCGCGCTCTACTTTCGCGTCCACGATGCAGCGCAGCGGTTGGTGCTGGAAGGCAGGCTTCCGCAACTTCCCAGCTACTTCGAGATTCTGACTACGCAGGCGTTCTTGTACTTTGCCGAGGCGCACGCAGAGATAGCGGTGCTGGAAGTGGGAATGGGAGGGCGGCTGGACGCTACCAATATTGTGGATCCGCTGCTCTCAGTGATTACCGACGTTTCGCTGGACCATACCGAGTGGCTGGGCTCGACAATTGGGGCCATTACGCGGGAAAAGGCAGGAATTCTGAGGCGCGGCGGAACTCTGATTACGCTGCCGCAACACCCGGAAGCCAACCAGGTTCTGGGCGAGGTTGCCGCGGAACTGGACGTGCGCGGGGTGACGGCCGCGCCCTACATGCCGTCGGTTAAATCCGCATCCGCGGGCCCATACACGGTTGAGGCGCTGGGTAGCGTTATTGAGGTGGATTCTCCACTGGTCGGCGCCCACCAGCATAGAAACCTGGCGTTGGCCATTGCAACTGCCGTTGAACTGGCGGGCAAACACAACTTCCCCATTACTCCCGAGTCCATTGCGCACGGGATTCGGAATACACGCTGGCCGGCCCGGTTCGAGCGCATTCACAAAGACGGAGTGGACTGGATACTGGATGTGGCGCATAATCCGGCCGGTGCATGGGCGCTGCGTGCCGGCCTGAATTCCCTCAACGATCCGGATGTTGCCGGCGCTGGGGAAGCTGAGCGCCCGCGAATGTTGATCTTCAGTTGCCTGCGAGACAAGCCCGTCGCGGAGATGGCTCAGATTCTTTTTCCCCTGTTTGAGCAGGTCATTCTTGCGCCCATTCATACGGCCCGGGCCGCAGCTTTAGACGATTTGCTGGCGGCGGCCAAGGCTACAGGAACCCCGGCGCTCGCGGCCGAGTCGGTCAGCCAGGCGCTGGAACTCGCCGAGAAATGGATGACGGAGCAGAGTTCAGAGAACGGCCTGATTGTAGTTTCCGGGTCGGTGTATCTGGTTGGGGAGGCGCGCACGCTGCTGCTGACAGGGACTGAGGTGCAACCGTGACGCGAAGACCGAATCCGCTGCCGCGGTTCTACCGCTGGCGCACCAACCTGGTGCATATTCCGATAATGACTTTGATTACAGTCATATGCGGTTCGGTTTCTCTCCTTGTCTCCTACGTTGACAAGGGTGGCCGCTTGCAACAGCGCATCGCGCGACTCTGGGCAAAGGGACTGGTGTGGGGCTGTGGCTCAACTCTTACTGTCCGTGGAGCAGAAAACCTGCGCAAGTGCCCGGTTGCCGTCTACGCATCGAACCATACCTCTTACATGGATACGCCGGTCATCTTTGCCGCGTTGCCATTCCAGTTTCGCATTCTAGCCAAGAAGGAATTGTGGCCTATCGTATTCATAGGATGGTACTTAGATCGATCAGGCCAGATTCCGATCGACACCCGGAACCCGAGGTCCACACTCTCCAGCCTGGGGGTCG
This sequence comes from uncultured Occallatibacter sp., assembly GCA_964458965.1. GTDB lineage: Bacteria > Acidobacteriota > Terriglobia > Terriglobales > Acidobacteriaceae > Telmatobacter. The sequence goes on along the minus strand of CAYWMR010000286.1, from coordinate 2,185 downwards.
GCGTCAAGGCTTTGCGCTCCGGAATGCCTCTGTTCGTATTCCCGGAAGGGGCGCGAACGCTGACCGGCGAATTGCAGAATTTTCTCTCCGGGGCGGCTTACCTTGCTATTCGCGCCCAGGTGCCGTTGGTACCCATCTCCCTGAGCGGGGTGCACGATCTGCTTCCGATTCACACGCGCCATTTCTTCCCCGGAAAGTTGACGCTTACAGCCGGAGAGCCGATCGAGACCGCGGGGATGACCTTACGCCAAACAGATGAGCTGACAGAGAAGCTGCGGGCGGTGATCGAGGAACTGCGCGGTCAGCCTGTGCCGGAGGGCGTCGAGTCCGCTGCGCTGATGACATAGTGCGGCCAGGCGACGGGTTGGGACGATCGGGAGCTATCGGGTTGGTCCCTGGCTGCCTTACACTGGATTCTAACTAGATGATTCGAATTGCCATTCCCGAGCCCACCGGCAGCGACGTTGATTACAATCAGCGGTCGTTGCCGGCTTACCTGGCAGCCCTCGAAGCAGTCGGGGCTACGCCGGTCGTCGTCTCCCTTCACGAGCCTCAGGAACGGGTAGCATCGCTTTTGGCAGGGGTCAGCGGGATAGTATTGCCTGGCAGCGGCTTCGACGTGGACCCACAAAGATATGGCGAAGATCCGATTCCAGAGTGTGGCGAGGTCGATGGCGCGCGAACCGCGGTCGACGAGCTTTTGCTGCAGGACGCATTCAATCTTCACAAGCCGATCCTCGCCATTTGCCACGGAGCGCAGACCCTGAACGTCTGGTGCAATGGGACGCTGATTCAGGATTTGAAGACAGAGGTAAACCATCAGCCTGGCCGGGAAGTGATCGAGGCGCACCCGGTAAGGATTGCGCAAGGATCGAGGTTGGCGCAGCTTTTGCCGCCCGGTCATGAGGACGATCTGGTGAACTCCAGCCACCATCAGGCCATCCGGGAGCCGGGCGACAATCTCCTGATCAGCGCGGTTTCTCCAGGGGACGGGGTCATCGAGGGAGTGGAACTCGATTCAAATCAGCACTTTGTGATTGCGGTGCAGTGGCACCCTGAGCGCACCTTTGCGGTGAGCGCTTTTTCCCGCGCGATATTCACGGCTTTTGCAGAGGCTGCAGAGGCATGGGAGCCGCGGCGGATTGAAGATTCGGTTGCCCCTGCATGACCACCGAGGGAGCTGACACGGGTGCGCGGCTGAACACCCTGCTTGCTGGCGCCGGACAGCCATTGTTGGAGCCTGCGGTGGCCAAGCGCTTTGGGGATTACTATTCACTTCTGATCCGATGGAATGCGCGGATCAATCTGACGGCGATTCGCACTGAGGAAGGCATCCTTTCCCGCCATTTTGTCGAATCGATTGCCTGTGGGAGCGCGCTGCCTGGCGGGATTGTTAGCCTGCTTGATTTCGGTTCCGGGGCAGGATTTCCGGGGATTCCGATTGCGCTCTGCCATCCCGAGATGGCTGTAACACTGGCTGAATCGCACGGCAGAAAGGCAGCATTTCTTCAAGAGGCTGTCAGAGTGCTCGGAATCTCCTCGAAAGTCCATTCAGGCCGGGCGGAGACGCTTGGCGAGCGCTTCGATTGCGTGGTGCTGCGGGCCGTTGACCGGATGCCGCAGGCGGTTCAGGCTGCGAGCAGACTGGTTGCGGCCAAGGGCTGGCTTGCGCTGATGACGACGGGAGCTGAGCTTGCCGGCCTTCAAAGGTCGGCCGGGGGCGCAGAGTTTTCCTGGAATCGAGTTGTTCAGCTACCGGGCAGCGAAGATCGTGTGGTTGGGCTTGGAGAGCGGGCAGTCAGTTTGCAAGCTTGATGAGGGCGAGCTTCCGAATTGACGCCAAGTCCTTCAAACTCTTCACGATGAACCGAAGCCCAGTCCCTTCAGCGTAGCGCGGCGCCTCGTCGAGGAGTTTGCGTGCGCTACTGGATAGATCGCTCTGGCGCGCGGCTGCGACGGCGCGATCCCCGAGCACAAGGGAAGCTCGAAAGCATCCATCGCACGGGGCCATATAGAGGATGGTTCGGTTCTTCTTTTTCAGTAGAAGGGACCATCCGTACTTGGCGGAGCTGGATTTCCATTCCTGTTCTGCTGCGCCCTGCTTTGCCAGCCAATCCACCAACTCATTCCATAAACTCGCTGTCGGCCCGAGGGCCGCGGAAATCTCCTCGGCTGTCGGCTGCGC
>CAYWMR010000285.1:0-6540 GCA_964458965.1 uncultured Occallatibacter sp. | reverse complement strand
GACACTGGGGTGGACTTATTGCCGGGCACCCTGTACCCCCTTGGGGATTCTGGGCACGGCTGAATCCTCCTCTGTTTTGGGGGCCTGGCGGAAACTCTCATATGACAATCACCGACTGGGCAAAGTTCATAGCTCTGCATCTACGAGGCGATGCGGCAGATCCGCTTCATGAAACCCACTTGGTCACAGCTGGTTCTTTCCAATTCCTGCATCGAACGGCGCCAGGAAAGTTTTATGAATCGGGATGGATACTCGACACTCGCTCATGGGCGAACGGCCATAGGCCCGGCGATACGGGGCGCGTTTTTTCAAGCCAGGGCGATAACTATTTTTGGCACTCCGAGGCGTGGATTGCCCCTGAGATCGATTTCGCAATCCTGGTAGTCGTCAACCAGGGCGGCCCGACCGCTGACAAGCCCGCGTTTAAGGCGAGTGAGGAAGTTGTCGACACGTTAGCTGGTGAGTTTGCGAACCGGAATACTGCGCAACGCCGCTAGGGACAGCTTGGATCCTTCGAAGAAAATGAGCGGGTGGCCCAAACCACAATCTAACCACAAGGTTGGGTGCCCTATATCTGGATTTTCAGAGTTTGGAATTCAGAAAACGCCGCCGCCACGAAACTGGAAACCGCCGAGAAAGCCCGAAACCCATGGTCGAGGTTCGTGTTTTCCCAGATCACAAAATCGGGATTTGGAGCACCTGCCATCCAGCTTTCTTGGGATCGGCAGGCCTGTGCCACCCGCCCTACTCAGCCAGCGGCCGAAACCGGCGCATCTGCTCGTCGTACTCTTCGATGCGACCACTAAGAATGTCGTAGTACCAGCCATGGACCGTTAGCCGCCCTTCAATGACAGCCCGCGCCACGGCAGGCTGCGACTTCAGGTTCAGCAGTTGGGCTACGACATTGCCGCGAATCAGCGCTGCCAATTCGGCATGCTCTCCTTCCGCCGGGTCTACCGGCTGGCGATGGCTCCAGGCCCCCTCCACGTGGCTTAGCCAGCGGCGCGCCTTGGGCAGGTTCTCCAGGTCTTTGGGATTCAGAGCTGCCTTAAGCGCACCACAGTCGGAGTGACCGCAAAGAATGGCGCTTTTTACCTTCAGCACCTCAACCGCATACTCGATGGTCGCCGTTATTCCGTCAACGTCGTGACCGGCAACGGGGACAACATTGCCGGCGTTGCGCGTGATGAAAAGGTCGCCGGGGCCGGTGCCCAGAATCAGGTCGGGCACAACCCGCGAGTCCGAGCAGGTGATGAACAGCCACTCCGGCGCCTGACGGTCGGAGAGCAGCTTGTACTGGTCCCGCTTCTTGGGAAAAACCTCCGCCAGGAACCGCTTGTGCCCTTCAATCAGACGATCCATAGGTTGCGTCAGCCTCCGGTTTAAGAAAAGCTATCAAGACCAGCGTAAACCAGTACACCAAGGTAATCGACTTTCCTACCAGATAAGCGGCCCGCTGAGTTATAGTTGGGTCGATGCGTCCCCGCATTCTTTACGCCCTCGCGCTTTTTATGCTTTGCTCGGCCACCTGCGCTAGTACGCAGACGGTCCCGGCAGACCCGCGCAATGTGAACGCTACCGATTTCGGCCAGCGAGTGAGCCTGGGTCCGGACTGGCTGTTTGCCCCCGGCGACAATCCCGCCTACGCCTCGGCTGCATTCGACGACAGCGGATGGAAGACCATCTCAACAACCAGAGAGCTTGCAGACTTCGGATTCCGCGATATTCGTTACGGATGGTATAGGCTGCATATTCACCTGCGCCCGCAATCATCCGGCCTCATGGTCGGCATGAGCGGGGTGAACGGCAGTTACGAGGTCTACGCCAACGGCGTACGGGTGGGCGGCAACGGCGACATGGCCGGCCTCTCGCGCTTCGGCCAAACCACCTTCACCGCGTATTCCGTTGACGACAGGTTGTTCCGCCCCAATGGCGATCTGGTCCTGGCCATCCGCTTTGCTTTTGACAGCGCGGGTCCCAGGGGCCGCGGCACAAGCACTCCGCTGGATTCCGATTCGGCGGTTGCGCTAATCGGCGAGCATGTAGCGCCCATTCAGGCCAGCTTTGTTGGCGTGCAGAAGGGCACTATCTATGTCGTGCTGACCTGCCAGAGCCTGCTGGCCGGACTGATTGCATTTTCACTCTTTCGCGCCCTGCGTTCGCAGTTGGAGTACCTGGCCGTCGCCGTTTATCTGCTGGCATCCAGCGGAGCCGGCATCATGCTGGTGTGGAGTACGCTGCACGCGGCCACGCTGCCCCTGTCGGTGGTGCAGTACATTTTCGTGGGCATCGCCAACTTTGCGCTGATTGAATTCGTCCGCCTGGTGTTGAACCAGACGCATTCGCGCTGGCTCGTTGTGCTGGAACTGGCCTCGCTGGTGGCGCCGCTCGAAAGTCCGCTGGGAGCAATCGGAATTGGGTCCTACTTTGGATTTGCCCTCTACTTTCTGCCCATTCTGATTGTCGATATCCTCCTTCCGGTGATGCTGGTAAAGGGCTGGCGCCGCGGCAAGATGGAGGCGCGCGTCCTGCTGCCCGCGGTGCTGCTGTACGGCTTTGCGCAATACTGGAATTTCCTGCGGTGGGTGGTCTTCTATACCCACATTACACAGGACCTCCATGCCATGCCGACACTGCACCTGGGCAGCTACAACATAGGGTTGAGCGCGCTGGGCGACTTTGTCTTCTACACCACCATGCTGCTGTTTCTGGTGCTGCGAACCGTGGGCATTGCCCGCGAACGCGCCCGCGCAGCCGGAGAACTGGAAGCCGCCAGCACCACCCAGAAGCTGCTGCTGGCCCGCGCCTCGCAACCCACGCCCGGCTTCCGCGTCGAGAGCGTTTACTACCCGGCAAGCGAAGTTGGAGGCGACTTTTTCTATGTCTCTGCAAGCCCCTCGGGCAGCCTGATGGCCATCGTGGGCGACGTCTCCGGGAAGGGCCTGATCGCCGCCATGCGCGTGGCCATGATCCTCGGCGTTCTGCGCCGCGAAGACTCGTGGGAGCCGGCACAAGTGCTTGGCAACCTGAACCAGGCCTTGCAGACGCGCGGCGAGCTCAGCTTCACCACCGCCTGCTGCCTCCGCCTGGAGAAGGACGGCCGCTACACGCTGGCCAACGCGGGCCATATTTCCCCGTACATCGACGGCAAGGAGATAGCGACACCGCCCGCCTTGCCGCTTGGGCTCAACGCGGATCAGCGCTACATTCCGGTTTCCGGAAGCCTGGGCCCTATCCAGAAACTTGTCCTGATGTCTGACGGAGTGGTCGAAGCCCGCTCCACCAGCGGGCAGTTGCTGGGATTCGACCGTCTGGCGGCTTTGACCCGCAAGCCCGCGCACGAAATTGCCGACACCGCCAGAAGGTTTGGCCAGGAAGACGACATTACGGTGGTCACGCTGGCTCGCACCGCTTGATGCCGGGAGCAGCGCACAAAGCCTTCTCTTCCCGGCGCTTTTTAAGACTCGCGAAATCCCCGCGCTGCGATATAGTTGCCTCCATGCGTCCCCGCATCCTTCTGGCTTTTGGATTTCTGCTGCTCGCCGCCTGCGCCGCTCTGGCGGAAGTGCAGAACCCCTTGCACGGGCCTTCGCCAGACCAGCTCAGTCCACGCCACTTCGATGCCTTCTGGCTGGGCCAGCGGGTGAGCCTTGGCCCCGACTGGCTCTTTTCCCCGGACGATAACCCTGCCTACGCCTCGCCCACTTACGACGACAGTGGCTGGAGGACCGTCTCCACGCATAAGCAACTGACCGACTACGGCATCCACGACATCCCTTACGCCTGGTATCGCATGCACGTTCACGTGGACCGGCGCTGGAATAACCAGGCGCTTGAGGTCCAGTACACCGATGGTGGCTACGAGCTCTACGTCAACGGGGTTCGCATCGGCGCAAACGGCAAGATGGTTGGGATGGTTGAGTCCAGCGAGGCCTACCTGACCTCGTACGACATTCCCGACAGCATGATTGCCCCCAATGGCGATCTGGTCATCGCCATTCGCTTCGCCATCAACAGAATGGGCGACCAGGGCCCAGGCACCAGCGCCCCCCTCGCTGCCGATAGCATCTTCATTGCCAACCGCGAACAGGCGCCGCGCGACGCCAGCTATGAGGCGGCCCACCAGACCGCATCCTATTTCATCCTCTTTGGCCTCAACCTTGTCGTGGGCATTGTTGCACTCGCGCTCTACCTGGCCATGCGCAGCCAGCCGGAGTATCTGGCCATCTCCATCGCGCTCCTTGCCACCAGCCTTCAGGCGGCCGCGACTATCTGGAGTCATCTCCACGCTGCGACTCCCGCGAATGACTTTCTGAACTGGCTTGCGATTGGCATTACGGGAGTTGCGGGCATTGAGTTCGTTCGCCTGATTGTTCACTTGCGACGCTCGCGGTGGCTGCTGGCGTTGGAGATCGTATTGTTCCTGAGCTACTTTTACAAACCACTGCTCGATATCGGCCTCAGGACGGGACCTTCAGCTTTCGCCGGGTTCTTTCTTCCGTCGCTGATCGTTGCTGCACTGTTACCCGCGCAGCTGCTCAGGGCCACACTACGCGGCAACCGCGATGCTCGCCTGTTTCTTCCCCCATTCGCGTTCATTGGCTTTCTCAATTACTGGAACTTCCTGGCGGACCTATCCTTCTTCTTTCACTTGTCGCTGAACATCCCTCCGGTACCCTATTTCCATCTCGCCAGTTACGGATTCATCCTCTGGGACGTGTGGGAGGTCGTTTACTGCGTCACTATGCTGCTGTTCCTGGTGCTGCGCACCATTCGGCTGGCCCGCGAACGAGCCCAGGCAGCCGCCGAACTGGAGGCCGCGCGCACCGTTCAACAAGTATTGATCCCGGAGGAGACTCCCTCCATACCGGGCTTCGCCATCCACAGCGTCTACAAGCCGGCGGGCCAGGTGGGAGGAGATTTCTTTCAGATTCTTCCTGTGCTTGGTGGCGGAGTGCTAGTCGTCATCGGCGACGTCAGCGGCAAGGGCATGCCCGCGGCCATGACCGTCTCTCTGCTGGTCGGCACCGTCCGCACCCTCGCTCACTACACGCAGAGCCCCGGCGAGATTTTAGCTGCGATGAATACCCGCATGCTGGCGCGCAGCAGCGGCGGCTTCACCACCTGCCTGGTGGTCCGCGCCGACGCCGATGGGACGCTGACCATTGCAAATGCAGGTCACATTTCGCCCTACGTGAATGGCAAAGAGGTGCCTCTTGAAAACGGCCTGCCGCTGGGCCTTGCCGCCGACACCGTCTACACCGAATCCACCTTCCAGCTACCCGCCAGCCAGCAGCTTACACTGGTTACCGATGGTGTAGTCGAGGCCCGGAGCAAGACAGGCGCACTATTTGGCTTTGAGCGCACCGCCGCAATCAGCAGCCAATCCGCCGACCAAATCGCCAAGACAGCGGAGATGTTCGGACAGGACGACGACATCACCGCCCTCACCCTGGCGCGCACGGCTTGACTGAATCAATTACCATGCGGGCTGAGAGGAGTTGCATCTCGCCTATGCTCCCAAACAGAATCCGCCTCGCACTTTTCGTCCTTGCCGCCTCTTTCCCGCTGACTCTGCAGGCGCAGACGATCGACTCCATCGATCCCGCGCTCAGGAATCGTATCGACCAGGTCGCCTCGCAGGTTCTGGAGCAAACCGGCGTTCCCTCGGCCTCAGTGGCTGTGGTCAAGTCCGGCAAGCTTGTCTATACGCACGCCTATGGCTACGCCAGGCTGGCCACTGACACCACTCCCGCTATTCCGGCCACGCCGGAGATGCGCTACTCCATCGGCTCCATTTCCAAGCAGTTCACGGCCGCCGCCATCCTGCTGCTGCGGGAAGAAGGCAAGCTCTCGCTCGACGATCCGGTTGCGAAATACGTTCCTGGCCTCACTCGCGGCGACACGGTAACCATTCGCCAGATACTGTCGCACACCTCCGGCTACCAGGACTACTGGCCCGAGGACTACGTAATGACCCCCATGCTTCACGCCGAGTCCGCGCAGGAGATTCTGAACGCTTGGGCCAAGAAGCCGCTCGACTTCGAGCCTGGAACCCAGTGGCAATATTCGAACACTAACTTCGTGATTGCCGGCCGCATTGTGGAAACCGTGACCGGCGCGCCGCTGATGGATTTCCTGACCACACGGATCTTCCGGCCGCTGGGCATGCAATCGGTGTGGAACTCCGACGAAGCCAAGCTCACCCAGGTGGATGCAACGCCTTACTACCGGCATGCGCTGGGCCCGCTGCGCGTTGCACCCAAGGAGGGCCGAGGCTGGATGTTTGCCGCCGGCGAACTGGCCATGACCGCCCACGATCTGGCCCTGTGGGACGAAAGCCTGATTGCGCAGTCTGTTCTGAAACGCGAAAGCTACAAGCAGATGTTTACCGAGGTCAGGCTGAAAGATGGCAGCGGCACCCATTACGGGCTGGGCGTGGATGTGGTTGACCGGGACGGTCACCGCGCGATTGAGCATGGCGGAGAGGTTTCCGGCTTTGTCTCGGACAACGAAGTGCTGATTGACGACGGAACGGCC
>CAYWMR010000284.1:0-6562 GCA_964458965.1 uncultured Occallatibacter sp. | reverse complement strand
ATAACGTCATCGCCCGGATTCCCCACCACCACCGCCACAATAGAGGTTTCAAACGTCGCAAACGCGATCGCCGGAGTCAATCTTCCCTCCAGCGGCACTGGCTCGATCACCATCAACGGCACACCGACTGGATCCGGCGTTGAGACCTTCACGATCACGGCGACCAATGGGGCGGGGCTGCAAGCCACGCAGGATTTCACCCTAACGGTAAACCAGGCCCCGTCCATCACCAGCGCCAGCTCGACCACCTTCACCACGGGTACGGCGGGCTCGTTTACCATAACCAGTACTCCCGGCTTCCCCACCAGCACGGCCACACTCCAGGTCTCGAACGTCGCAAACGCGATTCCGGGAGTCAATCTTCCGTCCAGCGGCACCGGCTCGATTAACATCGGCGGAACGCCAACTGGATCGGGCGTTGAAACATTTACGATCACGGCAACCAACGGCGCGGGGCTCACAGCCACACAGAACTTTACGCTGACGGTAAACCAGGCCCCATCCATCACCAGCGTCAGCTCGACCACCTTCACCGCGGGAACTGCCGGATCGTTCACTGTGACCACCCAGGGCTACCCCAATCCAGCGCTTAGCGAAAGCGGCGCGCTGCCCAGCGGCATCACGTTCACCGACAACGGCAATGGAACGGCTACCTTGGCGGGTACCGCGACCGTACCCGGCACTTCTCCCATCACGATAACGGCCAACAACGGTATCTCACCCAACGGCACGCAGAGCTTTACCCTGACCGTTATCCCCGGCCCGGCAACGCATTTTGCAGTGAGCGCGCCGGGAACGGCAACGGCGGGCACGCCCTTTTCAATTACCCTCACCGCGCTTGACTCCAACAACAACACAGCTACCTCCTATCGCGGCACTGTTTCGTTCTTCACTTCAGACTCGGGCGTAGGCGTCGTATTGCCGGCGAACTATACATTTGTCGCAGGGGACCAAGGCGTTCACACTTTTACGAACGGCGTGACTCTGGTATCGGCCTTCGGCGAAACCGTCTCGGCGTTTGACACCGTGAGCACTATCAATGGGAGTTCGAGTTCGATTAATGTTGCAGCAGGCGCGCCTGCGCTCCTGACGATTGGTTCCGGCTCACCGCAATCCGCCTACGTGACGGCCGCCTTTGCCACCTCCCTCACCGCAACATTAACCGACGCTTACGGCAACCCGGAGGTCGGCGATACGGTAACCTTCACGTCGCCCACGACAGGGGCAAGCGCCGCGCTGACGACACCGGTTGCGACCAACCAATATGGCCTGACGAGCGTAAATGCAACGGCTAACAACATAGCGGGCTCCTATAACGTCACAGCCACGTTCAACAGCGTAAGCACGAATTTTGCGCTCACCAACAACCCTCCGCCCAGCTACATAGTCACCACCACCTTTGACGACGCAATCGGCACGCCATCCAACTGCCCGGTCGGCAATTCTCCTCCATCCATCAATTGCTCGCTGCGCGATGCGCTGGCCGCCACAGCGGCGTCCGGTGTGGGAGATATCACCTTCGATAGCGGGACCTTCAATAGCTCCAACTCACCCGCGCTGAACACCATCACGATTGCCAACGCCACTCTGGTGGTTCCTCCGAACACCACCATCACGGGACCCACGACCGGCAGCGGCTACACGCTCGCCAACCTGGTTACGGTCAACGGTGGCGGTTCCAGCAGCAACTTCCCGGTGTTCTCTGTGGAATCGTCTCCCACAGGCCCTGCCACGATCTCAGGGCTCACAATTACCAACGGGTACGACACGACCGGAAACGGAGGCGGCATCTATGTCGGGTACGATGGCACATTGACGTTGTCAAACAGCTCGATCGTCGGCAATTACGGCGGCGGAGTCTCCAGTTTCTACGGCACTTCGCTGACTATCAGCAACTGCAACATTTCCGGCGATACCGAAGGGGTCGGAATCCTCAATGAGTCCGGGACTTTGACGGTGAATTCCACTACCGTCTCCGGCAATGCCGATATAGGCATTCTTATCGGAGGCGGGACGGCCACGGTAACCAACAGCACAATCACCGGAAACGGGAACGTCACCACCGACTACAGCGGCGGCGGCGTCAATAACTACGACAGCAGCGGCACTATGACTTTGGCCGACAACATCGTGGCCGGGAATGTTGCCGGAAACAGTCCCGATATCGCAGGCGCCTACACCGACAATGGCGGCAATTTCATTCCCGGAGTGAATGGCGTAACCCTGGCAAGCCTCAACCTGGCGCCGCTATTCACCTACGGTGGGCCAACGCAGACTGAGCTTCCGCTGCCGGGCAGCGTGGCCATCTGCGGCGGATTGCTAAACAATGCCACCAGCGCCGGCCTTTCAACAGATCAGCGCGGCTTCGGCTTCGCCTCCACTTACTGCCCAACCAATACGATCGACTCGGGCGCTGCGCAGACCAACTATGCGCTAGCCTTCACCACTGAGCCGCCAACCGTTTCCACATCCGAGCCAATTTCACCCGCGCCTGTGGTCGGGTTAACCGAGAGCGGTGTTGCAGCTTCGGTCGCGAGCGGTTCGGTAACCATGACCGACATTGACGGAGTGCTGATCGGCACAACCTCGACGCCTCTCTCGGCGGGATCGGCCACCTTCAGCAATCTCTTCACCCAAACTTCTGAGTCCAGCGACTCTCTCACGGCAACCTTGTCGTTGAATCCTTCACTGGCGCCACCGCTGAACCTTACCGCGGTATCGAGTGGATTCCAGGCAACTGTTGCGCCCGTTACTCTCTCCGCCTCCAGCTTGAGCTACGGCGACCAACTGGTTGAGACCGCGAGCCTGTCCCAGTTGGTCACCCTGACCAACAACACCGGCTCCACGCTACTCATCTCCAACATCGCGGTGGCCGGCCCCAACGCCTCCTCGTTCATCTTTGGAAGCACCACCAGCTTCCGGTTGATCGACGACTGCGGGCCCACCCTGGCCGCCGGGGCAAGCTGCCTGATCCACGGCCACTTCACGCCGACGACGCCCGGCCCCCTGACCGCGTCTGTCGTCATTTCTGACAATGCCGTCAACTCGCCGCAAACCATTTCGCTGAGCGGAACGGGACTTGCCGCGAACTCGACGACCTTGTCGCTTACTTCGACCAGCCTGACCTTCCCCGGCCAGGGGGTCGGCACCACGAGCGCCTCGCAGGACGTAACCCTGACCAACACCGGCGGCGCGATCTTGTCCTTCGTGGGCATCGCCGTAACCGGCCCCAACGCCTCTTCGTTCGTATTCGCCAGCAACTGCGCAGCCAACGTTGCCGCCGGAGCAAGCTGCCTGATCCACGGCCACTTCACGCCCACTGCGGCAGGCCCGCTGACAGCGGCCGTCACCATCACCGACAGCGCCACCGGCTCTCCGCAAAGCATCGCGTTATCAGGTACCGGCCTGACTCCGCCGGCCGTATCTCTATCGGCGAACAGTTTGACTTTTGCAGGCGAACTGGTGGAATCGACTAGCGCATCGCAATCGGTGACACTCACCAACACCGGCAATGCACCTTTGGACATCACCGGCATCGCAGTGACCGGTACAGACGCTTCCTCGTTCGTATTCGCAAACAATTGCGGAACGAGCGTGGCAGGCGGGGCGAGCTGCACCATCCATGGCCACTTCACGCCTACGACTACAGGCGCGCTGACGGCGGCCGTCACCATCACCGACAGCGCCACCGGCTCTCCGCAAAGCATCGCGTTATCAGGTACCGGCCTGACTCCGCCGGCCGTATCTCTATCGGCGAACAGTTTGACTTTTGCAGGCGAACTGGTGGAATCGACTAGCGCATCGCAATCGGTGACACTCACCAACACCGGCAATGCACCTTTGGACATCACCGGCATCGCAGTGACCGGTACAGACGCTTCCTCGTTCGTATTCGCAAACAATTGCGGAACGAGCGTGGCAGGCGGGGCGAGCTGCACCATCCATGGCCACTTCACGCCTACGACTACAGGCGCGCTGAGTGCGGCCGTCACCATCACCGACAACGCCAGCGGTTCACCGCAAAGCATTTCTCTGAGCGGCACCGGACAGTGATTGTAGGCGGCATGTGGCTCACCCCTCTCTTCGCCAGCTACGAGGGTGCCCATTTCTGCGCCTTCGTTCTTTCGAACTGTGGGAGGTCATGAGCCTCAATCCGCAGTTCTATCGAATCAGCTGAGCATCACCTGCAGCCAATAGACCGAGCCACTCATCTACCACGCCTGCAATCATTTTCTCTCCGGCTACATTTGCGACGGCGCAAACCATTACGCTGGGCAGCAGCGGGACGCTGAACATTCCGTCGAACACTACGATTCGGGGGTAGACTTCGGGCAGCGGTGCGGCGCTTACGAACCTGGTTACGGAGAGCGGCGGCGGCATCAATCTGCAACTTGCCAACGGATTTGGACTGCGCCTGATTGAAGCCGATTATGTGCAAAACGCCCTGCCGAATAGCGCCTCAAACAGGCAGAACGACGCCCGCATCGCATTCGGCGTCACTTGGCGCTTCGGCGTGCGATAAAGAGACAAGATCGTGCTTCTGAAGAATGACATTGGGGTTGGTGCCTGCGCCTCATACTCGCATTCGATGAAAAGACATCGAGCTCCGACAAAGCGATATACGCATTTAGATTCAAGGCTTCATCCGTGTCAACTCGGGTCGTAATCCTGGCTTAAGTTGATACCTTGCTGTCTTGCAGGAATTTGAAGCGGAGAACCTCTCCGCGCTTGAATGCTTGAGGAAAGAATCATTGTGCCCGAATTACGTCAGGGCTCTATCGGAGCTGCTCCGCGGGATTAGGCGTGCGTGGCTGAGAGGCCTGCGCGGAGCAGGTCGGATAGAGCGGTTTGAAGGAATGCGCTGGCGCGATCGGGGCAGGAAGCTGGCTATGGGTTTTTCATGGTTGTTGTCTGTGCCGTCGCAGCGAGCGCGGCCTGCAGATGTGCCGACTCCTCTCTCTAGGCACACGCGATTCGATGGGAAGATGATGCCGAACGAAAAGCGGTGCGGGGTGCGAGGAACCGTTTTCGGGCATGAAACACACTTCCACTGAGCATGCGGTGAGGCAAACGGCGAAGACCTCTTTGGTCTGGCAATTAGGAAGAATCAAGCCGGTATTCCTTCTGGTGTTCGTCGAAGAACAGTTGTGCGGGCGTCATCCGCTCAACCAGAAGCATGGGACCATGGCAGTGCGGGCAGGTCCATAGCGTGGGTTTTGCGAGGCAGGGTGTTTCGGCAGGAGGCGCCTGGCGGAGCAGAGCACGGCAGAGTGGCAGCGTGCGGGCTCGTCTGCGGCTGGCGAGGAAGCCGAAGTACCGAATACGTGGAAAACCCCGTGGCAGCACGTGCTGTACGAAGCGGCGCAGGAACTCTTCGGAAGCGAGTGTGAGGGTACACTGCCTGCCGTGGTGGGCATAGTCCTTCCAGCGGAAGCAGACCTCAGCAGCTGAGACCGACAGCAGGCGATGGTTGGAGATGGCGACGCGATGCGTATAGCGAGCCAGATAATGCAGCACATGTTCGGGGCCGCCGAAGGGCGGCTTGGCATAGACGACCCAGTCTTGCCGATAGAGCGTGCGCAGGAAGATGGCGAAGCGCTTCTGGTTGTGAAGTGGCGCGCACTCACCGAAGAAGCGCAGCTGATCGCGGGCAAAGAGGCGCCGCAGTCCGGCGACGAACTTGCCGCGGAATACACGACTGAGCACCTTGACCGGCAGCAGAAAGCCGGAACGCGATGCGATCCAGCGCGAGTGGTCGGGCGCGAGTCCGCCAGCGGGCACCACGCAGTGGATGTGCGGATGTGGGGTGAGCGTCTGACCCCAGGTGTGCAGGATGGACAAGAAGCCAGCCTGTGCGCCAAGGTGCTTGGGATCGGCAGCGACCTCGAGCAGTGTGCCGGCACTGGCCTCAAAGAGCAAGGAAAACAGCTGTCGCTTGTTCTGCCACATCAGCGGCACAAGCTCATGTGGAACGCTGAAGACGAGATGATAGTAGCCGACAGGCAGCAGTTCCTGCTGCCTCTTTTGCAGCCACTGATCGCGCGCAGCGGTCTGACACTTGGGGCAGTGCCGGTTGCGGCAGGAGTTATACGAGATGGCCTGGTAGCCGCAGCTTACGCACGCATCGCGATGACCGCCGAGTGCAGCGGTGCGGCAGCGCGCGATGGCATCGAGCACCTTGCGCTGCGGCCAGGTCAAGGACGCGCTGTACCGTTGTCGAAAGCTGTCGCCTGCAACACGAATGATATTGGCCACCTCGAAGGGTGGCCGGTTCATCGCTTCTTGTCCTCCTGTATTGCTGGAAGCGCGATCAGTTCCAGCGGGTTGACGGCGGCATGAAGGTGACGCCTCGAGAGTTGGAGATACACGGTCGTATCTTCGAGCCGCTCATGCCCCATCAATATCTGAATCGTGCGCAGGTCGGCGCCGGCCTCGAGCAGGTGTGTCGCATAACTGTGGCGCAGGGTGTGCGGGTGGATCTTCTTCGCGAGTCCGGCACGCGTTGCTGCTGCGCGGCATGCGTGCCAGACAGTCTTGTCGGAGATAGGCTGGTCTGTTCCCC
>CAYWMR010000283.1:0-6591 GCA_964458965.1 uncultured Occallatibacter sp. | reverse complement strand
CGCATGAAACGCGGCTTGCAATTCTTGAAGACGATCAACTCGCGGAAATCTATTATGAACGCGAAAACGAATACACCCTGGCGGGGTCCATTTACAACGGGCGCGTCACACGTGTCCTGCCCGGCATGCAGTCCGCTTTTGTGGATGTGGGCCTGGAACGCGACGCCTTCCTTTATGTAACCGACTTCCTTGAGCTGGAAGACCCGGAGGAGACCGACGAGCTGGAAAAGGCAGCCGCCAGCGGCGGAAATCAGCCTCCGCGCGAAGTGCGGCATTCCAGCGCCCCGCCTGAAATTGCCAAGGAAGCAGGCAGCCCGAATGCCCGCCGTGAGCCGCGCGCGGACGATCGCGCCGGCCGAGGAAGCCAGAAGCCCGAGCAGAAGCAGGAACGCCCGCCCCAAGACCGCTCGCAGCGCGACCGCCGTCCGGAGCCCGCTTCGACGCCCGCTCCGGAGTCGCTGATCGTTTCAGAAGAGACCGAAGGCTCTGATCAGGATTCGGGAGCTCCCGGCGCACGGCGTTGGCGCGGCCGCCGCCGCCGCCGCGGAGGCCGGGGCCCTGGCGGAGCGCCGGGAAGCCCGGAATCTTCTTCAGGAAGCGAGAGCACTGAAGCCGAGACTGCAGGAGAGCCGGAGGTTGCGCCGGAGATTCATGCTTCGGCCGCTCAGACCCAGGTCTACGCGCCCGCACCTCGCGCACCCCAGGCGCCTGTCGCGCCGTCAACACCCTTTGTTATGCCCGGCGAGTCGCTTTCAAGATACGGCGGAGCGCCCAGCGACGATGCTCCCAAATCCGCCGCCCCCCCGCCGGCTCGTCCGGCCAGCAGTTTCAAGCCCTCCACGCTCATCGATTCCCCCCTGGAGTGGGACGGTTCCGGCCTGCTTCCCGGGGAGTCGTTATCGAAGCATCGCAACCGCCAGCCCGAGCCGGTTCTGGAAGTGGTCCTGGAGCCTTTTGGCGTCTTCTCCGACGCCGTCCAGGCCAGTGAGCCGCAAAGCAGTCAGGCTGGGGCCGCCGGTACCGTCGATGCGATCGAAGAGGAAGAATTCGTCGAAGAGTTTACTGAATCGGCGTCCGAATTCAGTCAGCGCCACGAGTCCGAAGAAACACAGGAAGAGGATGCGCAAGACGCCGCGGAATCCTACGCGGCAGAAGAGCTGCTTGCAGTTCAATATCCAACCGACGAGGACGACTTTGAAGAGACGACCGAGTTGGCGCCCGCATCGTTTGCATCCGAACCGCGCCCCGCGGAACCGGACCCCAGCGGAGTGGTCCCAGTCGAACCTCGAGAACCAAATGACTATGCGGTCGAGACCGTAATTGAGCAGCCATCGGCCGATGAGCAAGTCGCAGAGCCGATGACAAGGCAGGATGAGGTCGTAGCCGAGCCTGAGCCGAACTCAGCTGCGCCTGCGACAGCCGAGCCTGATCAGCCCGATGCGGGAGATGCGGACGGCGATGATCCGCCTTCCGGCGCTTCGGCTTCCCACCACGTTGACTCCGCCCCACCCACCGGCTTCCGGCTCTTCGGACTCGGCGGAAAGAAGAAGGTCGAGCCGCCCCCGCCCGCGCCGGAGCCAAAGCCGGCCACTGTGGCTTCCATCTCCACCTACGCGCCCGGCAGCGGCCACATTGAAGAGGAGGTCATCGAGGGTGAGGAGTTCGACGCTCCCCATCATCACAGCAAGGCCGATGAGCACGACCTTGAAGATTACGAAGAGGAGACGCTGCCCACGCAGGTGCGTTCCGGCGACCTGGGCGAGCTGCTTCAGGAGGCCCATCTCGACCATCGCATCCAGTTGAACTTCGACGAGAAGGGCGAGGAAGACGAATCATTCGACGACGATGACGGCGAAGATGAGGACGAGTCCACCAGCGAGGGACAGCCTGTTGCCGCCCCCGGCCAGGAGACCAGCCAGCAGCGCCGCGATCGCAACGGCAAGAATCGCCGCGGCCGTGGCGGACAGCAAAGCCAGCCGAGCAACCAGGGCAATCGCCGTGGCGGCCCTTCGCGCCGCTCCTCGCAACTCTCCGATCTGCCGGTCATCAGCGACCTGTTGAAGCCCGGCCAGGAGATTCTGGTTCAGATTGCCAAGGAGCCCATCGCCAAAAAGGGCGCGCGCATCACCAGCCACATTGCGCTGCCCGGCCGCTTCCTGGTCTTCATGCCCACTGTTTCGCACATCGGCGTCAGCCGCAAAATCGCCTCCGACGAAGAGCGCCAGCGGCTCAAGCGGATTCTGGTTCACGAGCGCGGCGAGGCCTCAGGCGGCTTCATCGTCCGTACCGCCGCCGAGGGCGCGTCCGAGGAGGAGCTTCGCGCAGATCTGCGCATGCTCCTGAACCTTTGGGCAGAAATCAAGAAGCGCTCCGACGAATCCAAATCGCCGGCTCTCATCTATCACGATCTGGGGCTGATCGAGCGCATTTTACGCGATCAGATCAGCGACAACTTCTCTTCCATCTGGGTCGACTCCGAGGCTGACTACGAGCGCATCGTCCGCTTCCTCAACCGCGTTTCGCCCTCGCTGGTGCGCCGCGTCAAGCTTTACACCAAGGAGCTTCCGCTATTCGAGCACTTCGGCATTCAGGACGAAATCTCGAAAGCCCTGCGCTCCAAGGTGTGGCTCAAGAGCGGCGGCTCCATCGTCATCAACCAGACTGAGGCGCTGGTGGCCATCGACATCAATACCGGGAAATATGTCGGCAAGTCAGCACGCCTTGAAGACACCATCGTCAAGACCAACCTCGACGCCGTGCCTGAGATTGTTCGTCAGATTCGCTTGCGCGATCTCGGCGGGATTATCGTGATTGATTTTATCGACATGGACGAGCGCAAGAACCGCTTCCGCGTCCTGGCCGCCCTGGAAGAAGCTCTGAAGTCCGATCGAGCGCCCACCAAGGTGCTGCAGTTCAACGACTTCGGCCTGGTTGCAATCACCCGCAAACGCGTCAAGCAGTCGCTGGAGCGGACACTCAGCGTACCCTGCGCAACCTGCCAGGCCACCGGCATGGTTAAGAGCCCCACCACGGTGTGCAACGAGATTTACACCGAGCTGCGCAAGATGAAGAAGCACTTCGAAGGCGCCGATGTCCTGCTTCGCGTCAACCCCGAAACCGTGAAGGTGCTGAAGCAAAACAACGCCAGTTGGCTAACCGAGTTCGAAGAGCTGACCGGCAAGAACATCCTGGTAAAGAGCGACGCTACGCTGCATCCGGAGCAGTTCGATATACAGGGGTAAAAGCAGTGGACAGTGATCAGTGAACAATGAACAGAAACAGCGAAGGCCGGAGCGACCGCTCCGGCCTTCGTTGTTTCCCCCAACCAACCGCGTCCCGCCTCACTGGATCACATGAATCGGGACGCCAACCTTCAGGTTTCTCCAAGCCTGTTCGGCGGCACAGACTGGCGGCTTTAGCAAAATCGCCAGCGCCAGGGACGACAGGTCTCGACGTTTTCCCACCAGCTACTTATCATTTTTGATAAACTATTAGCGTGAGTCAGACAGATCCTGGCGTCTGGAGTGTGGATTTCTTCAAGGAGAATGAAGAGAATCTTCCGGTTCGGGAGTGGATGCTCGATTTATCAATAGAGGTGCGCGCCAAGCTTCTCGCCAGAATCCAGTTGCTTCGAGAACACGGACCCTCGCTCGACTTTCCATACACATCGCAAATTGAGAGTAGGTTGAGGGAACTTCGCTTGCGGCAAGGCAAGACGCGTTATAGGGTGCTTTACTTCTTCGATGATCGTCGAACTTGCATGTTGCTCCACGGCTTCACGAAGAATACCGAGGCTGTACCGCCGTCCGAGACCCGCGTTGCCTTGCAAAGAATAAGCGTGCACGAGTCAAGGCTCCGGGGATCGGCACAGAGTAAGCCGGGAAATGAAAAACCCGCAGGTAGTCGGAGGCAAGGGAAATGAAAACAGCATGGGATAAATTCGTTGAGGAGCAGTTGGAAGACCCGGTGGTTCGTGCAGCCTTCGAGGAAGAAACTCGACTGCTTAGCATTGGCATGGAACTGGCCAAACACAGGAAGAGCAAAGGACTGACGCAGGCGCAGTTGGCCGCTGCAATGAGAACGAGCACGCCCCAACTGAGTAGAACCGAGCGCCGCCCGGAGAACGTAACCATGCGCACGCTGATGCGTTACGCGGATGCCATGGGGATGGAACTCGACGTCAAATTGGTCGCTAAACGGTAATACAGATCAATCGTGTGCTCCATCCCGCCTCACCGAATCACATGAATCGGAATGCCAACCTTCAGGTTTCTCCAAAGCTGTTCGGCAGTATAGACTGGTGCGTTCAGCGTGATTGCCAAAGCCAGGCAGGAACGGTCGCCCAGCGACAACCCGTATTTTGACGTTTCCGCTATGAGGCTTCCAGCGATCTTCGCCTGGTCCGCAGTAAACGGTTCGGGGGCTGTGTCCAGCAAGAGGGTGTCCGCCCAGGCATTTTCCGCAGGATGGCCCATCTTTACAAGCTTGCTTTGAACCTCGGCCAGATTCACCGTACTGGCCACAGCCGAATCCATGATTTCGTCTGTCATCTTGTCCGCACCGCGTTCCTGAAAAAGAACCGCAAGAATGACGGAGGCATCAAGCACGGCCTTATTCATTCTTTGCCGCCTCGCGCCGCTCCGCACTCAATTCGTCTGAAACCAGAGTTCCCGGAGGAGCGAGGTAGCGTACATTTTGTTGGGCGCGCCTGATCCTGGCTCTTGTCGTCGAGATTCGTAATTCGTCGTCTTCTAC
The DNA here is from genome assembly GCA_964458965.1 of uncultured Occallatibacter sp. Classification (GTDB taxonomy): domain Bacteria; phylum Acidobacteriota; class Terriglobia; order Terriglobales; family Acidobacteriaceae; genus Telmatobacter. Next base: position 1,836 of record CAYWMR010000283.1, on the reverse strand, counting down.
TCGTAGTACAACCGAGTCTCCAACGTCCATCCCGAGCGCCTCCCGCATTGCGGCTGGAATTACCAGTCTCCCCTTTTCGCCGATTTGGCCGCGAGCTTGAAGTCCTCCCTGAGCCGCCATATTCCCACCTCTCACCATTTGTGACACCAGCATAACATAGTGACACTATCCATGAAAGTGCCACAAAATCCAGAAAGGAAGACCGTGCTCCAATCAGGCAAGGCATCCTCGCTGCGAATCGCCGGTCTCCAACTCCAGCCCTACCCCAGGCTTGGTACAATCGAACCTGCCGGACCACCACTGATTTCAACTGCTTTCCGAGCAAGAATCCAGACCCAGAAACCATGCCCGTTCGCCTTTTCAACACTCTCTCCGGACAAATCGACGAGCTCTTCGCCATGGACGGGCACGCGCTCCGCATGTACGCGTGCGGACCCACTGTTTATGACTACGGCCACATCGGCAACTTCCGTACTTTCCTGGCAGTTGACGTTCTTCGCCGGTTCCTCAAGCTCACTGGAACCACTATCCGCCACGTGATGAACATTACCGACGTGGACGACAAAATCATCCGCAACGCCGCTGCCGCCGGCCTTCCGATTGGCCAGTACACCGAGCGCTTCGAGCAAGCCTTTTTTGAAGACCTCGACGCCCTCCGCGTCGAGCGTCCCGAGATCATCGCCCGAGCCACTGCACATATTCCCCGAATGGTGGCGTTGGTTGAAAAGCTGGCCGCGGCGGGCGCAGCCTATCAGGCGGAGGACGGCTCCTGGTACTTTCGGCTGGCCGCCTTTCCTGAGTATGGAAAGCTGAGCAAGAAGGATTTGAGCGGCATTGAAGACGGCGCCCGCGTCGATCTCGACGAATATGAGAAAGACTCCGCCCGTGATTTTGCACTTTGGAAGGCCGCAAAGCCCGGCGAAACCTCCTGGGATACGCCCATCGGCCGCGGTCGGCCGGGCTGGCATATCGAGTGCTCGGCCATGGCCATGGAGTACCTGGGAGAGAGCTTCGACCTGCACGCCGGCGGCGAAGACCTGATGTTCCCGCACCACGAAAACGAGATCGCCCAGAGCGAGAGTGTGACCCATAAGCCCTTTGCCCGCCATTGGATGCACGTTCGCTTCCTGCTGGTGGACGGGCGCAAAATGTCCAAGAGCGAGGGCAACTTTTTTACGCTGCGGGACCTGCTCCTGAAGGGCTACAAGGCCTCCGCCATCCGACTTGCACTGGTTTCGGTGCCTTACGGCCACCAGCTCAATTTCACCTTCGACGGCCTCATCGAGGCCACCAACGCCATCGAGCGCCTGAGGACTTTTTCTGAGCGCCTCGCAAATGGCAAATTCCCCGAGGGCGAGAATCCCGATTTGCAGGCTGCCGCGAATACGGCACAGGCAAACTATCTTGCGGCGCTCGAGAACGACCTGAACACAGCCGAAGCGCGCGCCCCCATCTTCGACCTCATTCGAACGGCAAACACAGCCATCGACCAGGGGAACTTTTTTGTCGCGGATCGGGACGCCATTCTGGGTGTGCTGGCAAGTTTCGACGCGGTGTTCGACGTCATTGAAGACCGCGACGCCGAGCCAACCCGCCGCGCCCTTGAATGGGCCGAGCAAGCCGGACGGCTGGCCGATGTTGCTCCGGAACTGCTTGCCCGCCAGTCGCTTACCGATGAGGCCATTGATGCGCTGGTAGCCGAGCGCACCCTGGCCAAGAAGCAGCGCAACTTCGCCCGCGCCGACCAGATCCGCAACGAATTGGCGGAAAAGGGCGTGGTTATCGAGGATTCGAAAGAAGGCGTGCGCTGGAAACGGAAGTAACGGAAAACCGAAG
>CAYWMR010000282.1:0-6622 GCA_964458965.1 uncultured Occallatibacter sp. | reverse complement strand
TGCGGGCCGAAGCTCGGCCAGTCCGGAATGTGGCGGGCGAAGCAGCGCTCGGGGGGGCGGGTTTCTGTCTGCTAACGAGGCTTCTCAATGAGATTGATCTTGATGCAACTGGCTCGCTACCTGCGGGATGTTCACCAGCCAATACTGGTGTCGGCTCTGGGCCAGTGGTTTCTGGCTGTCATCTGGTATTCGCCGGTTGTGTTCCGCAAGCCTTGGCTGAAGTCCCTGGGCGAACGCGCTCCCAAGAAGGAATGGATCATGATCTTCGGGATGATCCTGTCCTTCTTTTGCAGCCTGGCAGTGTCGATCATGCTTCGGCACGTAATGGTGTGGACCGGCACAGGTGGCCTGAAGCGTGGCGCAATGTTCGGCGTGGCCATGTGGTGCGGGTTCGTGGCGGCGCCGCTGGCTGGGCAATACATCCTTGAAGGGCGGCCGATCAAGCTTTATTTCATCAACACGTGTTACTGGCTGATTGCGCTGGCACTGAGCGGCGCATTTCTGGCTCGCTTCCAATGAGCGCTCCCCGCGTTTGCCCGTTTCAGGCGTCTTCCCGTTAGAATCGAGCCATGAGCAAAACAGCCGTCTCAACCGATAAAGCTCCCGCGGCAATCGGGCCCTATTCGCAAGGGATCCGCGCTGGAAACCTTGTTTTCACAGCCGGGCAGATCGCCCTGGACCCGGCTACCGGACAGGTGGTTGCTCCCGGGATCCAAGAGCAGACCACCCGGGTTCTTGAGAACCTGAAGGCAATTCTCGAACAAGCGGGCTCGAGCCTTGACCGTGTGGTGAAGGCCACCGTTTTCCTGAAGGACTTCAACGACTTTGCAGCCATGAACTCGGTCTACGGGGCGTATCTTGCGCCTGATGGCGTGACGCCGCCGGCACGTACCACCGTCGAGGTTTCCCGGCTTCCCAAGGATGTTCTGGTTGAGATCGACCTGATCGCGGAGGTCTGAGGCCCTGTTGCGCGACCATTTTGCGGTCTGCGCATCCAAAGGTGCGTGAAGGAAGTCCGACCTGCGATTCCCCAGGAGGTAACCATGAGCGAAACGAGCGAAAAAGTGGAGCGCACCGACGCGGAGTGGCGGGCGATGCTGACTCCGGAACAGTACCGGATACTGCGCGAAAAGGCCACCGAGCGGCCCTTCACGGGCGCGCTCACAGAGAACCATGAGACCGGCAACTACCACTGCGCGGGCTGCGGAGCGCTGCTGTTTTTGAGCGGCGCCAAGTTCGACTCCGGCTGCGGATGGCCCAGCTTCATGATTCCCGCCGAGTCGAAGGCTGTTGCCGAACATGAGGACAGGACTTTCGGAATGCGCCGCGTGGAAGTGACCTGCGCCCGTTGCGGCGGACACCTGGGCCATGTTTTTCCCGACGGTCCCGCGCCCACCGGCCTGCGTTACTGCATCAACTCCGCGTCGTTGACGTTCACGCGGCAGGAGGCCTGAGCATCCTTGTGGCGAACACAAAAAAACGCACATAGACACAGCGACGCCGCTTGGGAAGCGGCGTCGCTGGGGGATCCATCCATCGATTGCGGGCGAGGGGGGGTAGAGAGCGGTTATGCCTTGGCGATTTTGCCGTTCTTGATGCAGCTGGTGCATACGCGAATCCGCTTGGATGCGCCGTTGACGAGCGCCTTGACTGCCTGCAGATTCACGTTCCAGCGCCGCCTTGTAACGTTGTGCGCGTGCGAAATGTTATTGCCGAACTGCGGGCCTTTCCCGCAAATATCGCATACCTGTGCCATGACTTCACTCCAGCTTCTTATTCTTGTCTTCGTGTCGCCGGGAAGCGCTCCAGAGCGTAATTGAAAGTCCGCTCGGAACGGGCCTATCCAGCGTAGCGGCCATCGGGGCGCATAAAGACACACCGCCTCCGGCTTGCCGAATCTTCAGTATACCCGGAACGGGGCTCTGAGCCAAGGAGCATTCGCGGATTTATCAGGGCAATCGCATGAACATCGATCACTCGGGGAGGACGAAGCTCGCCGCGGCCCTACGGGACGCGAAAACGGGGGCACGACGTTATCCCAGGATTGCGCTACGCTTCATCCGGGGCTATTTTCGTTCCTTCCCTCCGGGAAGGGGGCATTTGCTCCTCCTTGCTGGAATCGATTGGAACCACAACCGGCAGCAAGAATCATTCGTGCCATTGCCCTGGCGGATTTATGCCAGTTGCAGGCGTTTCGCCCCTCTAGCGGACCTTGCCGGCCGAGTTCTCAAGGATAACGTTGGACAGAATCGCGGTGTCGGATTTGTCCGGCAGATGCGAGCAGAAGCCGATGCCGGCATAGAACGGCCCGTCGATGTGCAGATGGATGGGCGGCCCGAACTGATGCATCGGCTCGCCTTCCGTGCTGACGAAAAGCGCGATCGAGTCCCCCTGCTTTTCAATGCCTATTCGCCTGGCCGTCACCGTCACAAGGCTGTCGGGATTGGCCCCGCCGGGAAGACCGCGGCCCCCGATGCGGTACTCCATGTCCTTTACGCGCTCACCCTTCGCGGGACGCTGCGCCAATTGAATCATGCCTTCGCCGTGCAAGGCGACGAGCGCCTCTTTGGAATCGTCTTCAAGGTCCTGGCGAATCACGAGGACCGCCTTGCGATCCCCGAAACCGTTGGGATCAGGAAATGCAATGTCTGCGGCCAGGGAGACGTCGCCGGACATCTTTGTCCATAGAAAACGGAACTCGTCGCGAACATACCAGACGTTGTATCCAGCGGAGTTGACGGTGTACCGCTTCGTTGCCGGGTCGAACGTGGCGCTGCCCGGAATTACCGCGCTGCCAATGTCGGATTGTCCCTGAAATATGCCGATGGGGGTATAGAAGTTCCTGCTGGGGCGGTGAAAGTCCGCCGGCGGAGAAACCTGGGTGTGGGTGGAGGAGGCAGGCTGCGCCCAATCCGGCACTGCGGGCGGAGAGGTGGCTGCCGGAGCTTGAGAGTGGAGAAACTGGGGCGCGGTCGAGAGCAGCAATAGCAAAGGAAGCGAGAAAAAGGCGGTCTTCATGGCGAGGCGAATTGTAGAAGGTGATGTTTACCGGTGTACAGAACGCGGCACCGAACGCCGATTTGATGCCCAATCCGGTACGAGAACCCTTGTGCATTCCGCAAGCGAGCAGCTACTCGTAGCGCAGCGCTACTACCGGTTCAACCCTCATGGCCGCGCGCGCGGGGATCAGGGTCGCGGCGAGCGCCACAAGGGCCAGCAGCACAGCCACCGCCGCGTACGAAAATGGATCGCGCGGACCGACGTTATAGAGCAGGCTCTTGAGCAGTTGCGCTGTGGCCAGCGCCGCCGCCAGGCCAACCAAACCGCCAAGGGCAATCAGGCGTACACCCTCTCCGGCAATCAGCCGCAGAATGTCCATCCGCGTCGCGCCCAGGGCCATGCGCACGCCAATCTCCTGCGTCCGCTGGGTGGCGACGAACGAGATCACGCCGTAAAGCCCGATCACCGCCATCAGCAGTCCGCAAAAGGCGAAGAAACCCAGCAGGGCCGTCTCGAAGCGCGGACGGTCGGCCAACTTGCTGACTGTCTGCTTCATCGTGTCGATCTCAACCGGCGCGGTGGGGTCCAATTGCGCCACCCGGGATCGAATCAACGGAGCAATAACAGACGCTGGCAGACTTGATTCCAGGAGAAAGAAGTTGTGACTGTTCCAATACTCGGAATGCACGCTCGTTCTCAGCTCATAAAACTCCGGTTCTTCGTCGCCGGTGAGGCCGCCGTTCTTTACATTCCCCGCGACGCCCACCACCGTGAACACCGGTCCTGGCTGCCGATAGGGATTGAACTCCGGATGCTCGATATGCTGCCCGACCGCGTCGCCAGCAGGAAACAGCGTTGCCGCAAGCTGCTTGCTCAAAATCGCCAGGTGGACATCGGTCCCGCGCTCCTCCTCGGTAAAATTCCTGCCCTCCACAATTGGAACCTGGAGCGCGCGAAAGTAGTCCGGCGTCACTGTTCGCCACACCACCTCTTCGCGCACACGGTTTGGGACCGGCGGCCTGCCCACCACTTCAAGCTCCGGAAGCCCCGTGGACCCGTGCCAACCGCCGGGCGGCAGCGAAGTGCTCACCCCGACCGCGGTCACTCCCGGCAACTGCCGAAAGGCCGCCTCGGCGCGCAGAAAGAAGTCGCCCGTTCCGTGGGGATAGCGCTCCCAATTCAGCGGAACATGCGCCGTGATCACATTGCCTGTCTGCATACCCAGGCTTTGTTGTTCGAGATTCCAGAAGCTGCGCACCAGCAAGCTGGCCCCGGACAGCAGCACAACGCTCAGCCCAATCTGCGCCACCACCAGCATTCGCCGCAGCCGCGCTTGGGTACCCGATTTCGTTTGCCGGGCCGCCAATGCCGCTGTTCGCGGCTTGGCCAGTGCCGGCAGAATCCCGAACAATCCCGCGCACACAAGCGCCAACACCACCGTGAACAGAACAATCCGTAAATCAAGCCGCGCGGTTGCCAGAAATGGCACGCCTGTAGGCGCAATCGCGATAAACACGTGCAACAGAATCTCCGCCAGAGCACACCCCACCACAGCCCCGGCAATTGCCAGCAGAAACGCTTCCGTGAGCGTTTGCCGAATCAATCTTCCGCGGCTCGCGCCCAGCGCCGACCGCACCGCCAGTTCCCTTTTCCGCGCTGCACCGCGCGCGGAAAACAGGCTGGCGACATTGGCGCACGCAATCAGCAGGACCGCGAACACAGCGCCAAGCAACACCCAGGCGGCGCGGTATGCATCCTGCATCTGCAGATCGCGAATCGACCGCACCTGCAAACTAAAGCCATTCCGAATCTCCGCCGGAATCCATTGCTGTGTGTGCAGAAACAGAGGCGCCATCTGGGCCTTAGCCTCCGGCACACTCACCCCCGGCTTGAGGCGCGCAAACGCCCACATCGGATACCCGATCCCGCTGTTCACCTTATTCTGCTCGGCAATACTCATCTGCGCCGGCCGCAGAATATCGGTCTCCTGCAGGCGAGGCATTTCGAAACCCTTCGGCAGCACACCTACAATCCGTGTCGCATGGCCGTCGATGTCAACGGTCCTGTTCACCACTCCAGGGTCGCGATTGAACCGGCTCAGCCACAGCCCATCGGAGATCATCACCACACGCGGCCCGTTGGGCAAATCCTCGTCCGGGGTAAAATTCCGCCCTGCTACTGGCGTCACGCCGAGCGTGGGCAGAAGATTCTGCGCCACGGATATACAGTGCAGGTGGGCCGGGTTCGCTTCGGTGAGGTTGCAATCGCCGTAACCGGTTTCGAACGTCATCGTCTCAAATGGCTTCTGGTTGTCGCGCCACTCATAGAAGAATCCCCCCAGTGTGAACTCCTGCTTCTGGAGCGGCTGCACCAGGCCAACCGAAACCAGCTGGTCGTCGTGCGCATAGGGCAGGCTACGGAACAGAATCCGGTCAACCACGCTGAATACCGCCGTTGTCGCGCCAATTCCAAGCGCCAGGGTCGCGATTACCGTGATCGTGAATACAGGATTCCGCCGGAACCCGCGCAGAGCATAGCGCACATCCTGCTTTACTGTTCCCAGCCACCAGCCCGGCCGCTGCTCATGGCATTGCTCGCGCGTGCGTTCGACTCCGCCAAACTCTACCATCGCCTGACGGCGCGCTTCCGCCGGCGCCATTCCGGAAGCTTTAAGCGCTTCGGTTGCCTGCTCCAAATGAAAGTGGAGCTCATCGTCGAGCTCGTTTTGCTTCTTACGGATGAGAAGAAAGCGCAGCCGGGTCAGGAATTCTTTCATCATGCCTGCGCCTCCCCGGCCCGCCCCAGCACTAATCCGATGGCCGATGAGAACCGGTCCCAGGTAGCCAGTTCGGTCTCCAGTTGTTTCCTGCCTGTGTCGGTAAGGGAGTAGAACTTGGCGCGCCGGTTATGCTCGGAATTTCCCCAATCCGCTCTGATCCATCCCTTGTATTCCAGGCGATGGAGCGCCGGATACAGCGACCCCTGCCCAACCTGCAGCACTTCTTTTGAGATTTGTTGAATGCGCTGCGCCATTCCCCAGCCGTGCATCGGTCCGGGCGCAAGTGTCTGCAAGATCAGCAGGTCCAGCGTTCCCTGCAAAAGGTCTGTGGACGGCGGCATATTCTTCCCCTCGATATTCGACAACAGAATTGCGTGATCTCCTGTCGATTGTCAAGGGAAAAGAGTACCCGCGCGTTTTCCGGCTACGGAATCCTACTCCGGAGGCCCGACGGCCACCACGAAGTACGAAGCCGGCTCGGTTGCGCTGGCATTGGTGATGTAGTGGTCGTCGCCGGCGATGCACAGGCCCATGTCGCCGGTCTTGAGTGTGCGCGTGATGCCCGCGGTCATCAAAATGGCTGAGCCCTCGCGGATAAACCACATCTCCGTATGCTTGTGATGTTCGATCTTTTCCGGCGGGGCGCCCGGCGCAAGAAAGGTAACGTGCGACTCCAGCCGGATATTGTCAGGTAACAAGCCGGTGAGGAAGGAGTGCGAGATTCGCGGCGTCCCAGGATGGGAGGCTGGCCCCCAGACATATTGGCCTGAAGCCAGCTTGGGCAGCGGAGTGGGTGCGGCTGCCGGTTGAGACGCGGCAGCCTGCGCATTGGCGGTAGGCGCA
>CAYWMR010000281.1:0-6632 GCA_964458965.1 uncultured Occallatibacter sp. | reverse complement strand
GCCTGGATGGCGGTTGCAGCGGCCGTTGTTGTGCTGACGGGATGGGGTTCAATTCTGGTTTGGCGCCAGTTGCGCCCAGCCCCCGCCGGGCATATTGACTTCGTGCTTTCTGCCTTGGAGAACACAACCGGGGATCCTGCTTTTGACACTGCCCTCAACCAGGCCCTCCAGATCGATCTGGTTCAGTCTCCCTTCCTGAATCTGCTTTCCAGGTCGAAGATTCAGGAGACTCTGGCACAGATGCAGCGCAGGAAGGACGAGCCGCTTGTACCTTCCCTGGCGCTGGAATTATGTGAGCGCAACAATGCGCAGGCCATGCTGCATGGTTCTATTTCGCAGCTAGGCAAGACCTATCTGCTGATTCTTGATGCGACAAGTTGCGTGACCGGCAAGCAGATTGCGGGCTACCGGGCTGAGGCCACCTCGAAGGAGGACGTCTTGAACGTGCTGGATAGAGCTGTTGGCCAGGTGCGCAAGCAGTTGGGTGAGTCGGTTGAATCGCTGGAGCGATTCCAGACTCCGATCATGCAAGCTACAACGCCGTCGCTCGAAGCGTTGCGCGCGTACTCGCAGGGAGTCGAGCGCTTCAACCAGGGCGATATGAAGGGTGCGCAGGTGTTGCTTGAGCGCGCCATTGCGCTGGATCCGAACTTTGCCAGCGCTTACAAAACCCTGAGTTCGGCCTACTACAACCGCTACGATTTTGCGCAGGCCGCGCTCTATAGCAAGAAGGCCTTCGATCTGCGCGATCGCACCTCGGAACGCGAACGGCTGTCCATCGAGATCCACTACTACGCCAAATGGGCTTTAGACTCCGAAGCGGCAATACGCAGCATGAAGCTATTCAATGAAATCTATCCAAACGACTCCCAAAACTGGGCGAATCTTGCCAATACCTATACCCAACTGGGGGAATATCCGCAAGCGATTGACGCTGGGGAACATGCCTATCGCATCGACCCGCACGCGGCCGTTGTCGCTCAGGTCCTTGCCCGCGCTTACAAGCGAGCCAATCGCTATGCGGATGCCAAGAGGGTGGCAAACGCCGCGGTTGAGGAAGGCAAGGAAGAATGGGGCTTGCACAGCATCTTGTTTCAAATCGCCTACGCGGAGCACGATGGGGCCAAAATCAAGAGCGAGATCGATTGGGGGCTTCAGCATCAGAGCGCCAATGACGCGCTCGACGATCTTGGCGATGCCATGGCGACAGGCGGCCAGTATCGCGCGGCGATGGATGACTTTACCCGCTCCCGCACCGAAGCGTTTCGCGGTGGAGATACAGACTTTGCCAATGAGTTGTTGCTCGAAGTCGCACGCATCCAGATAGACCTTGAGGAACCGGCGCAGGCCGCCGCTACCCTGAAGCAATTGAAAGGCGACGGAGGCAGCATGGCCACTTTGGTTACCTTCAAAGCAAGCCTCGGCGATATTGGCCCGGCGCAGCGATTCCTGGCTACAACCGAAGCGGCCAGCGATATCAAAGACACGATTCTGCTCTATTCCGACCTGCCTTACCTGCGAGCTACCCTGGCGCTGAAGGCAAATAAGCCGGCAGACGCTGTGAATCTGCTCGAACCCGCACGCGCCTATCAATTGCGTGACTATGCAATTCCTTACCTGCGTGCCGAGGCCGAGACGGAAGGCGGTTTGCTCGATGCGGCAGCGGAGGATTATCGGCTGATTCTCGATAATCCGGGAGTGGACCCGATTTCACCCGAGTATCCGCTCTCTCATTTTCGCCTCGCCCGCGTGCTGGCCCGGCAGAAGAAAACCGATGAGGCGCGCATCCAGTACCGCGCTTTCCTTGACGCATGGAAGAACGCTGATCCCGGGCTCCCAGTTTTTGAGGATGCCAAACGCGAACTTGCTCAACTGCATTAAAGTGTTTCGTGGAAGACGATTGGAGACTTGGATGGACTGGAAGAAATCTTTGCCTGCAACAGGATTCACTGCTATTGCGCTGGCATGCAGCTTGTGCGCGGCGCAGGCGCCGATGAAGTATGAGCCAACGCTCGAGTCGCTCGATCGCCACCCGCTGCCGCAGTGGTATGCGGGGGCGAAGCTGGGCATCTTCATTCACTATGGGTTGTATTCTGTGCCGGGGTGGGCTCCGCTTTCGCATCCCAATCACGACTTCGACTCGACGGACTACATCAAAAACAATCCGTATGCCGAGTGGTACTTGAACGTAATGCGCATCGACGGCTCGCCGACGCAGGCTTACCATCGCAAGCATTACGGGGCGAACTTCGACTACTACAGCTTTGCAAAGACCTTCAATAGTGAGAACAAAAAGTGGGATCCGGATCAGTGGGCGACCGTCTTCCGCGAGGCCGGCGCAAAGTACGTGGTGCTGACCAGCAAGCATCATGAGGGCTTTACGCTGTGGCCGAGTTCGACGCCGAATCCGAGTCCAACGTTGCCGATGAATGAGCGGCATGCGGAGCGCGATATCGTTGGCGACTTGACTCGGGCGGTGACCAGGCAGGGATTGCGCATGGGGCTCTACTACTCCGGCGGCTATGATTGGACATTCAACATTGGGCCAATCGAGACCAGAGCCGACTACTCGGCAGTGAAACCGGAAACCGAAGCGTATGGCAAGTATGCCAATGCGCAGATTCATGAGTTGATCGAGCGCTATCATCCTTCGGTGCTATGGAACGACATCGACTGGCCGAAGACAGGCAAGGCGCTGGAAGTGGAGGCCGATTACTACAATGCAGTGCCCGATGGCGTGATCGACGACCGGTTCGGAATCAAGCATGCGGATTTTACTTCGCCGGAGTATCAAAAGCTGGACAAGATCAGCGAGAAGAAGTGGGAGGAGTGCCGCGGGCTGGGCCGGTCCTTCGGATACAACCGCGCAGAGGGTGAAGCGGAGACGATTGCGCCGGGCGAGCTGATTGCCCTGCTGGTGGACATTGTGAGCAAGAACGGAAATCTGCTGCTGGACGTTGGCCCGGAGGCGGATGGGACGATTCCGCCGGTGCAGATGGAGCGGCTGAAGGCTCTGGGAGCGTGGCTGAAGCAGAATGGCGAGGCTATTTACGATACGACGCCGTGGACGCAGGCGGTTGGAAAGAGCGCGGAGGGCGACGATCTGCGGTTTACGCGCAAGGGCGACGATTTGTATGTGACGGTGCTGGGAGCGCCGAAAGCACAGACGATAACAATACCGGATGTTGTCGCGAAGCAGGGAGTGCCGATTACGCAACTGGGTGTTGAGAAGATTGACCTCGGGGCGAAGGTCGAGGAGAGTGGAACGCGGATTGTGTTGCGTGCGCCGTTGAAGGGCGATTATGCCTATTCGTTCAAGCTGGCGGGATACTTGCGCTGACGGCGCTACCGCGTCCACTCGAAAATGGTGGATTCGAGCAAGCCACATGCATGTGGAATCGCGTCGAGGACAGGCTCGCTGAATTGTTCGCCCAACTCTGTTGAGCCGGCGCCGATGGATAGCAGCGCGGACCTCGTAGGCAGGGAGTTGTATAGGTCGCGAGCGAGCGCAAGCAGTTGCGGCGCGCCCTGGTGATGCGTGGCCAGGCCCTGCGTTTGCACGGATGGCTCGACTCCAATCAAACGCACATGGCCCGGTGCCGACTCGACGGAACAGTCGATGAAGAGGACGGACTCCGCGCCGGCGATATCTTCGGCCAGGTCCGGGGTCCATTGCTGACGCGAGATCACGCGAACGGCGGGATCTCCGCGGTACTTCTCTTCGGCCCATTCAGCGAGCCACGGACCGACTCCGTCATCCGAGCGTAGCGTGTTGCCGCAGGCGAGGATGAGGCAGCGGATCGTCGTCTGAGTCATGCACAAATCGTACAGTTATCGAATGACCTGGTCGACAACATTTCCATCCGCTGAGAGCAGCGTCAGCACCAGCGGCATTTGCCCTAAGGCATGCGTCGAGCAACTCAGGCATGGGTCGAAGGTGCGAATTACCGCTTCGACGCGGTTGAGTGCGCCGGGGGTGAACTTGCCGTCGTTGACATACTCCTTTGCGGCCTGAAGAACGCCCTTGTTCATGGCGTTGTTGTTCTGCCCGGTGGCGATGACCAGGTTGGCCCAGGTAATCAGGCCGTTTTCGTCCACCTTGTAATGATGATTCAGGGTGCCGCGCGGAGCTTCCGCCTGGCCTGTGCCCTCAAGGCGGTTGACTCCGGCGATGGCGCGGACATGCTTGTCGAGGATCAACGGATCGGTAAGAATCTGTTCGATCTTCTCGATGCCGTGGAGCACTTCGATCAGCCGGGCATGATGGTAGTGGAACGAGCTTTCAACCGGACCCTTGGCCAGTTGTTTGAACTGAACCAGTTCCGCGTCCGCAAGCGGAGTGCCCATGGATTCGACGATGTTGAGCCGGGCCAGTGGGCCGACGCGATAGCTGCCCTCGGGATAGCCGAGCGGCTTGTAATAGGCGAACTTGGTAAAGCTGTAGTTCTCGACCGCCTCGCCAATCACCTCGGTGTATCTTGCGGCGGTGATGCCGTCCTCAATCACGCCGCCCTGAGGCCCGATAAGCCGCAGCGCGCCGTCGGTGAACTCGATGGACTCGTCTTCGTTGATCAGGCTGAGGTAGTTTGACGGAAAGTTGGCGAAGACCTCTATCTCCGGCTTGAAACTGTCGGCGATTTGCTTGTACGCGGCGAGCGCGAGGGCGATGTTTGCGTAGGCCTCGGGGATCATGGCCAGGATTTCATCGCGCTTGGCCAGTTCCAGCGGCTCGGTTACGCCGCCCGGTACGACCCATCCGGGATGAATGCGTTTCTTGCCCAGCAATTCGATAATGTGCTGGCCGAAGCGACGGAGCGCAATGCCCGCGCGGCCCAGTTGCGGCTTGGCGGCGACGACGCCAAATATATTTCGGGCAACGGGGTCCGACTCCATGCCCAGAAGAAGATCGGGTGACGCAAGATAGAAGAAGCTCAGCGCGTGAGACTGCACCATCTGCGCCAGATTCAACATGCGCCGCAACTGAGCCGCGGTGTGCGGAATTCGAACCGACATGATGGCTTCGCATGCCTTGGCCGAAGCAATCAGGTGCGAGACCGGGCAAATGCCGCAGATGCGCGCCATCAGGCTGGGCATCTCGTAGTAGGGGCGGCCTTGCGAGAACCGCTCGAATCCCCGCACCTGCGTAACATGGAAGTGCGCATTCTCAACCTGGCCTTGACTGTCCAGTTGAATGGTGATTTTGCCGTGCCCTTCCAGGCGCGTTACCGGGTCGATGGTGATCGTCTGTGTCATGAATAAGGCTCCTGGTGGGCTTACGCTCCAAAACGGGTGAGAGCCGGAATGTCCAGCGCTTCACCGGTTACCAGCGCTGTAAGCGCCGTGTGGAAGGTATCGGCCGAGGGCGGACATCCGGGCAGGAAAACATCCACCTTGACGAACTCGTGAATCGGACGGACGACGCGCAGCAACTGAGGCACGACTACGCAGGGGATCTGCTGCTGGGCGTCGGCGTTCTCAATGTAAGCTCGGTTGAGGATCGCTTCCGGACCAATGGGATTACGCATGGAAGGCACATTGCCGGCCACCGCGCAGTCGCCCATCGCGACCAGGAGCTTGGAGTGGGCACGAATCTTCCGGATCTTCTTTTCATCGTCCACCGAAGCAACCGCTCCCTCGACCAGCGCGATGTCCACCTCATCGGGAAAATCCTTGGTGTCCACGATGGGGCTGTAAACGATGTCGACGAACTCGGTCAACGCGATCAGCCGTTCGTCCATATCAAGGATCGACATGTGACAGCCGGAACATCCATCCAGCCAGGCCGTTGCCAATTTCAGTTTGCTCATTGCGCTTCCCTCATCTGTTTCAGGTAGGGCAGAAAATCGGGATACTTGGGATGGTCTGCGCCGATCTTGCTCTTGTCGAACAGCGCTCCGGTGGGGCATACCTGCACGCACTTGCCGCAGCGGGTGCAACTCGATTCACCCCATGGCTGATTCAGGTCGGAGATGATGATCGAGTCGATGCCGCGTCCCATCACATCCCACACATGGGCGCCTTCAATCTCCGCACATACGCGCACGCACCGTGTGCACAGGATGCAGCGATTGTGGTCGAGAGTAAATCTTTCGTGCGAGGCGTCCACCGGCAACTCTGGGTTGCGATACGGCAGCCCAACGTGGGTGACGCCTTGCTGCTGGCCAAGCGTCTGCAGTTCGCAGTGGCCGTTTGAGACGCAAACCGAACAGATGTGGTTGCGCTCGGCAAAAAGCAACTCAAGAATGGTTTTGCGGTGCTTGGTCAGCCGCTCGGTTACGGTGGTGACTTCCATGCCTTCAAACACCGTGGTAACGCAGGCGGGTAAAAGCTTGTTGACACCCTTGATCTCCACCACGCACAGCCGGCATGCGCCGACATCGCTCAACCCATCGAGATGGCAAAGAGTGGGAATCTCGATGTTATGCTCACGCGCAACTTCCAGAATGGTTTGGCCGGCCCGCGCACTCACTTCGTGACCATCGATTACCAGCGTTTTGACGTCTGCGGCGGCGCTCATGCCAACACCTCCAGAGAAGCTGCCGTGGTCGGCCCAGGTTCAACGGCCGAAGGTGCTTCTATGTTGCAAACACCGGCCGGACAGCGCTTGTGGACGATGTGGTCGATGTACTCGT
>CAYWMR010000280.1:0-6634 GCA_964458965.1 uncultured Occallatibacter sp. | reverse complement strand
GATGACGGGCTAATTCAGGAAATGCTAGTTTTTCACCGATGCAGTAGGCATACCATGCCATGACGAGACACTCCAGGCGCGCACAGGGATGCGCCGCTAGTTGGTTAAGATCTGTGAACTTGGAATCAACTGCATAGTGGCCGTGTTACCGGACCCTTTCGGGCGAGGTTAGATGAACTATGCCGAATAGTAGCCCCCTGAAAATACGACTGGCAACATCCGCGATCACAAAGTTTGTAATTGGTAGCAAAATGTTGAAAAGTAGTATTCATAAAATGAACAAATCAATTGATGATAGCAAAACAATCGCACAAGACCGTCGAAAGGTGCTTCATAAGGGCTGAAGAGGCTTTGAATAGGGACATTCCTCCCCGGTCAATGTAGCCCCGAATCAGAGCCACAACTCCCTCTTCCAAGCCCCACACTGCTGCGGGAGGCAAGCTTGCGGTGTTGTTCGCGAGCTCAAGCAAGGGAGATGCTGACTAAAAGGGAATGGCATGCCGGAGGTGCAAAAACAGATACACATTCAGGAGGATTGAGACTGCCAGAAGGGTAAATGTAATGTAGGCAAAGACATTCGTTCGCTTGGCGACGCTCTTGATATCTTCGGCAAGTTGCTGCTGCTGCAGTGTGTTGGCTTCCGTGGCTCCAGCGACCATTTTCAGCTGGTCCTCAACTCGCTTCAGCCAGAAGTTTTGCTCCATGAATTGATTGCGCAGGTCGCGATACTGCTTTTGCAGGTCGATCAGTCCATCCTCGATGGGGACAAGGTCGACTGGTTGCTGGGGCGGCGCCGGTGGATAAGGGTTGAGAACATTGGAGACGGCTGTGGCAACGTGTCCGTCGAGCAGCGGAAGCATCCGCTGAACGAAAGGCAATGCGACACGCAGCGCACCCGCCACGCGCTGCATGCCGGTTGGTCGCGCTGGCGCTCTGGTCTCGATTGCTTTGGAGGGCGCGCGCGGTACCGCGCTTCGTGCCGCGAAAGCAGGGGAAGCCGGCCGCAGCATATCGCTATTGCCTGATGGCTTTGAAGACACAAATACGGTCTCCGCCGGAATCTGGGCAGGGATCGCCGGCGAAAACTCCTCGTCGGGCTCCAGCAACCACCGTCCTGAGTCTCTCAAGTCCAAATCTTTTGAATCGTTCATGTGCGGCCTGCTTGATTCACTATATAGCGGATCGCGCTTGTTCGCTGTGGCGATGCTCATCGGGGCATTTCACCAACTCAATTTGCTGCCGCATTTTGAACACCGCGTCGAACCCCGGTCGCTTATTCTCGTTCACAGGAGATGCGCGTGGATCCTGTCCTTGCCCGAACCATTCGAAGCCTGCAACGCAACATACTGGCCGGCATCATCACCATTGGACCGCTGTTCGTCACCTACCTGATCTTCAGCTTCCTGCTCAGCGCGCTTGCCACCGCCGGCATGCCGGTGGTGCGGCTGCTTGCGGCCATCTTTCCCGCGGAGTGGCTGAGCGAGCCGTGGCTGCAATCCGTAATGGGCGTTGTGCTCACGCTGGTTGTGCTCTACGTGGTGGGCCGTTTAACCGCAGAGGTGGTGGGCCGCGAGGCGCTGGTGCTGTTCGAGTCCACACTGGAGCGGCTGCCCATTGTGGCCAAGATATACAACTCGGTGCGCAAACTGATTGACAGTATGACGGCAAAAGAAGAGTCGGTCCAGCGGGTGGTGCTGGTCGAGTTCCCCATGCCGGGCCAGAAAAGCATCGGGTTCCTCACTCGCACGCTCACCGACTCCACCACCGGTGAACTGCTGGCCGCGGTTCTTCTGCCCAACGCCATCAACCCGCTGTCGGGCCTTCTGCAGATTCTCCCCATCGCGCGTGTCGTCGAAACAGACCTGAGCATGGAGCAGGCCATGAGCATGCTGATGACGGGTGGCGCAGTGGGGCCGGAGACGATCCGGTTCACCAAGCCTGCGCTGCCGGCGGAAGAAGTACCTACGCTGCCTGCGCCCGAGGTTTGAGGTTTAGAAAGAGTCTCGATTCTTGCGGCTCCTAATCCAACGGCTCGCCCGCAACCAATTCTTCCCCGGCGTGCTCGCTCTCGACCGTGACCTTGCGCAGGCTTACGTGTTCGAACTGCGCCCAGATCAGGCCCACCGGAACGATGCTGAGGAATGTAACCAGCAGCAGTGTTGCGGAGCAGGCTGTGGCCGGCTCCGGCGCCACGGAGAAAAAGCTGGACATGGCTGCGGCGACGAGGCCGATCTGCGTGAACCAGCCCAGCACGGGAAGCTGAAAACCGCTGGCCACCATGCTTGAGGCCATAAGCACCATGCATTTTGGCAGTGTCATATTGGCCAACTGGGCGCTTGCCACGAAGGCTTGCGTGGTCTCCAGGTAGGCAAGCGTAATCACTATCCACATTGCCAGGGAGAGCGACGTGGCAGCGCCAAAGTCAGAGAAAGACCGCAGCGTATCCAGGCCGGCGCGGAAAGTGCGAATCTTGTTCCCCGCTGAACGGCCCAGCTTACTTGAAAAGATTCCCAGGCTTTTTTCCATGAACGAGGCCACCGCGCCGCCCGCCAGCCGGACGCACACCGTGAAAGCTGCAAGTGCGACGGTGGCCAGCAGTCCGCCTTTGGCCACCCGCAGCAACAACTCTGGGTGCGGCAGCACTTCGTGTGCCGTAAGCAAAACGACTGAAAAAATCAGGGCCATAGCGCCCAAATCGAACATCCGCTCCACAATGTAGACAGCTATCTGGCTGCTGAGCGGAAGGCCGGTTTTCTTTGAAACAAGATAGGGACGGACTGGGTCGGCAACACGCCCGATCAAGGCCACGGCTGTAAACCCGATCACCTGTGTTCCCAGCAGCGCAAATGGGGGCACTTTCTTGTTATGCCGGACGAGCAGGGCCCAACGCACCGAGCGGAAGACGTAGCCCAGGTAGATGCAGCCGGTTGCAATGCCGATCTTGCTCCAGTTGGCCAGCCGGAGTTGGTCAACAAACGTGTGCCAGTTGAATGGATACTTGTGCTGTGCGTAAGCCAGCAGCGCCACCAGCGCCGCCAGCGCCACCAAACCCAGAATCAATTGTTTCTTATTCAAGGGATCTCCGAACACAGTCTCAGGTTAGTCTAACTTGCCCTGCCGGGCGCCCTGCTCTGAATGCTCCGACAACGAGGGAGCTTTCAGCTTCTAGCTGCTTGCTCTTCCGGATTTCTGGCCGCTGGGGAATGGGACCGGAATTCTATGCGGATGTGGAGTCTTGCTGAAAACGCTCCAGAGGGATGTGGAGGGAATGGGGAATTGCTTCACATTCAGCTGGAGGGAAGGGGCGCAAGATAGGGAAAAAGGGGCGTTATGGCGGCATTGTTGCGCGCTCTTGACAGGTATTAAGGGCGATATGCCTGCAAAACAGTGTGTTTTTGATGCGCATTTTGCACGCAAGACGGAATGTTTGCGGCTTCGTGGGGTTGAAAGTGCCAGCACTGCTGTCATGCCGGGAACAGGGATTAGCGAATTGGGAACGGGGGAAGCGATGAACT
The DNA here is from genome assembly GCA_964458965.1 of uncultured Occallatibacter sp. Taxonomy (GTDB): domain Bacteria; phylum Acidobacteriota; class Terriglobia; order Terriglobales; family Acidobacteriaceae; genus Telmatobacter. The sequence goes on along the minus strand of CAYWMR010000280.1, from coordinate 3,119 downwards.
ACATCGGTTGTTTGCAACTGCTGGCGAGAGTCTGATTGTGCAGGTACTCGGCTTCCGGGACGAGTCGCAGCTCCGAGCGTCGAGTATCCAATCTTTCCGGATCCTCCACCGGCATGAGGACTGGTCCCGTCCCGGCACACTGCGTTTGAGTTCCCCAATATTGTAGTTTTCCGGAGCGTACCTGGACGCGATCGTACAAGTAGGCGTAGTCGGTCTTGGATGCCGTTCCTGAATCGGCAGCTTTCTTCAAGAGCGGCAGAGCCCTTTGTTGCAGGTCGAGATCCTGGTGCTGCACCAGCAGCCAGAACCGATGCGCAGCGTCTGCACCAGCGAGGGAGGCATTCACCCAGCCATAGTGGTCGAGAATGCTGTTGACGGCCTCGTGCGCTTTGGCGTCTGCCGCACGCATGCGGTCCTGATTAAGCGCCAATCGCGCGTCCTGGTCTTCCTTCGCCAGATCCTCAATCTGCCGACGAAGTTTTTCGATCTCAGCCGGCCATACTTTGCCCTTTCCGCCCATCACAACAATTGCATCGGAAGACACCCTCAGAAAGCTGAGCGGGTGAATCTGCGGGGCGACGCTCATACTCGCGTGGTTCTCGTCCGAGCGCGTCATGGTGACACCGTTTGCAAATTTCAAGCTGTCGTTCTGCATTGTCAGGGCGACGGGAGGCTCGGTAACGAACTCATCGCTACTATTCGAAAACGAGCCATCCTGCGCGATGGTCATCTGCTTCGGGTGCGTGACGATTGCCTCGGACGAGCCGTTTTTGGTTTGGATTTCAACCTTCATCAGGTTTCGGCCATCTGAGGCCAACACCCAGACACCATCGAATGAGGTTTGCGATTGGGCGAACGTTGCCGATGCCAGGAACAAAACGATGGCCTGTAGGCGAATCATCATGCGGACGATTTTAGCATCGAAGCCGGTCATGTCCGCATCCTGTTCGCGGACAATACCGGTGCATCAACTACGCACAATTCGATTCTGCAAACACGGGCACAAAACCGCGAATACGTTTCTGAGGCGAGCTTTCTGTGACTACAGGCTTTGGCGTTTGGGGTGGGGATAGGCGAGAATGGGGATGGTTGCTATGGCTAATCCTTCGCGCATCCTCGATGCTCCTTTTACCGACGTGCCTGGCGCGGTGGCCCAGATACGCGCGGGGCGGATGGTGGTGGTGGTTGACGACGAGGATCGCGAGAACGAGGGCGATCTGACGCTGGCTGCCGAGCACGTTACTCCTGAGGCTATCAACTTTATGGCGCGGTACGGGCGGGGGCTGATTTGCCTTACGCTGACGGAGGAGCGCGCCGACTACCTTCGCCTGTTTCCAATGACGCCGCAGAACTCGTCGCGGTTTGGGACGGCGTTTACGGAGACAATTGAGGCGCGCGAGGGAGTGACGACCGGGATTTCCGCGGCGGACCGGGCGCATACGATTCGGACGGCTATTGCTGCGAACACCACCTATACCGATTTGGCTCGGCCGGGGCATGTGTTTCCGCTGCGGGCGCGCAAGGGCGGGGTGCTGGTGAGGGCGGGGCAGACCGAAGCTTCAGTTGATCTGGCGCGGATGGCGGGACTGAACCCTAGCGGCGTGATCTGCGAGATTATGCGCGACGATGGGGAGATGGCGCGGATTCCGGACCTGGTTGTGTTTTGCCGGGAACACGGGCTGACGATACTGACCGTGGCGGAGCTGATCCGGTACCGGCTGCGGAACGAGCGATATATTGTGCGGGCCGGGGAGAGCAGCATCCAGACGAAGTATGGCGAGTTTCGCATGATCGCTTACGAGAGCGCGGTGAACGGAGGAGAAAGCCATATTGCGCTGGTGCGCGGAGAGCTTTGCCAGGATTGCGAGCACCGGAGGGGGGCGCAGGGGGTTTGCACCCATGCGGTGCTGGTGAGGGTGCACACGCGATGCACGGCGGGGGATGTGTTTGCCGCCGATTGCAAGTGCAGGGAGACGCTGGACCAGAGCATGCGGATGATTGCGGAGGCGGGTTGCGGGGCGTTGATTTATCTGCATAACACTTCTCGGGGGTTTGAGGTGGACAGGGCTGGGGTGGAGTTTGAGCCGGGGGGCGCGGCGGCGGCGTTTGCGGCGGGCACGGAACCGGGGCGGCTGATTCTACACGCGGAGCTGCGTGCGCGGGAGGGGTCGCAGGCACGGAGCGGGCGGATTCTGCGGGCGATTGGGCTGGGCGGGCAGATTTTGTCGGATTTGGGGATTCAGCGGATACGGCTGCTTTCGAATACGCCCATGCATATTCCGGCGCTGGAGGGGTTTGGACTGGAGATCGTGGAGCAGGTTGCGATTCCGGTGGAAGAGTGCAGCCGGGTGGGCTGAATTGAGTCTCACATGAGGAAATATTTACGCATTTCGATTGACGATCACTAGATTTTTGGTATCTATTGACGATTAGGATAGTGACGCGGCCCCCGAGACTGATGCGCCACGATTCCGAGGGGTCGAATCCGAAGGGTAGTTGTCCATGTCCTGCGTACCGATCGCAGAGGTCCGGGAGAGCCTGTATGCGCTGAGCTGGAGCTATGCTCAGGACGGGAAGCTTGCGGTGGACGTGCTGAGTGGGATTGTGGTGGATGCGAATCCCGCGGCAGAATTGCTGACGGGCTACACGCGCGACGAACTGGTTGGGATGCACATCGCCATGGTGCATCCGGAGGGCGAGCGGGAGCGGGTCAAGGCTGAGTTCAAGAAGACAGCGGGACACGCGCAGGCTCATTCAGGCCTTCATCTGCTGCGAAAAGACGGTTCTACGGTCGCGGTTTCGATCTGGTCGTCGAATACGCTGACTTCAGACGGTCGAAACCTGGTGATTGGCGAGTTCCGCGATATCTCCGATCAAGTGGCGAAGGAGCAAAGGCTGTCGGCCCAGAACTGGGCGCTTTCGGCGTTTTCGATTGCGGCGCTGGCGTTGGGGCACGCGCGCTCCGCGGCGGGTTTGCTGCAGTCGATTTGCGAGGCGATCACGCAGCAATCGGTGTATTTGCTGGCCACAGTGGGGATCGCGGAGGAGAGCCCGGAGAAGAAGATTCTAATATCCCGGGAGATCCCCCGGCTCTGCCGGGGTGGCAGTAGCAGTTTGAC
>CAYWMR010000279.1:0-6663 GCA_964458965.1 uncultured Occallatibacter sp. | reverse complement strand
GAACGCCTGACTGTGGCTCAGGATGTCGTGGGTTCGATCCCCACTAGCCGCCCCAGAATTGCCTTGAGCTGGACGACCCGCAGCATCCCCATTCGTTTTCGATAGCCGAATTGCCGAGTCTCCGTGACCCCTAGACCCAGGAACAATGCAGAGCTTGACGACGCAACCCAGGGACTTCCGCAGTGGCTCACGCAATTCGAGCCTCGTCGGGGGCTGAGCAATGGGCACCTGCAGACGATCGTGGGGAACTTTCTTCCGCGTCCGCCGTTTCGGCTTGCTTCAGTGGCGGAGCTGGTTGAGGTGGACCCGGCGGACGGCAGCCGCGTGCTGTGCCATTGCCACTGGCAGGATGAAGCGATTCGTTCCGAGCGGCTGACGATTGTTCTGGTGCACGGACTTGAAGGCTCGTCGGACTCGCAGTACATTCAGGGTCTGGCGGCGCGGGCATGGGATGCGGGCTGCAACGTGGTCCGCATGAATATGCGCAACTGCGGCGACACCGATGCGCTGACGCCCACGCTGTATCATTCCGGACTATCAGGGGATGTGGGAGCAGTGGCGCGCCACTTTGCGCAGCGATTTGGACTTGAGCGGGTGGCGCTGGTGGGCTACTCGATGGGCGGCAACCTGGTGCTGAAACTGGCTGGGGAGCTGGGCTCAGACGCGAGGATTTGCGCCGTGGCGGCGGTCTGTCCCGCTATCGATTTGGCAGCTGGGGCGGACGCCCTGCACGAGCCGCTCAATCGCGTTTACGAGTGGCGATTTTTGCGCGGATTGATGCGGCGATACGCGCGAAAGGCGGCGCTGCTTCCCGACGCGTATCTTCCCGCCGATGCATTCCGACCGATCCGCTCGATTCGCCAGTTCGACCACAGAATAGTGGCCCGCTATTGCGGCTTCCGCGATGCCGACGACTACTATTACCGCTCTTCCGCGGCGCGGGTGGTGGACCGCATCGCGGTGCCCACGCTGATATTTCTGGCGCAGGACGACCCGTTCATCCGGCTGTTTCCCGAGACGCGGGAAAAGTTGCGTGCCAACCCGCACATCACTTTTGTGGAGACACGCCACGGGGGCCACTGCGCATACCTTTCGCGAGATCGTGGCGACGAGATCCATTGGGCGGAAAGTGGAGTGATACGGTACTTGACTACTGAGTTCGGGCAACGGGATGGAGGCTGACTGGGAGGTCGAAGTGGGCGGCGGCGCGCCGGTGATCGACGCACTGTGGGCGGGTTTTGTCGACTTGCGACAGCAACCTGAACGCATTGAGGAGATTGCGGAGGCTGCGAGGTTTCCGGTGCTTGGCGGTCTGCTCGAGAGGCTGAATTCGCCTGGCTCGCCGGTGTGGACCGCAAAATGCGATCTGTGGGAGCCGGTGGAGCCTGGCGAAGCAGCCAACCTAACCGTTGCCGAAGACGACTTACCGGCTGCGCTGGCCATCTATGTCGATCTGCTTCCGTGTGCCGGGGGTGTTTTCCAGCACTGGCAGCAGGCTGAAGCGTTCTGCCGCGAATGGGTGGCGCGGCTTGGGCAGATAACTATGGCTGCCTGCTCTGTGGAGCTTGTGGTGCGGCAGGCGGTGGCGGGTTTGGCGGAAGGATTTGCGGTTACCGCGTATGTGAGCGCCGAGGGCCACGATCGGGCTGGGGCGGCAGAGACACTGGCTCGCGCGCTGAGTGCCTTTGCGGCTGCGATTCCGGCCATCAAGCGTACCGAATGAGCGGCTTCAAAAGCTACAATGAAGGAGCGTGGGCGAGTAGCTCAACTGGACAGAGCACCGGCCTTCTAAGCCGGGGGTTGTAGGTTCGAGCCCTACCTCGCCTACCATGGATTTCGATTCTAGCTTCCAGCCTCCAGCTCTCAGCTTTCAACTGCCGCGTCATTCTCGATGGCCGAGGAGTCCCTGCTATACTCAGGGCACTTTGAGGAGCCCCTTCAACTTTTGCGATGGATGCCGACGCCAATGCGCCCCCGAAACTGGAACCGGAAGATCGCGGGGGAAGGCTTGCGAAGGGCCGTAAGTGGGGAAACTTCGAGCTACTGGCGCTGGTGGGAAGAGGAAGCTTTGGCGAGGTGTTCCGCGCGTGGGATCCTCACCTGCAGCGGGAGGTAGCGTTGAAGATCCTGCTGCCGCGCGCAGTGGGGGACGAAGCGCAGTTTGAGGATTTGCTGCGCGAGGCCCGCGCTCTGGCCTCGGTTCGACACCCCAACATCGTTCCCATCTACGGAGTTGACCGGCATGACGGAAAGGTGGGGTTCTGGACCGACTTTGTTCATGGCAAAACGCTGTCGATGGTGGTGCGCGAGCAGGGACCATTGGGGTATCGCGAGGCTGCGCTGGTGGGGCTGGATGTTGCGAAGGCGCTGAGCGCGGTTCATCGCACGGGACTGCTGCATCGCGACATCAAGGCCCAGAACGTGATGCGCGAAGAGGGCGGGCGGATTTTGCTGATGGACTTTGGGCTGAGCACGCTGCCGCACATGCAAGGCGGACCGGCGGGAACGCCGCGCTACATGGCTCCGGAGCTGTTTGCCGGCGCGGGGGCGACGGTGGCCAGCGATATCTATGCGGTTGGCGTTATGCTGTTTTACCTGGTGGCGGGCGAATACCCTGCCCAGCGGATGGAGGCCGCGGGGGCTCGCGTTGAGCCAGCGGCGCGAGCGGCTCTGGATGGCGAGGAAGTTACAGCGGCAGTACCGGGTGTTATCGGCATGTTAGGGCGGCCAGTTACTTCGATTGCGTCCGGCAGCCGGTCGTTGGCGGATTATCGCCCGGATATTCCCGAGGCGTTTGCGCAAGTGGTCGATACGGCAATTCAGCCCGATCCAGGGAAGAGATTTCCCAGTGCGGGGGCGCTTGCGACGGCGCTCTCAGGCGTGCTGGCTGTGCCGGTTGCGGGGGACGGGGCGGAGGAGAAGCGGCGGAAACGGCGGCCACGGTGGGTTTATGAGGCCGGGCTGGCGGTGCTTCTGCTGGGGGCGGCCGGAACGCTGGTGTATGTTCGCGAAGGAAAGGCGTCGTTTGGGGCAGGGAAGAGCGGGGCTGCTGCACTGAACGCTGGAGGGGTGAACAGCAAATATCTGGATGCGGAGAAGTTGCTGCTTCGTTATGACAAGCGAAAGAATGTTTCCGATGCAATTGGGTTGCTGAACGATGTTTTGAAGGACGACCCAAATGATGCGTTGGCCCAGGCTGGGTTGGGGCGGGCGTATTTTCTTCAGTATCGAGTGAGCCGTGCCGTGGGGTTGCTGGACCAGGCGCGGGCGGCATGCAATCGCGCGATTCAGATCGATCCCAGCCTTGCGCCTCCGTGGGTTACTCTGGCACGCATCGATGCTATGGCGGGCAACACTGCGCTGGCGACGCAGGAAGTGGAGAGGGCTTTGCACAACGACCCGCGGAGCGCTGAGGCGCATGGGGCACAGGCGGAAGTTTTCGATGACGAAGGGCGAAGCGACGACGCAATCGCTTCGGTGCAAGAGGCCGGCGTCCTTGCGCCGGATGACTGGCGTTGGCTGGTTGCGCTGGGAAACTACTACTATAAGGCGGCAAAGCTTGAGGATGCCGCGGAACAGTTTCACAGGGCAGTCGATATTACCCCAGATAACTCAATTGTGCTGCTGGATGAAGGCGTGACGTTTCTTCAATTGGGGCGCTATGACGATGCCCGCGCCAGCCTTGAGAAGTCCGAACGGATTGAGCCGAGCTTCTTTGCCTATTCGACTCACGCGGAAGTGCTGAGCGCACAGGGTAAGTTTGCGGAGGCTGTGGAGATGAGCAGGAAGGCTCTCGATATGGATCGAACCAATTATGTAGCGTGGGGCAATCTGGCTTCCGCATATCTTTGGAGTCCCGGCGGCCACGATAAGGCGATTGAGGCGTACAAGAAGGCTATTGAGTTGGCGGAAGTCTCACGCAAAGAGACGCCAGAAGAGCCGGGTTTGCTTGCGACTTTGGGAGGCTACTATGCAGAAGTTGGCCAATCCGACCGCAGCCTCGCGCTTGTTCGGCAAGCGGTTGCACTTGCACCGAATGATCCCAGCGTTCTGTTCGAGGCAGGAGAAGCCAACGAGATATTGCACCGCCGCGACGACGCAATCCAACTTATCGCCAAGGCTCTGGCGCTGGGATACCACGCCAATCAACTAGAACGGAGTCCCGAACTTGCGTCTCTCCGCGCAGACCCCAAATTCCGAGATGCCCTCCAATCTGAACGGACTAAACTTTCACTAGACACTGTGGGAAAAAAGAGATAGGTTTTGCAATATGGCAAACACAGATGTAGTTCTTCGCGATGAGATGGGCCTGCGCATCCCCAGCACCCCCAAAGTTGCGATCGTTGCTGCGGACACAGTTACCTTTACCGTTGAACATGGCGCTAACTCCGCCCTTTACTTTTCTCCGGAGACTGCATCGATTCTGTCGCCCAAGCCGGGGAATCCGGTGCACTTGTCTTTCGGCCATGCACTTACCTATACGTTTGAGGGTTCGGCGCCCGGCAGTTATGGAGTCATCATCCAGGCTCCTGGGGACCCGGCCCCGGAACTGTTCAACTTCGGCGAGTCGGCCGAACCTCCGGAGCTGGTGATTCAGCCGGGTAAAGGTCTTGATTTTCCAGGACCAGTAAATGGCCCGCAGACTTAGTTGGGCGGAATAAATTCGTTTGGCAACGCTGCTTTGCGCTGCCAGCCACTGCCTGCTCCAAGGTCGAGACCGCGAGGGAGCTGACTCCGCGGCGGCCGCTCGAGTTATCTGCAAGGAGAGCCATGAGTAACTCCGACATGATCCTGTCGTTTAACGGAATCAACGGCAGCACGGGCCGATACGCTATCGATCCGATGCCGCTTAAGCATTTCCGCGACCTTGCGGTTGGGCCATTGATTCACAGGGAAGACACCGCGGCTGAGAAGGAGCATAAAGGAGAGCTGAAGCGGCGCCGCGCCAGGGACAAGCAAACTAACTACGCGGCCAAGGCCGGCGTGGATTTGAAGAATCTGAAGCAGACTGGCTGGGGAGTTATCTTTGCGAATAACCTGGACAAGCCGGCAATTCAGGCCATCTACGAGGCGCTTTCTCCGCTGCTGAAACTTCGCGAAAAACAGGCGGGCGGCAATAAAGATGCGGGCGGACGCTATCGCGAGTTTCTCGGTCCCGATGCATACAGGCAAGGGGAGACGAAGCAGGATTTTCTGCTGCGTCACAAAGTAGGGCCTGGGCCTGTGGATACGGACGTGATTCCGTATTACCTGCTGATTGTGGGCGACCCGGAGACGATTCCCTTCCGCTTTCAATATCAGCTTGACGTGCAATTCGCGGTGGGGCGGATTTACTTTGAAACGCTGGGGGAGTACGCGGCATATGCGCAGTCCGTGGTTGCATCTGAGAGCGGCGCGCTTGCTTTGCCGAGGCGGGCAGCCATTTTTGCAACAGCCAACGATGGGGACGCCGCAACGAAGCTGAGCCTGGACCAACTGGCGAGGCCGCTTGCGGAGTGGGCTGAGAAACCTGCGACCACCAAGCTGCCCTGGGTAGTGGATAAGTATCTTGGTGAAGAAGCTACCAAGGCGCGGCTAACTGGGTTGCTGGGCGACGAAGCGCCGGCGTTTCTGTTTACGGCGAGCCACGGCATGATGTATGACAGTGGCGATCCGCGGCAGTTTGCGCAGCAGGGAGCGCTGCTGTGCCAGGACTGGCCGGGGCCGGAGTTTGAGGGGCCTACACCGAATAGCTTCTTTTTTGCCGGCGACGATGTTGCGGCCGATGCAAAGATTTTTGGCACCATTGCGATGCACTTTGCCTGTTTTGGCGCGGGCACGCCGCACTTCAGCGATTTTTCGCCGCCCGGGCAACCACCGGCGATGGCGCCCATGAGCTTCCTTGGCAGGCTGCCGCAGAAACTGATTGCGCATCCGCGCGGTGGGGCGCTTGCCGTGATTGGGCATGTGGAGCGGGCATGGGGCTGCTCCTTCTCATGGGATGATGCCGGGAGTCAGACCGAGGTTTTCAAGAGTACGATCAAGTACCTGATGGAAGGCTATCCGGTGGGATCGGCGCTGGAGTTTTTCAACGGACGCTATGCGGAGCTCTCCTCCGATTTGTCAAGCCAGATAGAAGAAGTGAACAATGGCAGGGACGTCGATCCTTACCTGCTGTCAAGCCTTTGGACCGCTAACAACGATGCGCGCAGTTACTCTGTAGTTGGAGACCCGGCGGTAAGGCTTTGGCTTGCCGAAGATACGGAGCCTGCGAGCCGGCCTGTGTTGGAGACGATTGTAATGCCGGATATTCAAGTAAACATAGTTGCGCCGGTACAGGCTGCCGCGGCGGCTCAACCTGTTGCGCAGGCTTCTGATTTCGCCGATCCGCAGCAACCGGCATTGGGGCAGCAGCAGAGCACTGCGCGATTCAACTCCGCGATGGTGGATTACGCGTGGGGCGACTCGGCGAAAGCTGCGGCAAGCTCACTGAAGGATGCGGCGCAGACCATCGGCGCGTGGCTTGCGGAGTCATTTCAGACAGTTACCAGTGTTCAGGTGAGCACTTATGTGAGCGATAACATCGACGATGTGACATATGAGGGCGGGAGTTTCAAGGGCGCTAAGCTGCGCGCGATGACCATAGCGAGCCTCGATGGCAATACCAAGGTGTGCGTGCCGGAG
>CAYWMR010000278.1:0-6736 GCA_964458965.1 uncultured Occallatibacter sp. | reverse complement strand
CCAGGCCCAGCAACTCCGCGGCGTGGCTGATGTTGTTGCGGGCTTCTTCAATCTTTTTGAGTATGTACTCACGCTCGTAGGCGTCGCGGGCTTGCTGCAGCGACGAGAATTCCTCCGTCGATCGCGTGCCGGCCTTGTGGGTCAGCGGCGGCAGATGCTTGCGCTCGATGCGCAGCGCGCGTGGGTTGAGGATGAGGACCCGCTCGATGACGTTCTTTAGCTCACGCACGTTTCCCGGCCAGTGATACTGCGAGAGCGTTGCGACTGCTTCCTCTCCAATTTCTACGCGCGGACGCCCGTATTGGCGACCGAACTCCGCCAGAAACTCGCGCGCCAGGAGCGGAATATCCTGCTTGCGCTCGCGCAACGGCGGCACGGTGAACGGAACCACGTTGAGCCGGTAAAACAAGTCCTCGCGGAAGTTACCCTTGGCGATCTCTTCTTCCAGATCCTTGTTGGTTGCGGCGATGATGCGCACATCGACACGCAGGGGCTGCGTGCCGCCAACCGGCGTAAACATCTGGTCGTCGAGCGCGGAGAGGACCTTGGCCTGGGTCTTCAGGCTCATGTCGCCTACTTCGTCCAGGAAGAGCGAGCCGCTGTCGGCGCGCTCGAGGGTGCCGCGTTGCTCCACGGGGCCGCCTGGCTGCACGCCATGCCGATAGCCGAACAGCTCAGCCTCAATGTGCGCCTCGGGGATGGCGGCACAATTTAGTTCCACAAAGACGCGATCGCGGCGCAGGCTTTCCGCATGAATGGCGCGGGCGATCAGTTCCTTGCCGGTGCCCGATTCGCCATAGATAAGCACCCGGCCATTGGTGGGCGCCATCAGGCGAATCTGCTGGCGGAGCGCCTTTACGGGAACGCTTTCGCCGGTGAGGACCGAGCCCACGTTGAACTGGCGCTTGAATTCGGTGTTTTCCGTACGCAGGCGGCGGGCCTCGACGGCATTCTTCAGCACGATAAGCGTGCGATCGAGCGAGAGCGGCTTTTCAAGGAAGTCGTAAGCGCCCAGCTTGGTGGCCTTGACCGCCGATTCGATTGAGCCGTGGCCGCTGATGATGACTACTTCAGGGCGCATTTCGACGGCAAGCTTGCGCATATCGGCCAACACGTCGAGACCGTCGCGATCAGGGAGCCAAATGTCGAGCAGGACCACATCGTAGGGCGCGTCGCGCAGCAGCACCATCGCATCCGCGGCCGTGGCGGCGCTGGCCACGCCGTAACCTTCCTCGCGCAAAATATCTTCGAGCGAAGTGCGAATGTCAGCCTCGTCGTCCACCACAAGAATGTGGTTCATGAGGGCAATCCCCTCAGCGGAGCGACGGCGTTGGCCGCTGCGGCGACAGCGCCCTCAGGCGTGCCAGAACCAAGCTCGGCAGGCGGGACGGCTTCCATCAACGGAAGCCGAAGGAGGAAACGCGCGCCCTTGGGGCTGTTGGATTCGGCCCGCAACGAGCCGCCATGTTCCTGGATGATTTTGGCAGCGATGGAGAGGCCAAGACCGGTTCCTCGATGCTTGGTGGAATAGAAGGGCAGAAAGAGCCGCTCGCGAATCTCGTCGGTGAGTCCGTGACCGGTGTCGGAGACGACGACCTCGACCGCCGCGCCATCTTCGCTGAGCGAGCTGTGCAGCCCAAGCACGCGGAGCAGGCTGCCCTGCATAGCCTCTGCCGCATTATCGATGAGGTTGGCGAGTGCGCGTCGAATAGCTTCAGGGTCGGCAAGGACGGTTGGCAGTCCGGGTTCCAGATCCCATTGGACGGTTATGCCATCGAGGCGGCCCGCAAACAGCGCCAGCGCCTCCTCGGCCACCTGATTCATATCGCAGGCCCGGGGTTGCGGAGCGGGGAAGCTGGCCAGCGCCGAAAATTGATCGACCAGCGTGCGCAGAGTGGCCACGCAGCCGAGGATCACCTCGCTGCATTTGCGGATAACGTTGGGCGAATCGATCTGGCCTCGATCGAGGTGCCTTGCGATGCGCTCGGCTGAGAGGGCAATGGGGGTAAGCGGATTCTTGATTTCGTGGGCGACGCGCTGCGCCACCTCTTTCCACGCAAACTGCCTCTGCGCGCGCAACAGCTCGGTGGTGTCTTCAATCACCAGCACGGTTCCTTGTTGGCCGTGAGCCAGCTCGAGCCGCGCGCTGGTAACGGCCAGGTGGATGGTGCGTCCTCGGGAAAGGAGTTCTATTTCAGTGGATGCAGCTCCCATGCGATGTCCGCGGCGGATGACGCCGGCCAGTTCTTCGGCGCAATCGGCCGACAGCAGGTTTTCGATTCTCTCTCCGCGCAGACTCTGGTCCGAGCGGCGTCCCATGAGCGCGGCAAAGGCGCGGTTGGACTGAAGCACAACACCGGCGCCATCGAGCGTTACCACGCCCGAGGGAATGGTCTCTACGATGGTCTCAAGCTCGCGGCGGCGCTCCTCGATAGCCAAATTGGCGGCGGTCAACTGCGCAGAGGAGCTCTCCGCCAACTGTCGGCTGCTGTCAAGATCGGCGGCCATGTGGTTGAACGACCGAACCAGTTCGCCCATTTCGCCGGTGGCAATCAGCGCCACGCGATGGTCGTACTTTCCGGCGGCTATCTGATCCATTGAGTCGGCGAGGGCTTCAACGGGCCGCGTGATCTGCTTGGATAAAAACAGAGCCAGCCATACGCTTGAAAAGAATACAAACACAGTAATCAGCAGCAAGAGCAGAATGAAGATGGTGCGAATCTGATGGCGTTCGCGGAACAGCTCCCAATAAGCATCCGCGCCGGAACGGATGCGCATAGCGGTCTGGCTCAGCCCCTCTGGCATGGGCAGCGCGACTACTACCGCGTTGCCTGAAGGCGCCGCGGACATACCCAGCGCGTACTCCTGATTTCCGATCTTGATCACCGGCTCATCGCTGCGCTGGGCCGCGGAAAGCAGATTGGCGGAAAGCGGCCCATGGAGGGGTACGGCATTTCCGCGTTCGCCTTCCTCCAACCAGGGAATCAGGCTGGCGTCGCTGGATTCAGGTGGGGCCTGATAGCCAGCCACCGGCCTCAGATTCTTCCCATAGACAACGGCAAAACCGCCGGCCAGGGTAATGCGGTGAGAGGCCAGCTCGTCCTGAAGCGCCTGCGGGGGGTGGTCCGGAGTGCCCGCTGCCGCAATGGACTCGGCCTCAACGCGCGCGTTGTTGGTAACGTATTGCGCCAGTTGAAGCACCACGCGAGTGGAGTCCACACGCATTTCAGAAGTGTTGGGCGAGAACCAGCGATCGATGGAGCGATTCATCAACTGAAAGCTGAACAGGTACATAAAGACCGCCGGTGTAAGGGCGATTAAAGCCGCGCCCAACACCATGCGTGTGCGCAGCCGCGCTCCCAGCGCACTGCTGCTTTGGCCGGCATAGAGCTTCAGAATGTTCCTCATCAGCAATATAAGCAGCACCAGCAGCAGCAGGAATACCAGCACGGTGAGAGCGGTGAAGACCAGGGTCTCGCCGGAGGTTTCAGGATTCAGAAAGCTGATGCTTGAGGTGTTCCACCACCCGAGCCCGCCCAGCAAGGCGAAAACCAGCAACACCCCGAATGCAAGCAGGGCAATGGACCGGCGTCGCGGATCGCCTGGAAACTTCATGGGGCGATTATAGAGCTAACAGCGATCAGGGGTCAGGGGCAGGGATCGGAAAATTGAGAACCCCCGGCTTTTACCGGAAGACGAGCATTTGCAGCCAGCCTCCCCAAACGTCGCTCCAGGCATGAGCAACGATGTTTGCGCGCAGGTTTTTGCGCCATGCGGCGAGGATGCCATAAAGAACTCCGAGGACGCTGATTACCACGACGTTGGTCCAGCCCTGGTAGCTGTGATACAGGCCGAATACCAGGCCCTGCGCGAGCACTGCGACCACGATGTTCCCGCTCAGCGCATGGAGTTGGCGCTGCAGGAATCCGCGAAATGCCAGCTCCTCGCAGATGCCGGCGGTGATGGAGACCCCAATAAAGATCAGGATTTCAAGCAGGCTTTGCGGCAATAGGCTGGCAACCGACTTCGCGCCATCGGCGTCCCCGATAGCGGCGAACAACCACCGAACTCCATAGGCAGCACCTTCCCAAAGAACCCAGAACGGCAAGGCGATGGCCAGGTCTGTGAGCACATCGTTCCACGACGTCCATCGATCGCCGGATAGAGTCTTGATGTCGCCGCCGAAACGATGCACGCCAGCCCAGCAGTAATAGAGCAGGGCCCAATCCATGAAAATTGCGCTCAGGTAAATGGGTATGGCTTGACTGTGGCTGGCCAACTGGCCGGGCGCGCCTCCGCCACTGCCGCCGGAGGGCGCATGTTGCGCAAGAAAGCCAAATGCCACAACGCCGGCCCCAATCAGCAGAAAGCCCCCGAGCCATCCCCACGATGCAATCTGCTGCGGACTTTGGTCGGCTTCGGGACTTGCCGCGCTGAGTTCCTCATTTACCTGCATGATTTTTCCCCTTCCGAATATCTGCGTGACTCCGCTGTTTTTTAGCGAGCTTGTTTAATCCGGCTAGTGTTTCTTCCGCCCAGGCCAGGTGGGCTTGCATCTCCATCTGTCCAAAACGCACGGCCATCCGCCAATAGGGCGCACCCGGATACTTCGCGTTCGCGTCGATTCCCTGCTGTTCGGCTTGATTGAGTATTTCGAGAAACGCGCTGTGCTGCCCCGCCATGTGCTCTACATATCCAATCAGGATTTGCGCGGGAACTTGTTCGCCGAAGAACAGCTTGAGCAGCAATTCGTTGCGCGGAATCTCCGGTTGCGGCGGCACAGAAAGCCACTTCGCCAGGCGCTCCCGCCCTTTCCTGGTGATGGAGTAGACCTGCCGCTCCGGCCTGCCTTCCTGGCGCTCCAGCTTCGAGGTGACAAACCCGCCGGCCGCGAGCTTCTTCAGGTTGGGATAGATCTGGCCGTAGCTCTCGTTCCAAAAATGGCCGACCGAAGCCCGGATGGTCTGGCCCAGGTCGTATCCGGACATAGACTCAATTGACAACAGGCCCAGGAGAACTTCCATGCTCGAGCTTGAACGTTTTGCCATATTGCTATTAGATATATGCCTATTAGAGTGTATTTGTCAACAGAGATTCCCGCCACGCTCCACGCGCTCTCGTCGTTTGGGTTTTCAGCGCAATGCAACCGGCCTCAGATTTGCGAGCAGGCCAACGGGCTGAGCGTCAGGTTGGTAATGTTGGTCACCAGCTGGTCCGCGGTGTATCGCGGACTCGTAGAAAGCTTTTTCCATGCCGGATCGTTGCGAAACACGTCCCATTTCGCGTCCAGTTCGGCGGCATCGGTAAAGCTGAGCATATAAGTCAGGTTGGGCATGCGCGAGCCTATGAGCGTATCGCCGAAGAAGACCGGGCGGCAGCCGGCCTTGACGAAGATATCGAACTCGCCGGAATGAAACATTTCGACCTTGCGAACGTGGGCCGCGTTGCTGGGGCTTTCGTAGGTGCGTATCTGAAAAATGCGCTTGGACCTGGTGGCCGAGGATGGCGGCGGAGTAAGCTTCGGCCAGCCTTCAAATGCCGCCAGCAACGAAGTCTCAACGCGCTGGAACGCGGGCGCCGTTGCGGGTGCGCTCCAGAACGGGTCGGCAGACTTCATGAAGGCCGCATCCTGAGCGAGGCGCAGATCCAACTCCGCCAAGACCTCGACCGACGAGCCGGGAATCAGCAGATAGAATGCTGGAGTCTCCGGTCCGAAGCCCAGCGCGAATGCGCCGATGGGGCCGAGACCCATGCGAGTGAGTGCGGGGATGAGCGCGTCACTGAAGAAGGCTTCGGCGAGTTTGGTCTGGGGCCCTTGCTGCAAAAAATAGCGGCGAATCACATAGAACTCGCGGGAAGATGGCGGCGGGGTTTGCGCGGCCGCATTCCCGGCTACGGCTAAGGCTGAAGAGGCAAGTGAGGCAGCGAGAAACTGGCGGCGTTCCATGGGTTCCCTCCGTGTACCGCATCATTTTACGGCAACAGAGTCGGGTTGCGGGTTGGGCCAATCGCGCTTGCACGATAGCTACAAGCATGACTCTCCGAACCGGTTGTTTCAGGGTACGGAATCTGGGCCATGCGCCATGCGAAGGCACTCTGGAACGCTAAGATAATTGCTGGACATGCCTTTGCTCGATCCCATCCCGTCGCCGGTGGAACACGCCGACTTTACCGCCCTGGAGTGGGAGCCGCTGCTGGCGCTAGTGGCCGGCTTTGCTTCGTCGCCCGTGGGCCGGTACGCAATTCTTGACCTGCAACCCTCCACCGACGAAGGCTGGATCGGCAGCCAGCACCAACTCACAGGCGAGGTGCGCCTGTTACTCAGCGAGCAGGTTTCCATTCCTCTCGGCGGGCTGTTTGACCCCACGCAGCACGCGGCAAAGGCGCAGATATTTGGCGCCGCGCTTGAGGCCGGCGAACTGCAGGCCGTGGCTCGGCTGGCCAACGACGTGGCCTCATGGCAGGCTCTGCTTCAGTCGCCGCCCGCGCGTTTGTTGGGCAAGCTGCCGGGCCTCTCCGGGCTCTCCGCTGCGCTCACTACCAGCCTGCGCCCGCTGGCAGAAACCATCGAGCGTACCATCCAGCCCGACGGCTCGCTGGCCGACAATGCGTCGCCCGAACTGGGCCGGATTCGCCGTGAACAGGAACGCCAGCAGCGCCTGATTGAAGAAAGCCTGCGCTCCGCCCTGCGCAAGCTCTCCAGTGACGGCGCAACCCAGGAAGACCTCATCACCAT
>CAYWMR010000277.1:0-6739 GCA_964458965.1 uncultured Occallatibacter sp. | reverse complement strand
CTTCCACCAATTTCCGGTGCGCCGCATTTCTTCGATCGACGTAAACCAGTACTGCCACAGAACCGCTCTCACATAGCGAGGCGGCGCCTGTTTGAAAGGATTTGCTCGAAACAAAGCGAGCACATCCGGATCGTTCTCGAGCAAGCGTTCTTCGGTCAGAGGCACGATGTCATTTTGCTGCCAGTCGCCCAGCGAAGCAAACCACAGGTTCCATTCAAATCGCGGCTGGTAAGGAGCATAAATGCGTGGCGCCTCGTTCAGCGTCTGCGGCTTGTACCGAAACAGATATGGCGTCCAACTCTCACCATCGTTGGAACCCTGGAATTCAATTTCGTACCTACCTCGGGTCATGATGGCAAACAGCCCGTACTCGTTGGCAATGCGGAACGGCTCCAGCGCCATGATGGGAGCGGAAGGCAGAGGCGCATCGGGCCATGGCATCCGGATCATCCGGACCGTGGTTGCATAGGCAATCCAGATCAGCATCAGGGCTGTTGCGGAGATCCCCAGAATCCTTAGATAACTGCCCGGCCCACGAACTTGAGGCCGACTCTCCTGCTTGTCCTCTATGCGGGCTTGCAGAATAGAAAGAGGGGGTTGCTCCTGCTGTGGCTCCTCTTGCTGCGGTGGTTCCGGCAATGTGGCACGCAGCCGGCGCGGAAGCAGCCATCGCACGCTATGGTCGTCGAGCAATAGGAATCCCAGCACCAGCACGAGGTAGTTGAGGAACGTGTAGTTGGCAGTAAGAATGACGCCGATCTCCCATGGCGTGACAATACAGAAGCAGATGAGGCGCACACGCCGGGGCAAGAACAGCATCCAAACGACGGCCAATTCCATCCCTAAAGTTCCTGCAACCGTGGCTGCGTGAAACCGGTGCGGCAAATGCTCGATGTACCATCCAATCCACGTGGGCAAGGGACCATTCTGGTAGTACTCGTCCATCGCCGTAAAGTTGCGCCACTGGACATCGCCGCTCAGCAGTTTTACGAGGCCGGATTCGAAGTAGATGCGGAACCACTCCCATTGCAGCAGAAAGAGGCTGGCGCGCGAAGCAGGGCTGGAAATTCCCCAGCGGGGTAAGAAGCCCCGAGGCACAAAGAACAATGCCAGGAAGCCCGCTTCCAGCAGCATGCTATCGGACTGATAACCGGAGAACACCTGTGCCGCAGTGACAAATGAGAGGAAGCAAACAAAGCAGAGGAAGAAACTGAGGCGCGGCCATAGATTGCAGAGTGCGGCGATCGACGCGATCAGGCCAAGCCAGACGACTGCCATGATGCCGTGGGATCCGGACGAGAGCCAAAAGAGTGTGGGCGCGAACCAGAACCGCAGGTAGCCCGTGCCTCCTGCCACGGCAGCCAGGAAGCGTTCCGCGGGCAGGATGCCGCGTGGTCCAATCAAGGCTTCAATCTGAAACAGCAAGGAGAAGAATGCCGAAAAGTAAATGAGAGCCAGCGCTCTCAGAAAGAGCCAGCGCGGCACAAACCTGTTGGGAGGACCTGCCTGCGCATCGAAAAGCCAGCGCAGCGGGCGCCAGGATAAGATCATCGCCTGCGAAGTGTGGACAAAATTGCGCTGAATGCGCTCCATGACCTTGAACCCGCTAGACCCAACGCATCAATTACGACGTAGATTATCACCGCGGGGCGAAGGTGGTTCGAGCGTTGAAGGGAAAGTATTGGGCGGCTTCGGATTGTTTGGAGGTATTGGCCGCGCCTGAGTTTCTGGCAAGATTTGGCTCCTCAGGCTGGCCTCGAATCTACAACCCTTCGTTTTGGAGTTGCAATAGAGCCAATTACCTCGGATGACCTCAGTTGACCGGTTGCGCTTTATGCGTCGCATGCTTGCGTGCTCTAAGTCTTCTGGCCGGCGACGAACTGAATGGCCGGAGTGAGCTTCTCAGCGTTTATGGTTGGAGAACCTTCTCGTAAGGTGATCAGTAGATCGGCGGGTACATTCTTGTGGATTTCGATGGCGCCAAGCGGCCATCGAACTTCCAGGTCGACCGAGGTCGCGGAGCCGAGCCCGAAGTGAAGGCGGGGATCGTTGGCAGAGACATAGCTGGATTGGCTCATGACTTCCTGCACCTGGGTCTTGCTCCCGCTGCGAATGGTGACACGGGAGCCCAGGGCGCTGCGGTTGCTTTTTGTCCCGTGAAGGCGGACCTTGATCCAGTGATTCCCTGGGGGCGCGTCGTTTCGAAGCAGAGACGGCGGTTCATTCTGATTCATGAAGAGGATGTCCAGGTCGCCGTCATTGTCGAAGTCGCCGAAGGCGCATCCACGGCTGACGTGGCGCGCATCGAGGGCCGGCTGACTTGTTTCCGTGATTTGAAGAAAAGTTCCATTGCCCAGGTTTCGGAACAGAATGCAGGGGGTGCGGCGCGGATACTTCGGATTGACGGCTTCCAACTCGGGATAGACCTGGCCGGTGACAAGGAATATGTCCGGATTGCCGTCGTTGTCAAGGTCTAGCAGGCCCACGCCCCAACTGACGAAGCGTCTCTCGTGGATGAGGCCGGCGCGCGCGGTTACATCTTCGAACTCTCCCTTGCCCTGATTGCGGTATAGGCCGGTGGCTTGATTCATGTAATGTGTGCGCACGATGTCGAGGCGGCCGTTGCACTCGTAGTCGCCGATAGCGACGCCCATGCCGGCCATTTCCTTGCCGTCGTCGGAGACTGCTACGCCGCGCAACAGTGCTTCGTCGCGAAAGGTTCCGTCGTGGTTGTTCATCAGCAACAGGCTGGGGGTGGTGTCGCAGGCGACAAAGATGTCGGGCCAGCCGTCCTCGTCGGCGTCAAAGGCGCAGGCTGTGAGGCCATAGGAGCCGCGCAAGGCGCCAACGCCGGACTCCCTGGAGACATCGGTAAAGGTACCGTCGCCGTTGTTGCGGTAGAGCAAGTGGCTGGGAAATGCGAGTCCGCTGGGGCCGCAATTGACGGGCACGCCTTCGAAGTTGCAGTTGGGACGATCAAGCGAGGGCTTGGGCAGAGTGGCCAGATCGACATCGGCATAGTTGGAGACGAAAAGATCGAGCCATCCATCGCGGTTGTAATCGACGAAGGTACAACCGGAGCCGAAACGCGTGGTCTTGCTTGATAACCCAGCCTGGGCGGTGACGTCGGTGAATGTTCCGTTGCCATTGTTGCGGTAAAGCTTGTTTTGTCCGAAATAAGTGATGAAGAGGTCTTCGAAGCCATCGTTGTTGTAGTCGCCTATGCACACTCCAACGGCCCAGCCAGCATCGATGAGGCCTGCTTTTTCGGTGACGTCGGTGAATGTGCCGTCGCGATTGTTGTGGTAGAGGCGGTTGCTGGCGCCGGGCGGAATACTTTCAAGGCGCCGTCCGCCGAGGATAAAGACGTCCATCCATCCATCGTTGTCGTAGTCGATGAAGGCGCAGCCTCCGCCCATGATCTCGGTGAGGTAGGTTGCGGTCGTACCCTCGCCATAGGGCATGACCTTTGTCAGTCCGGCCGGCCTGGCAACATCGACGAACTGCGAAAAAGGCGGCAAAGCCGAGGCTGTGGGCGCAAGCGCCGGCGCCTGGCGGCGAAGCAGGACGGCAGTCAGAAACGCAGGCACTGCTTGAAGGAAATGCCGACGCGACCAACTACCTAGTGATTTGGAAATGGCAGTCATTGCTTGGAAGAGTGCCTCCCCTGGCCGAGAGCGCAATCCACAAAAATGGATCGCTCGAACAGGCTACTACCGATTGAGTTTAGCCATAATGGACCGCGTGATGACAACGCGCCTTCAGTGGCCCTGATTTGATTCGGCGAGTTCATGCAAGAGGTTACGAGCCTGAGCGTTGTCCGGATCGATTGCAAGAGCGTGGCCAATTGCCTCTTTGGCGTCCTGCCATTTTTCTTCGCTGGCCAGAGTTGCCGCGAGATTGATCCACGCAGCGACGTAAGAAGCAGAGGCGCGGACAGCTTCGCGGAAGTAAGTCTCGGCCTGGGCCACGTCGCCGTCTCTCGCGGCGAGGTAGCCCATCTGGTTCTGTGCCTCGGCGAGGTTGGGGTTCAGTTGGATGGCCCGCCGCAGGGCATCTCTTTCGCCCGGGATATCCTTCAACTTGTCCAGCGCCCTGGAAAGCTTGTAGAACAGGATCGGCTCATCGGGATTGGATTGGAGCGCTTCGCGATAGAGCGAAGCGGCCTGAGTCGCATTGTCTGCGGCCATAGCCTGATCGCCTTCTTCCGCTTTGCCGGCGGACTGCACCCGGTTGGATTGGGCGCCCTTGAGCCGCTGATAGATCTCCAACTTCTGCTGCGCCTGTGTTGTATCGCCCAGGCGCTTGAAGACCATAGCCAAACTGTAGAACGCCTCCGGTTCGGTGTCGCCAAGGGAGATGGCTTTCTGAAGCTGGTCCCTGGCAGCAGGAAGCTCGCCAAGCTGCGACAGAAGAGTGCCCAGCGCGGCGTGGGACTGATAGTACCCAGGGTTGAGCGCGATGGAGTGTTCCAGATGGGTGCGGGCAATAGACGAGTCCGCCTCGCGAGATTCCAGAAGGGCGTTCAGGTACAACACCTCCCATTGATCCGGGTACGTCACAAGCATTTTGTGGGCAAACTCCGCCGCCTTTTCGTTGTGACTTGTGACCAGGATGCGAAGGTAAAGAATCTGCGTTGTCTGATCGCTGGGATGCTTGTCGAGCGCAAGATCCAGAACCTTGAACGCTTCGTCTTCGCGCCCTTGCAGCATAAGCACCATGGAGAGCTTGTTTGCGATGGGCCCTGAGCCCGGATCGTTGTTCAGGCCCTCATGGAGGGCTTTGGCGGCGGCGTCCAGTTGCCCGGTACCCCCATATGCTATGCCCAGGTTCAGGCTTTGCTGAGTGGTTCGCACGCGGCTGCTGCCGGGCTTATCGAGCAGGCCGATAACGCCACTGTAGTCGTTCTGATCGAGCAGGTCCTGGGAAAGGGCATCGAGAGCCGGACCTGAATCCGGATCGATGGCCAGGGCCGCGCGCCACTCTGTTTCCGCTTCGGCGGTCTTCTTCATGCGGTCAAGCACTGCGCCGAGGACCAGGTGTGGGCGAATGTCGCTGGGATCGAGTTGCATTGCCTGTTTCAGTGGCTCCGCAGCCTGGTCATCGTGACCGGCGGAGTAAAGGCTGAGTCCCCACAGGTAGGCAAGAGAGGCTGAATTGGATTGCCGGTGAAACGCTGAGGCAAAGGCATTGGCGGCGCAATCGAACTGCTTTTTTTCCGCGAACCAGTTCCCTTCCGCGGCATAGTTCTCGCTCGTCGGGCGGCTCTTCAGGCGGGTTGCCAACTCGGCCGGAGCGGTGCATGTTGCCTGCGCGAACGAGGGTGCGAGGAGCCAGAGAAGCACCCCGAAGGTCACCTGAATCTTCAATCGATGATTCCTGAATTGTTTGATCATTCGATGTGACTTCGCTGCCAGATTTTCTCATCCCACCTGGATGGGGGTTCATTCCATCGGAAATCCCGTCCGCGACGGCTCATTCTAGTACACCTGATCGACGGCCGTCATTTCGAGCGAATTGAGGTCGTATCGGTTGGGGCTCACTCATCGGGGTCGGGCAATCCATTTTGCCATGGATTGGACACGCCCATTATCCGCCACCGGCGAGGCTTATTTCCCCCCGGATCAAACGCTGCATGGCTGCTTAAAAAAAGTCGCCGAAATCCGACTTTCGGCGGATTGTAAGTGTTCTAAACCACGGCGTAGAATCCGCGTTGACTGAGAAAACGTTTCCCCACATGAAGGGAAAACATGCGCGGTGGCAGATAACGGGCTCGATTGCGTTAGAGCCTGAGTGGATTTGAAAACGGTTTCATCGTGGAAACCGCGCAATCTTGAAGTCCAGATTTACCAGTTTCACCAGATTCAGGAGGAAGTCATGCAACGAATCAAAGCGACGCATCTTCGGGGATTGCTGTTGATCATCCTCATCGGCCTCGTCAGCTTCGGAACACTTGCCCTCGGTCAGGGCACCAGCGGAAGCCTGACCGGCCAGGTCACCGATCAATTGGGCGCGGCTGTTCCAAAGGCTGCTGTTACACTCACCAACGTCGATACCGACCTAGTACTGAGCGGAGCCACCGACGGCCAGGGAGTGTATATTTTCAAGCTGCTGCCGGCTGGCAAGTATTCGCTTGCAATCAACGCCGCGGGGTTTGCCGGGTACGTGCAGAAGGGCATTGTGATCGACGCCAACCTGTACGCGACCCAGAACGTGCAGTTGAAGGTGGCCGGCGCCGGCGCGACGGTGAACGTGACGGCAGACGCCGAACTCATCGACACCACAACGCCAGAACTGGGCATGACGGTCAACCAGGAATCGGTGAGCGAATTGCCCTTGAATGGCCGCGATCCCTCCGCTCTGGCACTGCTGTCGCCGGGCATAGTGAATGGCGCCAATTCGGTTGGCTGGCAGCAGAGCGGCTTCTCATTCCCCAATGAGTCTGTCGCCTCATCGAATGGCGGACGACTGGGCAGCACGTTCTACATGCTGGACGGCGTCACCAATATGGACACCTACCTGGCCTCGAACTCGCCGACGCCCAACCCAGACGCGATTGGGGAGTTCCGCCTCATATCCAGCAACTTCAGCGCAGTGTATGGTTTCTCGTCGGGCGGTGTGGTTTCGATGGCCACCAGGAGCGGCACAAACAACTTGCACGGCGGCCTTTTCGAGTTCATGCGCAACGGCGATTTCGACGCACCGAACTGGAGCAACCACAAGCAGGACACCTTTCGGC
>CAYWMR010000276.1:0-6749 GCA_964458965.1 uncultured Occallatibacter sp. | reverse complement strand
CATTTGCTCTACCAGAAGGCATGCGATGGCGGATACATGAACGCATGCAGCAACCTCGGCAACCTCTTCGCAAATGGCCAGGGCGTCACAAAGGACTATTCTCAGGCGCGCACCCTATTCCAGCAGGCCTGCGACACCGGAAATATGGGAGGGTGCAACAACCTCGGCAATCTCTATGCTAGCGGTCAAGGCTTACCCCAGGATTATTCCCAGGCGCGCACCCTATTCCAGCGGGCATGCGATGGCGGAAATATGGAGGGATGCAACGGCCTCGGCATTCTGTATGCTGACGGTCAAGGCGTGCCTCAGGACTATGCCCAGGCACGCTTGCTCTACAAGAAGGCCTGCGATGGCGGAGCATTGGATGCGTGCGTCAATCTCGGCTCTCTCTACCATAACGGCCAGGGTGTCACCAAGGACGATACACAGGCGCGCCCTCTATACCAGCAGGCCTGCGATGGCGGAAGCATGGAGGGATGCAGCAACCTTGGACTCCTATTCGAAAATGGCCAGGGAGTGACCAAGGACTATTTCCAGGCGCACACGCATTTTCAGAAAGCCTGCAGCGGCGGGGTTTTGGGCGCATGCAGCAGTCTCGGCTACCTCTACCAGAGTGGCTGGGGCGTAACACAGGACTATGCACAGGCACGAAACCTTTACGAAAGGGCCTGCGACGGCAAATATCCGCAGGCGTGCTTCTTCCTCGGCACACTCTATCAAGCCGGCCATGGCGTAACCCTGAACTATACGCAGGCGCGCAACCTGTTCACGGAGGCCTGTGATGGCGGACTTTTACAAGGCTGCTCCGCCGTGGGCAACCTTTATGAATATGGTTTGGGAGTGACCAGGAATTACGGCCAGGCGCGCACCATATACCAGAAAAACTGCGGCAAAGGAGACATGGCCGCGTGCGCGATCCTCGGAGACCTCTACCAGAATGGCTGGGGCTTAACACAGGACTATGCCCAGGCGCGCAACCTGTACGAAAAGGCATGCGACGGCGGAGCTCCGGCTGGGTGCCACTCCCTCGGCCTGCTCTACCAAAATGGAAGGGGAGTTACCAGGGATTATGCCCAAGCGCGCATCCTGTACAAGACGGCCTGTGACGGTGGAAATACGAGAGGGTGCAACGACCTCGGCGTGCTTTATGAAAATGGCCAGGGAGTTGTCCCGAACAACGCTGAGGCTCGGACCCTATATCAGAGAGCCTGCAACGGCGGATATATGGACGGATGCGCCAACCTGGGCCTGCTCTACCAAAACGGGAAAGGCGTAACCAAAGATTATGCTCAGGCGCGCAACCTTGATCAGAAGGCCTGTGATGGAGGAGAAATGATTGCATGCGGGAACCTCGGCGACCTTTATCAGAAAGGCTGGGGCGTGACACAGGACTACGGCCAGGCGCGCATACTCTACGAGAAGGGCTGCGACGGCAACAGCCTGATTGCGTGCTTCGACCTCGGCGTGCTTTATCAAAATGGCCAAGGCGGTACCAAAGACTTTGCGCAGGCGAGCAGGTTATACGAAAAGGCGTGCGACGGCAAAAATCTGCCTGCGTGCTTCTGCCTCGGCATGCTATATCAATTCGGCCAGGGCGTGACCCAGGACAGTGCCCAGGCGCGCAATCTGTACAAGAAGGCATGCGACGGTGGAGTCGCGCTGGCCTGCACTTACCTCCAGAATCTGCACTGATTGCCGGGTGGTCCCGGTCACAGCACCTTTCCCAACCACGCCGAGGGTGCCCCCCGTCCCTCGCTTTTGGCGACCGGGGAGGGCATGCATTTCGGCAATAAAGAGCGGCGTCCGCTTGGAGTTGTGAGATGCATCGGCAAAGTGACCGGCGAATGCGGGGACCCCTGGAACCCGGCCGGCGTGGCAGCCACGCATTGCCGTGTATTTGTTCCCCAGGGGCTAATGCACGATCAATTGAATCGCCAAAGTCTGGTTGGTGCCGCCTGAGCCAGTTGCATTCACTGAGACTGAGTAGGTGCCCGCCGGCGTGCCCGGGTTCGAGCTTCCGCCGCCATTCGATCCGCCGCCCCCGCAGGCAGAGCAGAAGGCGAGAGCGCCCAGCAGCAGCAGGCAACACAGCGTGCGGAGCCAGCGCGCGGCACGGCGCGGGCGCAGGAAGATGCCCAGCAGACCGGCGAGGACGAGAGAGCCCCCGGTGCGCCAGGGGACAGAGCCGGGCTGGGCGGCAGCGCTGCTGGGCGGCGTAGTGGAGATGGTCAACGTTGTCGAGGCCGCGACGCCGGACGGGGTGACGGTGGAGGGCGAGAAGATGCACGATGCTCCGCTCGGCACACTCGAACAGGCAAAGCTGGTTGTGCCCGAATAGCCACCCGACGGGGTCACCGTGATGGTGAAGGATGCGGACTGGCCAGCGGCGATGGTCTGCGTGGCCGGATTGGCGGCAACCGCGTAGGACGGAGCCAGGACGGTCACTCCGACCGCGGCGGAGGTGCTGGGTTGGTTATTCGCGTCCCCGGAGTATTGCGCCGTCAGCGAATCGGATCCTGCGGCTGCGAAAGAGGTAATGAGGCTTGCGCTGCCCGCCGAGACGGATGCGCTTCCAAGGCTGGTTGTGCCGCTAAGGAACGTAACCGTGCCGGTCGGGTTGTAGCCAGTCACGCTCGCGGTTAGAGTGACGGACTGGTTCTCGTTGGCTGAGTTTATCGAGGCCTGGAGAGAGACGCTGGAGACGGCCGGCGCGATGACGATGGAAACCGCTGTCGAGGCGCTCGCCGCATTGGCGCTATCCCCAGAGTAATTCGCCGTGACGGAGTAGGTGCTTGCGCCCGCAAAGGCCGCCTGCAAGGCAGCGGAGCCGGCAGAGACCGGGGCTGTGCCCAACGCCTTGCCGTTTGCTGCAAATGCAACCGTGCCAGTGGGACTGTGTCCGCTGACTGTCGCCGTGAGCGTGATCGGCGGATTGAGGCCGCCGGACGAAGTCAGGGTACTGCCGGTCGCAGACGGCACAAGGGACGTTGTCGTCGCGGGGAGCGAAATGGTGTACTGACTCGATGCGATGGAACTGAAGAGGCTGCCGGGGGCAAGTGCGATCGCGTTGAGAGTTGTCGAGCTCGATAGGGTGATCGCAACCGAGTATTGCGTCGAGTTCCCGCCCGGCGTGCTGCCATCGGTCGTGTAGTAGATGGTGGCATTCGGCGTTGCGTCGGACAGGCTGACCTGTTGCGCAGTTGAATAACTCCCGGCGGGAAGGGAGATAGATGGCGAGTTCGTGACCGTATATACGACCTCCGAAACGGCAGATGGAAGTGAATTGGAGCTGGTTGCGATCGCCTTCAATGTGACGGTGGACGATACCGAAATAGGCCCTGTGTACGGGGTGGAACTGACCGTGGGCGTACTGCCGTCGCTGGTGTAGTAGATGGTTGAGCCAGACAGGGCGTCGGTGATGGTGACCGTCTGCGCGCTGGCATACTGCCCCACCCGAAGCGAGAAGACCGGCTCAGGCGCGGTTTGAAAGCTGATGGTCTTTTGGCCCGATGTGCTTGCCGCGTAGTTCGCGTCACCCGAGTAGGAACACTGCACAACTTGATTGGCGTCCCCCCCGGAACTGACGGTCAGATCGGAAACAGAGGCGGACGCGGTGCCGAAGAATCTGTTCAGCAGAATATGCGCGCCAAGGATGCTGGAGCCGGTATTTTCGGCAAAGTAGTAAAGATCGGTGAATCCGTCGCCATCGAAGTCAGTCGAATTGAAGACAGTGTCGATAGGATTCAAGGGGTAGGGCATCGCGGGCACCGGGGCGATGGGCAGAACTGCCTGCGAGACAAAGGTTGCATTCCCATTTCCGGAGAAGATCTGCACCGCATCACCGTAATGCCCGGAAAATCCGATCGCCACGAATCCATTGTTGCCTTTCTCTGCGAAGCTTCCCGCAAGAACCAGATCGAGATCATCAAGTCCACTGGGAATTGTGTAGCTGTACCCGTTCTGAAAGGTTCCGTCCCCGTTACCGAGCAACAGCGAGAATTGCTGGGAATTAGTAGACTCCCCTACGAGCAGATCGAGGTGTCCGTCATTATTGAAGAATCCAGGCGTGAGGGTTCGGATGATGTGAGCACCCAGGTCGCCGTAGTCCACAGGGGACTGGAAGGTGCCGTCTCCATTTCCAAGGTAGATATCAACGTCCGTAACATAACCGGAAGTCCCCACCACGGGCACGACAACATCGAGTTTGCCGTCGCCCCTGAAATCTCCTGTGATTCCCGACCAGGTCCAAGAATATGGTACTGACGTGTAAGAGATTCCGTTTCCGTTATTCAACCAGATCAAATTGGGCGAGCGGTCTACCAAATCAATAACGCCGTTGCCGGCAAGGTCAACCGGCCACAGATATGGCTGAAACTGGTTGCCGTCCGGGGACAATATCTGGACCGGTTGGGCAAAGGTCCCATCGCCGTTTCCGGCAAAGAACTCCGTCCGTGAAGGTTGCCCATCCCCAGGCTGGACATCCCCGACGATATCGAGTTTCCCGTCGTTGTTGAAATCACCGGTGACAATGTTGCCTGGCCCTCCCCCCAAACCAGGGGAACCACTCACATTGACGGGCGTGGTGATGGCCGGCTTAAATGTCCCGTCTCCATTGCCTGGAAGAACATAGATGTTTGCCGCGTCTGTAGTGATCAGGTCCGGGATGCCGTCGCCATTGAAATCGCCGACCGCAGCGGCGCCCCCCCCCGAAGGCAAGGGGACGACGGATTCGGCAAAGTACCGTGCAGGAGTGGGAGCGCCGAGTGTCTCGGTGGCGAGCGTCTGCCCGGTGGTGACGTCAGTAAAGGTAACAGTGCCGGTTGGTCCCGCGCCGTTCGCCTGCAGCCAGCCAACGTTGCAAGAGAGGTTGTAGGGCTGCGATCCGGTAACCGTCAGTGTGGACGTGGTGGGCGTGCCCTGTGCGCCGGCGGCGGGGCAGGCAAGAATGAGGCCGGAAAGCACCGCGGCAGCCAACGAAACGGACAAACACCCGTTTGCGGACCTCTGGCCGGGTGACGCGCATGAGAACGAGCATAGAGGCACGGGAACCTCCAAAAGCGATGGAGAATTCGAGATAATCTACCAAAGCTTGCGGCAACCCTCCGCCGCACTGCTGCAACCAGCATTAACTAGGCGCGATGATAACACCGGGATGTGAGCCAGCAACAAGACTTTCTTTGAGGATCCTCTTAGCTGGGCGGGCGGCCCCGGCCTCCGTGAGATCTCCAGACCACGCCGGGGATGCCCCCTGTCCCTCGCTTTTGGGGACCGGGGAGGGCATGCATTTCGGCAATCGGACGTGGCTCACAACGGCGGTGAGAACCAGGCGCGATTACCCCGGGTGGCCCCGATCCCGACGACTCTTCCCAACCAGAATGACTGTGCCCGCGGTCCCTCGCTTTTGGGGACCGGGGAGGCCATGCATTTCGCCATCGGACCCGGCTCACAACGGCGGGGAGAACCAACCGCGATTAGGCCTTCATCGACCCTCGCTCAGCGCGGCGCGAATTCGCAGGCTGCCCGTGACCCAAGAGTCAAGATTGCGGCCAGTCATCGTCACATTGTACTGTGACAAACTTGCTAGCACTGATAGCAAGAAACTGGGACTTGAAGCGCAAAAGAGCCGCATTGACCATCTAAGAAGTGCACAATTTTGCCTTGATAAATCGATTTACGCACTCTTATGACGCTCTTAAATACACCAAAAACACACCAAAATGCGCCAAGTTGCCCCAAATTCCATGTCGCTCACCCCGGGGTTTCCAATTTTGGGCCCTGGATGCCCGCATTCCATTCAATCCCAACCACTTATTTCACAGGCAATCCCGCCAATCCGTGTTGCGTAATATATCCCTCCGCCGGCGCAAACTATCCGCAGGAGAATCCAATTATGTCGTACAAATCCCTCGAAATGAGAGCAATCGCCTTGGCTCTCGCCCCCAACACGCTGACCACTACCATCGCCCCGGGACCCGGTCCCAGTCAGTCCAACGCCAAACCGGCCCTCAAGCGCTGCATCGGCGCCTGGAAGCGCGCTTTCAAAGCCTATTTGGCGACCATCAAGAAAAAGGACAGCTACGAACGTTCCTGCGCAGCAAGAGAAGGTGGAACGGCCTACTGCAACGCCATGCCCATGCTCGCCGGCTACGAAGGCATCCGCGACTTCGTTGCCTGCGCCGCTCACGGCATCCTCATCGACGCCATCCCCCTCAACAAGAGCGCTCAAATCCTCTATGCCGTGCAGGTCGCGCTCACCACCCTCCACTTCGACCAAAAACAGGCCAATCCACCATCCAAATGAGCCCCACCCCCCTCAGATTGGAGAGTCTTTTGCATTGTTCTTTAGCTAAGTAACATGTAATGAGCACATTACAAAATAGGGCATGCGCCAATCAACAGGCTTTCTCCCCGGCTTACGCCGGTTTTAAGCCGATTTGTGCCGGTTTGGGAGCCAAAATGCCCCCAAAGTTGAGGTAGCATGAACCCATAAGCAGCAAGGAGAACCGCAACCCCGATGTGTGGCCGATTCGCTCGCAAATCCACTCAGCAGGTCCTCGCCGACTGGTTCGGCGTCGAGCTGGAAGATATGCCCTGGTTCGCGCCCAGCTTCAACGTGGCGCCGCAAAGCACGCAGCCCGTTGTGCGTGTGAGCCGCGACTCGGGCACCCGCGAGTTCTCCCTCATGCGCTGGGGATTGGTCCCTTTCTGGGCCAAAGACGCCAAGTTCGGCTACTCCACCATCAACGCGC
>CAYWMR010000275.1:0-6781 GCA_964458965.1 uncultured Occallatibacter sp. | reverse complement strand
GTCGACATAGGTGCGTGACTGGTTGGAAAGAAAATTCCCCAGCGAATAAAAAATGACGGTATTGCGGCCGTCTGCGGTGCGATAGGTTTCGACCGGCTGCAGCACATGAGGGTGGTGCCCTACGACGACCGACGCTCCGGCCTCAAGCATCTTGTGCGCGGTCTCTACGTCTTCAGGGCGCGGCAAGGGAGCATACTCGATGCCCCAATGAATGGAAACCACCAGCAGGTCGCACCTGGCGCGCGCAGCCTTAATGGCCTCGAGGACCTGGGCCTCGTCGGCTCCGGGCGCGCCGCCTGACTCGCCTGGATAGGGAAAGAAGTTGACGTGCGGCTGGTCATCCTTGTCTGGATTGTGGTTGCCATTTAGCCAGCGAGTCATTCCCAGCCAGCCTACCTTGATGCCGTTGGCCTCCACGATCACCGGCTGCCAGGTATCGGCGGCGGTGTCGCCGGAGCCGGCAAAGAGCAGGCCCTGTTCGCGCAGGTGCTCGCGGGTCTCGGTAAATCCGGGCCAGCCCTGGTCCATGACGTGGTTGTTGGCGAAGGAGACGATCTTGATTCCGCTGGCCTTCAGGCCTTCGAGCAGCGCAATGGGCGCGTCGAACAGGAATGGCTTGGAACCGTGCGAGTGGGCCGGAGCAACGGGCGTTTCCAGGTTGACGAAGCCGAAGTCGGCCTTCTGAAACACGTCGGCGACGTCCGAAAAGAGCGAGCCCCAACCTTGGGAATTGGTAGTATCCCCGGCGGCGACGGCGGCAGCGGCGGCGCGTACCGGCTCGTGCGGAATTACGTCGCCCGCAACCGCAAAGCTGACCTGGGCAAGCTCATGCGGGTAGGGGGCGACGGCGGCAGCCAGTCGGGCGGCGTGGGAGCCTGTGAACAGGGCTGCGCCAAGAGCCGCGGCGGCCAGCAGCAAGGCAGTTCCGCCGGCCAGGCGCCAGTGCTTGCGCGTCCCTGGAAAGAACCTTGCGGCGAGTCCCGTGCCGAATCGCCTTCCCTGCATCGTTAGGTCCATGGCCTGCACCTGTTTGTCCGTACCGCCTGGTTACAAATGAAAAAACCGAACGCAATCAGGATACAGGTACGGGAGAGGCTCGATGAATGGGCGGCGGATTTGAAAGCGGGAACTAATCGACAGGATGAAACATTGGGTTTAGTATTTCGTTCAACCATCCACAAAGGGCACCGTCCGGTTTATAAGGAATGATTGCCCATGTGTGCGCATCTCCCGATTGTTTCAGGAAAGGAACGGGACAATGAAGGCTCGTGTCGTAATCTTTTTGTTGCTTATTGCAGCCACACCAGTGTGGGCCGCACAAAGGGTCACCGTACAACAGTTCAAAGACCTGGTGATTTCGTTGAACCGGGCCAAAAAGACCGACCTAGAAGTCGCCGAACAGCTCAGACAGATCGAACTGACTGAAGAGTTGACCCCGGAAGCCGAGGCAAGCGTGCGGCCATATCTTCCCGGCCCGCGCTCCAGCGACCAAATGGACGCGCTGGAGGCAAACAGCGCAATGCTGGCTCCGCCGGCATCCGACTTGCCTTCGACACCGACGCCGGATGCGGCCGCGCAGAAGGCGCTGCTGGACAAAGCAGTGGATTACACGACCCGAATCTACGCGCAACTGCCCCATCTGACGGCAGTGAAAAGCACGGAGCGGTTTCAGGACAATATGGAGTCGGGCGTGGTGAACCGCGGTGCGAATGCCTATCTCGCATCGCCCCTTCCCGGGCAGTCCAACAACAATTCTCCATTCGCTTTGATCGAAACCGACAAGAAGACAGTTGAGAGTGCTGGTGGCACGGAGGCGCCTTCGAAAGAGAAAGACAGGACCGAGTGGGGCGCAAACGGCCAGATCGTACTGCGCGGCCAGGGTCCCGTGCTGACCACTGTTCTACAAGAGGCGCAAGCCAGCGGCAAGCTTAGCTGGCTGCGCTGGGAAACGGTGAAAGGAAAACAAATCGCCGTTTTCTCATTTTCTGTGGATAAGAAGAAGACCCATTACCTGATCAACGATTGCTGCTTCCTGGATGTTGACCAAAACGGCGACCAGTTTCGTGAGTATAGCCCAGTGGGCAAGGATAGCTACGTGGCCTGGAAGGATTTGAAGACGATCGTTCCCTATCATGGCGAATTGTTCGTCGATCCGGAGACGGGAACAGTTGTGCGGCTGGTGACGCAGGCGGACCTGAAGGGATCGAAGGTTCACCAGGAGGACACGCGCATCGATTACGGCCCGGTGACTGTAGCGGGAAAACAATTGATCGTGCCTGTCCAGAGCTACGTCAATACCGAGGTGGTGGCCAGCGACGCCCCAGGCGCAGGCAAGTACATTGTGCGCCGAACCATGTTTGCCTCCGACTACAGGGGCTATCAATAGGCTCAACAGGTCTGCGACCGAGGTAGTTTCGAACATTGGGATCTGTCCAATCCCAGGTCTCAAAATCGAGACCTGGGGCACCCGCCCCTCAAAGAGGCACGTAGCACATCAATGGAGCATATGTGCTACATTTGGATGGAGGTGCTCTCATGGCCCGGGCAATTGGAACTCAGGTTCCTGGAAGCTCAAAGCGACGGAAGCCGGCAACGAGCAGCCGGCTCGACGATGCACTGTCCATTGCCGGGCAGCAGGGGTTATTGAGTGGCGGCCGGACATTTGTTTTGCGGGGCCGCATGCCATCGCTTCTCGTCGAGCGAGCGAAGAAGAAAGCCGGTATCCAATCCGACTCCAAGCTGATCGAAGCTGCGCTGGCGAACATCGTAGTCGCGGACGAGTATGCCGATTGGCTTCTTGCCCAACGCGGAACTGTGCGCAGAGATCTCGACCTTGAGTTCTAGCTCCGCATTCCGCCAATCGCTCAGGCGGCTGAAGCCGGAGAAGCGCCGGGAGGGGCTGGCCTATCGCGATCGAAGTCAGTTGCGATTTCTTCCCAGCCTCACGCCCCCGCTTCCGAAACTGCTGCTGGACACCACGGTCTACATCGACGCCCTGCAAGGAAGACTTGCGTATGACATGGAGATTGTTCTGCGGGCCGGGAGCCTTTGGCACTCGACGGTTACGGAGGCGGAACTGGCTGCTTTGGCCGGTTTGCTTGACCCGGCGCATCCGGATACAGAGAGCGTGATCGCTCAGGTCGCCGCGTCCATCGAGGCGCGGCCGGCGCATCGCATTCTAACCCCGGATCGAGATACATGGCGCGAGGCCGGCATCCTGGCCGGACTGCTGGCGCGGCTGCAACGATACGGCAAGAACGAGAAGCGCAAAGCGCTCAACGATGCACTGATTTTCCTCACAGCGTCGAGGAATGGCTGCGTGGTGCTCACTCGCAACGTCTCGGATTTCGATTTGCTAATGCAACTCGACTCAAACGGGCAGGCAGTCTTCTATGACACCGTCCAGACGCAGTGACCGTTTGGATCTCGGTTTGCGATGCGTAGAGTCCGGAAATTCCTCTCTCGGATGACACGGACTTCGCTCCCAACCAATTTGCGAGGCGAGTGCGCTTGAGCCTCAACTCTCGCTTACCTGATTGGCAGGCCGCCGTTTACTACGCCAATTCCGGCGACCGAGGGGACAACCCACTCGCTCATGGGAGCCTGCCTGCGACAATCCCCGCAGGTGGTTACGGGATACTGGGCAGCGCAGTTCGGGCACACCGCTCGGGATGCGAACGTGTCGAAGAGCTGTTGGCACTTCGCGCATTTCCAGACCGCCCCCAGCGGCGGAGCGGTGCGGCAACTGGGGCAGGCAAATCCTTCGCGGCGAGGAATCTTCTCCCGTTTCAGCAGCGCTCGGGCCTGCTGCAGTCCGCCCCAGCAACTGAACAGCATGTATGCCGAAATCACAACGGACCAGGTGGAGTGCGTGTAGAGGGAGAAGGCGGCGAAAGCGGCGATGCCCACAAAGCCGAGTACCACGGCTACCATCAGGCTGCGGGCGCGTCCCAGGGGAAACCACAACAGGGAGCGGAGAATCTTGCCGCCGTCGAGGGGATAGATGGGGAGCAGGTTGAAGACCAGCAGGATGACGTCGATCCACACCAGAGCGCGCAGCAGCATGTAGGCATCGGGCATGGTGTCGCGCCACCCCTGCTGGCGGCCGAATTGCAATGCCGCATAGAAGATTGGAAACAGGACCACGTTTACCAGAGGTCCGGCAGCAATGCTCCAAAGCATGGCGCCGGGCCGCTGCGGCGGGTCCACATAGGCCACGCCGCCAAGGGGCCAAAGTACGATACGGTTTGCCGTTCCGCCTACCTGCCGACATGCCATGGCGTGGCCGAACTCGTGGGTCAGCACAATCAGGAACAGCGCCAGATATTCCGCGATGCCCCAGGCGACGGAGGAATACCTGCCGTTGCGCATCCCGATTTCGTAGAAGGCCACGAGAAACCACGACCAGTGCAGAAACACTTCCACACCGGCAAGGCGGAACAGACGGATGGCACCTTGGTTGAGGGTTGGCATGCGGGTAGCTTACTTCATTTGGAAGGATCGTGGGGGATCAATTGCGAGGAAATGCACGGGGAATGTTGGGCTCACAGACCGGGCGGCTCCGGTTAGTGGGGAGACTCGCGTCCTACGCCGAGAATGCGATCCGAGATCCTATTCCTGTCTCCGCTGAGGGCAAACTTCATTACATCTCCCAATACTTCCCATGAGACAAAAAAACCACACGGCAGAAGGTAAAAGAAAGCGCCATCCATATTCACGCGACCCTCGGGAAGTGGATCGTCTTGTAGCTGAAGAAGGAATTCGCCAATCTGCCTGCGCACGCCTCTGCCGCAATCGAGGATGTCCGCCTTGACAGCCGTATCCACATCGACTTTGCAGCTCATGCGCCGAATGATAGCACTCGGCTGGAGATGGAGGACCGTACCGGGCGGGCTTAGCGGGTATTCACTGAGCGGACGAGTGCCGAAGCACTGCGACTGGATCTTTTTCTCTTGCCGGTAACTGTGCCTGGGGCTGAGTCTGCCTGCGCTGAGGTGTTGTAGCCAATCTGGTGAAGAAACTCACCAAGCGGAACATCCGAGGCTTTCTTTCCGCGGCGCGCTTCAAACTTTTTGCGAAGGTCCTCAGGAAGATCGCGGCGGGGGATGCTGACCACCGGAAGAAGAATGGCATGGTCGCCAACAATTTCAAGAAGCAGTTCCCCACCCTCTTCGAGTGCTAGCAGGTTCATGCAGTCCCTGGGTATTGTGACCTGGCGCTTGGCCCCGATTGGGAGCTTGAATTGGAGAGTTCCCATGGCGATTCTCCTTCTATCGAGTATAGCGGATTGGCGGATGATCCGCCAATCCGCCAGAATTATTGTGCCTCGGCGAGGCGCAGAAGCAACTGGAAAAGGAAGCCCACGGAAACCAGAACAAATCCGGCGAGAGCCCATCGCAGGGAAAGGATTGCGGCCTTCCACTCATCGTCGGTGAGGTTCAGCCTGGGGAATTCGCGGCGAAACTCTTCGTCGATCCGTTTCTTTTTGAGATCCTTGAGGCGAAGAAAAGCGTCGCGAGCGAGAAGGCACCCGCCGAGAAACGTAAGTGTGTCTGCGAGAATGCCTATCAGGACGCGATGAGCCTCGATCCAGTTCATGGATGGATGGTAGACGATTTGCAGGGGTAGCAGATTTGCGGCCGAATTAACCGCGTGCAGCTTACGAATCGTGTTGTGAACCTTGTTCCATCCCAGGTCTCAAAATCGAGATCCGCATTCGACAGGCTCAGGGCAGGCTTTCGACAAAGCTCAGGACAGGCTCTGGGGCACCCGCAAGTTGAGCGTTGGATGTTGCTTTCGCGTCTATCCGATACCAAACCAGCGGGCCAAAGCTGGTACCCTGAGACTTGAGATTGTTGAGCGGGAAACCCCTGGAAAGGCCGGTGCTTCAAGGCCGGCGAGCGAAGGCATGGCTGAGTTCGTTATCAAGTTGGCCGATGAGCGTGGGCGCGTGCAGGAGCAGACGCAGACGGCTGCCACTGCCGAGGAGTTGCGCGCGCGCTTTGTTCATGCCGGGTACCACGTGTTCTCGATTCGGGCGCGGTCGGGGTTTGCGGGCCTGAAGCGCGGCAAGGTGAAGCTGGAGCCGTTTCTTATCTTCAACCAGCAGTTTCTTACGCTGATTCGCGCCGGGCTGCCGATTCTCGGATCGCTGCAAATGCTGGCGAAGAACCAAAAGAATGCGCACTTTTCAGCCCAGTTGGACGACATTTCAACCCGCGTGAAGACGGGCGAATCGCTTTCGGCGGCATTCGAGGCGCAGACCGGATTCCCGGTGATGTACACCACCACGCTGCTGGCCGGTGAGCGGTCGGGCAACCTGCAGGAGGTGCTGGAACGCTACGTGAGCTTTCAGCGCATCACGCTCTCGTTTCGCAAAAAGCTGATCACTTCGCTGATCTATCCGTGCGTGCTGATGGTGCTGGTATTCGGGTTGATATTTTTCATGTTTACGTACGTGGTGCCGCAGTTTGCGCTGCTTTACGACCAGATTGGATCGAAGCTGCCGGCGATGACGACCTATCTGCTTTCGATGAGCAAGTGGTTCAATCACAATCTGCTTTGGATTTTGCTGGCGGCGCTGGGGCTGGGAGCGGGGATCTATCGCCTGTCGGTTACGGAGCGGGGCCGGGACGTGATCGACGAGATCCGCATCCGCATGCCGGTTCTGGGCAACATCTGGCTCAAGTATCAAGTGGCATTGTTTACGCGCACTTTGGCCACGCTGCTTACCGGCGGTCTGTCGCTGGTGCCGTCGCTCGAGACAGCGGCCAGGTCGATT
>CAYWMR010000274.1:0-6782 GCA_964458965.1 uncultured Occallatibacter sp. | reverse complement strand
AACTTCCCGATTCTGATGGCCACCTGGAAGCTGGCACCGGCGCTGGCGGCCGGCAACTGCGTGGTGCTGAAACCGGCCGAGCAAACGCCGGCGAGCATTCTGGTTTGGGCGGAACTGGTGGGCGATCTGCTGCCGCCGGGCGTGCTCAACATCGTGAACGGCTTTGGCCTGGAGGCGGGCAAGCCGCTGGCTTCGAGTTCACGTGTGGCCAAGATAGCCTTCACGGGCGAAACCACTACCGGCCGGCTGATCATGCAATATGCCAGCCAGAACCTGATACCTGTAACACTTGAGTTAGGCGGTAAGTCACCGAATATCTTCTTCGCCGACGTGCTGCAGGAAGACGACGATTTCTTCGATAAGGCGATTGAGGGCTTTGTCATGTTTGCGCTGAACCAGGGCGAGGTCTGCACCTGTCCAAGCCGGGCGCTGATTCAGGAAAGTATCTATGACCGGTTCATGGAGCGGGCGCTGAAGCGGGTGGCGGCCATCAAGCAGGCCAATCCGCTGGAGAGCGATACCATGATTGGCGCGCAGGTTTCAAGCGAGCAGTTGGAGAAGATTCTGAGTTACATCGATATCGGCCACAAGGAGGGCGCGGAGTTATTGACCGGCGGCGAGCGGGCTCATATGGGCGGCGACCTTGAGGGCGGATACTACGTGCAGCCGACAGTCTTTCGCGGGCACAACCGGATGAGGATATTCCAGGAAGAGATCTTCGGACCGGTGGTTTCCGTAACCACGTTCAAGACCGAGGAGGATGCGCTGGCGATTGCCAACGACACGCTGTACGGATTGGGGGCCGGGCTTTGGACTCGCGATGTGAATCGCTGCCATCGTCTGGGGCGCGGCATTCAAGCTGGGCGCGTGTGGATCAACTGCTACCATGCGTACCCGGCGCACGCGGCGTTTGGCGGATACAAGCAGAGTGGCATTGGACGCGAGACGCACAGCATGATGCTGGACCACTATCAGCAGACCAAGAATTTGCTGGTGAGTTACAGCCCGAAGAAGCTGGGATTCTTCTAAAAGCAGTGGACAGTGAACAGTGGACAGTGAACAGAAGAAGGGCGGTGGGTGAATGGCAGAGTTACCCGAGCAGGTGCTGGCAACCGATCTTGCCATCCACCTGATCCGAGTCCTGCGCGAGAAGCATGGACCGCTGATGTTTCACCAGTCGGGGGGCTGCTGCGACGGCAGCTCCCCGATGTGTTATCCGCGCGGCGAACTGATTGTTGGCGACTCGGACGTGCAGTTGGGCGAGGTGGACGGCGAGCCTTTCTATATGAGCGCCAGCCAGTTTGAGTATTGGAAGCACACGCAACTGACACTGGACGTAGTGCCGGGGCGCGGGGGCATGTTTTCGCTCGATGGGCCGGAGGGCTTCCGGTTCCTGATTCGTTCGCGCGTATTCGACGGCGAGGAGATTCGCGATCTCCGCGCCGCCGGGCGCATATAAGGTTATTCTCTGCTTGTGCGCGGCTTGCGCTACTCCGTCACGCCGTCGCTGATTTGCGCGCAATCCATCCGTAAAGTTCCGTTGTCGTTGAATACCAATCCGTTGAAACGCAGCAGGCTGCCCACGGCGACGGGATCGGAATTGAGCAGTTGCGTGTTGCTGTCAACATAAACGACGACGGTGTTTGGATTTTTCAGCAACGAGGGGGGGCCGGGCTGTAGCGCGAGATCGGGAAAGAGGTCGTAAGCAGCAAGCGTAACGCTATAGGTGGTAAAGCCTCCGCTGGTGGATACCGCGGCGACCGTCCCGTTGACGGTTTGCGGCACCAGCGTTACGGTGGTCGCCGGTATGTATGCGGAAAAGGCGGTCGCATGTGTTGTCAAAAGAACAGCCTGGCCCGGAACCATGTTCGACGCGGTGAAGCTGGGGGTGAATGGCAGGGTCTGCAGGTTGGCGAGCTGACCGGATGTTTGGTAGGCTGCACTGCTGAAGTTAAAGTTGTAGGGACCTTCCGGCAGTCCGCTGAACAATGGACCCTGATTCTGATCGAAGATGGTGAGCAGGGCCGTAACCGAGGGACTCACCTCCAGAAGCGGACCGCTTATCACGCTCAGATTGGCCGTGTTGGTGTCATAGACCGCGACTCGCGTTGCCAGCAGCGCACCATCTTGCTGGATCGCTACATCCATATCCACGGGCAAGCCGGCGGCAATCTGCGAAGCGCCGCTGATTCCCTGGAACTCGGTGCCGGCGCCGGTATTGACTTGCCATGATGGACCATCCGCTGCGGTCACGCTGAAATTGGTTCCATTTGCGGTGACTGTGTCGATCAACCCACGAAGGCCCGTCGCTATGCCGTTGGAGCTGTTTGTGGGTTGAGCCACGATGGTTATCGGGGTCAAGTTGAAGGTTGGCGTGATGGAGGCCGAGCCTGCAACGGAAGTGCAATTGAAGGAAGAGATCGATTCCGATACCTGCAAGTTCAATGCAAGTCCCA
Organism: uncultured Occallatibacter sp.; assembly: GCA_964458965.1. Classification (GTDB taxonomy): domain Bacteria; phylum Acidobacteriota; class Terriglobia; order Terriglobales; family Acidobacteriaceae; genus Telmatobacter. The sequence continues at coordinate 4,326 of CAYWMR010000274.1, read as the reverse complement.
TGCCGTCTCCGGCGACCGCAATCGGAGCAGGCAGGTTCACGATAGGAGTGAGGGGCGTTGTGAAGCCGCCAATGGATCCGTTGATAAGAAGGTCGTTGTCCGCAGGATCGAAGCCAGCGCATACGGGGAAATTCGGCTCGAGGGTCACCGTTGCGGAGGTGTAGACGTCTTGCGGAATCTCGGTAGCGTAGAGCGGCTCCATGGTGCTGTTGAGATGCGTGAACTCAGCGCTTTCAGGCGTAGAAAATACGGTGACCGTCTTGCCTGACTTATTGGCCAACGTCAGGCTGGTCACTGCCAGTCTGAATTGCGAAAGCTGATTATTCGCGGTACCGGACGCCAAAACGGTGACCACCGTGTTTCCAACTTGCGGTGTACTCGTGCTGGATCCGCCGCAGCCAGTTATGAGGATTAGCGGAAGCGCAATCGCGAAAGCCAACGGAAGGCTTGAGATGCTGGAATATGACTGGCGAAAGAATAGAGTCAATCGGCGGTTCATGGGCGATCCTTTCAAGGATTCAATTATGAAACCAGGGAATCGACGAAATCAGGCCTGGTTTGCTCATCTTCGGTTGAAACAGCGCGATCGGTGCGCAGCAAATGTTAAGCTGAGCTTCGGCGGTCGTGCAGTGGTCCCTGAGGTTCCTGGTGATTTGACCGTCGAGTGCGGCAAGTGGTTATTACAGAATCAGCGAGTGACTTAAGGAAGCTCTCGATATGAGTGACGCGGTCATTGTCTCGGCGGTCCGTACTCCGGTGGGCAAGTTCCAGGGTTCGCTGCAGTCGTTTTCCGGGCCACAGTTAGGCGCACTGGTGGTTCGGGAGGCAGTACGGCGCGCCGGCGTGGATGCGGCGCAGGTGGACGACTGCATCCTGGGCTGCGTTTTGCAGGCGGGACTGGGGCAGAATCCGGCGCGCCAGGCGGCTCTGTACGGTGGGCTTGAACCGGCCGTGAGCGCACTTACCATCAACCAGGTTTGCGGATCAGGGCTGAAAGCGGTGGCGCTGGCGGCGCAGGCCATCGAGACCCGCAATGCGGAGATGGTTGTGGCCGGCGGCATGGAGTCCATGACCAACGCGCCTTATCTGCTGACGCAGGCCAGGGCAGGCTATCGCATGGGCAATGGAACGCTTGTGGATGCGATGATCTACGACGGGCTTTGGGAGGTCTACAAGGGCTTCCACATGGGAGTTGGCGCGGAGATGATTGCCGCGAAGTATGGAATCAGCCGCGAGGAGCAGGATGCCTTTGCGGTTGAGTCGCATCGCCGCTCCGCGGAGGCGACCGCGGCCGGATTCTTCCGCGACGAAATTCTCACCGTCGAGATTCCCCCGGCGAACAGAGGGGCCGCATCTCGCATCTTTGCCACGGACGAGACCATTCGTCCCAACACCACTGCGGAGATTCTTGGCGCTCTGAAGCCGGCGTTCCAGGCGGGCGGCACAGTGACAGCCGGAAACTCCCCCGGCGTAAGCGATGGCGCGGCGGCACTTGTGGTGACCAGCGAAGAGCGGGCGCAAGCGCTGGGCCTGAATCCAATGGCCGTGATCCGCGCCCAGGCAACCAGCGGCGGGGAGCCGGAGTGGTTTGGCCTGGCACCCATTGAAGCTGTGCGAAAGTGCGCGGGCAAGGCCGGGTGGCCGCTGCAGGATGTGGACCTGTTCGAGTTGAATGAGGCATTCAGCGTGCAGGCGCTGGCCGTGAACCGCGATCTGGATCTGGACCCGGCGAAGGTCAACGTGCATGGGGGAGCCGTGGCCATTGGCCACCCCATCGGCGCCAGCGGGGCCCGGGTGCTGGCTACGCTGCTTTTCGCTTTGGCGCGCCACGGAAAGCGAAAGGGGATTGCGGCGCTGTGCCTGGGCGGCGGCAATGCCGTTGCGCTTGCGGTGGAAGGGACTTGATTCGCGCCGTTTGTCCCTTCAACTGTCCGAAATCGAACACTCCCGCGCTGTAAACGGTCACTGAAGCACGGGCGACCGTTCGATAGTTCCTGGTTAAGTTATTTGTTTTCAATGCGTACGAGCTGAGGTTCTTTGGCACGGCAAGTGCTTTCACCTGATGTGATGGATATCGCTCGCCCAGACTTGAAGAAAAAGAGGAAGCGCCAGCTGATTGTATGGGCTGTCGTTGCTGTGGTAGTTTTGACGGTTCTTGCGGTTGCTGTGTCGCGGCTTAAGCCGGCAGCGCCGTCGGTTGACCGCTCCACGATATGGCCAGACACGGTGAAGCGCGGAGACCTGACGATTCAGGTGCGCGGATCGACGGGGAGCCTGGTGCCGCGCGAGGACTCGATTGAGCTGATTCCCGCGCAGACCGACGCCACAGTCGTGCGGATACTGGTGCTGCCCGGTGCAAAGGTGACGCCGGACACAGTGGTAATGGATATGAACGATCCGCAACTCGAGCAGCAACTGCTCAGCGCGCAATCGGCACTGAAGGGAGCGCAGGCTGACTACAAGAGCCTGCAGGCGACGCTCGAAAGCACGCTGATGGATAAAAAAATCGCCGCGGCACAAGTGAACGCCTCCTATTCAACGGACCTGCGGCAGGCGCAGACCGACGAGCAGCTTAACAAACTGGGAGTGGTTTCCGGCCAGGTGGCCAGCGCTTCGAAGAATACGGCGGACCAGTTGACGACTCAGAAGAAACTGTCTGAGGAGCAGCTCGAAGTGAACGCGAAGGCGGTTGAGGTCCAGTTGGCTTCCGCGCAGACCAAAGTCGAACAGGCCAAGGCTCAACTGGATCTCTACCAGAAACAATCGGAAGCGCTGCACGTGAGGGCTGGAATCTCCGGAGTGCTGGCACAGCTTCCTGTTCCCTTGCAGGTGGGCCAGCACGTCACCGCGGGAACGTCGGTTGCCAAGGTGATACAGCTTGACAAACTGAAAGCCGCTTTGCAGATTCCGGAGACGCAGGCGCGCGACATCCAGATCGGCCAACCCGCCTCGGTTGACACGCACAACGGCATTATTCCGGGGCATGTTTCCAGAATTGATCCTTCAGTATTGAACGGAACGGTCACCGTTGACGTAGCACTGGATGGACCATTGCCGCCAGGCGCGCGGCCGGACCTGAGCATCGACGGGACGATCAATCTGGCGCAACTGAAGGACGTGCTCCAGGTGGGCCGGCCGGCGCTGAGCAACGAGAACTCGACGCTGAGCCTGTTCAAGATCGATCCCGACGGCAAGGGGGCGGTACGCGTGCCGGTCAAGGTGGGGCGTGAATCCGTCAATGAGATCCAAGTGCTGGAAGGGCTGAAGGAAGGCGATACGGTGATCCTCTCGGATATGTCGCGGGAGGACAGCGTAGACAGAATCCGGCTGGAATAAGCGCGGTGCGACCGGGGAACGAAATCGTTGCAATCAATTGACAAGGGAGAAGCGAATGTCCAGGATTCCCGCGGCAATCGAAAACAATCCTGTGATTGTGAACGGCCTGCGTTCTCAGGGCGCCGGCTCCAGGATTGTCTCTGTCGATTTCATGCGCGGACTGGCCATGGTGGTGATGGCGATCGATCACTCACGCGATTTTCTCTCTAACCTTCCGTTCGAACCGGAAGACATTACGCAAACGTATCCGGCGCTCTTTTACACGCGCTGGATCACCCACTTCTGCGCTCCGTTGTTCTTCTTTCTCGCCGGCACGGGCGCATATCTTTTTCAGCGCAAAAGCGGTTCGGCCGCCGCCGCTTCCAGGTTCCTGTGGACCAGGGGAATATGGCTCGTGCTGCTTGAGTTTACGATTATCGACTACGCATGGACCTTTGTTTCCTGGCGATTCGGCGGGGTGATTTGGTCGCTCGGTTGCTGCATGGTGTTGCTGGCACTGCTGGTTCGTTCGCCGGCTAAGGCCACGCTTGTTTTTGGGCTCGCGCTGGTTCTTTTCCACGACCTGTTCGATGGCGTGAAGGCCGCGCAACTGGGGCATTTCGACTGGTTGTGGGTTGTGCTGCACCGGAAAGGCATGGTGCCGCACAGCGAGTTCTTCGTGCTCTTTCCACTGGTTCCGCTGTTGGGAGTGATGGCTCTGGGCTATGTATTCGGCCAGCTATTCGACAAGCCTCAAGCGCTGCGTGCGCGCATCATGCTGTGGCTGGGGCTGGTTACAACGGGCGGCTTTGTTTTGTTGCGGGCATTCAATGCGTATGGAAATCCGGCGGCTGGCGTGGCAAGGAACTCGCCGGGCGATTGGCACGTACAAAGCAGTGTAGCGATGAGCGTGGTGAGCTTTCTCGATCTCGAGAAGTACCCGGCATCGTTACAGTATCTGCTGATGACGCTGGGCCCAGCGCTCATTGCGCTGGCGTTACTTGACCGCGG
>CAYWMR010000273.1:2475-6803 GCA_964458965.1 uncultured Occallatibacter sp. | reverse complement strand
CCAGGATTTTCGACCGCCGCGTCGGTGACCAACGTGAGCGGGCGGGGTGTGGGGATGGACGTGGTCCGCACCAACGTGGAGAAGATCGGCGGCAAGGTGGAGATTGACTCGCGGCCGGGGAAGGGAACGACGCTGCGCATGCGGATACCGCTGACGCTGGCGATTATTCCGGCGCTGATTGTGCGCAGCCTGAACCAGAGCTTCGCTTTGCCGCAGGGCGCGTTGTTCGAGCTGGTGCATATTCCCGAAGACGAGGTAAAGGCTGCGATTGAGTGGATGGAGGGCGCGCCGCTTTACCGGCTGAGGGGGAAGTTGCTGCCGCTGGTATTTCTCGATCGGCTGCTGAGGCCCGGTGGCGAGTACGCGGATTTCAGCAAGCGCGACAACTTCATAGCGGTTCTGGACGCCGACGGCCGCCGGTTCGGCCTGGTGGTGGACGGGCTTGCCGATCCGGAAGAGATTGTGGTGAAGCCGCTTTCGGCGGTGTTGAAGGAGATCGGTCTGTACTCGGGCGCAACGATGCTGGGCAATGCCGAACTGGCTCTGATTCTCGATCCCAGTGCGATTGCGTTGAAGGCCGGGATATCGATGAGCCGGGAAGAAGATGGCGCACGCGCCGAGGAGGAGGATGGCGAAGCGGACGCGGCGAAGAGCGTGGAATATCTGCTGGTTGAGGTTGGCGGGCGGCAGGCGGCGGTGCCTTTGAAGGACGTGCTGCGAATTGAGCAGTTGCCGGTCTCGCGGATTGAGTACATCGGCTACCGGGCGGTGCTGAACTTCGAGGGGCAACTGCTTCCGGTAGAGGATACGGGCGGCGTGCTGGTCGAGGCCGCTGACAATTCCGCCATGGCAGAGGGCAGAGAGCGGCAGATTGTTGTGGTGGTGTGCCGTGAGGGCCAGAGGCATGTGGGGATTGCGGTTTCGCATGTGCTGGACGTGGTTGCGGGCGGCGACCTGTTTGAGGCTGGAACCAGGGCTAGAGCCGGCGGGGTGACGTTATTGAAGAATCGGGTAACCGGGGTAGTGGACCTGACCGTGGTGGCGCCCCTGCCGGCAGTGGAAGAGGCGCCCGCGGAATGGGCGGAGGCGGCGGTATGAGCACGGCAACTGCGGTGAAGCGCAAGGAAAAGGCGGCGGAGACGTTTGTGGAGATGTGTTCGGTTCGCGTGGGACAGACGTTGTTCGGGGTGCCGATTACGCACATTCTTGAGATTGTTGGCTCGGCGCTGCCGCAGCCGGTTCCGCTGGCTCCTGAATTTGTGGGCGGTCTGGTTCACTACCGGGGCGACGTTCTGACCACGGTAAGCCTGCGCCATTTGCTGGGGCTGGGCCGCAAAGATGGGCCGCAGGACATTCTGGTTCTGGAGAGCGCGGGTGGGTGCTTTGGGTTGCTGGTGGACTCGGTTGGGGAAGTGCTGACAGTTTCGTCGGCCGACCATGAGCCGAATCCTTCGATTCTGGGTGAGCGGCGAAGGGCGTTGTTTGTCGGCGCGTACAAGCTGAAGGACGGCCTACTGGTGATGCTTGACCCTGAGCGGCTGGAGCCGATGCGGCTGGGCCAGGGCGACCGGGCAACGGCGAGATCGTGAGCGGAGGGAAGTATGCGAGCACTGATTGTCGACGACTCCCGGTTTGTAAGAGGCTTTTTGCGCGGACTGCTGGAAGAGATGCAGATTGAGTGCGAGGAGGCCGGCGATGGGCAGGCAGGTCTTGACCGGCTGCACGAGGGCGCGCCGTTCGATGTTGCATTGGTGGACTGGAATATGCCGGTAATGGGCGGCCTGGAGATGCTGGAGCGGATGCGGGCAGAGGGATATGACCGGGTAAAGGTGCTGATGGTGACCACCGAGGCGGAGAACGATTTCATCATTCGCGCGCTGAACGCGGGCGCGGACGAATACCTGATGAAACCCTTCGACGCGGAAGCGCTGAGCGACAAGCTCTACATGCTCGGCCTGGCGGAGGTCTAGCGAGATGGCCCCAGGCCGGCGGACGCGGATTCTGATTGTGGACGACTCCGTGGTAATGCGGAGTTTGCTGCGCGCCGTGGTCTCCCGGGATGCGGGACTGGAGGTAACGGGAACCGCCGCCGACGGCGATGCGGCATTGAGGATGATAGCTTCGACAGTCTTCGATGTGGTTTTGCTGGACGTAGAGATGCCGGTGAAGGATGGTCTGGCAACGCTCAGGGAGCTGAGAGCGCGCGGGCACCGGATGCCGGTAATCATGTGCAGTTCGCTGACGCAGCGCGGCGCCAGCGTAACCATTGAGGCGCTGGCCGGCGGGGCGTCGGATTATGTGGCGAAGCCGCACGGGCAATCGGGGCGCGACGCGGCGACCGAAGCGCTGGCGCAGGACCTGATTCCCAAGATTCACGCGCTTACCGGCCAGGCTCAGGTTGGATTTGCTGCATCGGGTTTGGGTCCGGGTTTAGTTCTGGGCGCGGGCGCGGTGCGTTTTGGGCCGGCGCCGGCGGGCCTGCCGGGGCTCAAGACGCAGGCGATGACGGGGACTCCAGCGGTGCTGGTGATTGGGGTCTCGACGGGCGGGCCGGCGGCTCTGGACGTTTTGCTGCCCGCGCTGCCGGGGGATTTCTCTTTGCCTGTGCTGATTGTGCAGCATATGCCGGAGGTGTTTACGGGGCTGTTTGCCGAGCGGTTGAACGGGCGCTGCCGGTTGCGTGTGCGCGAGGGAGCGGAAGGCGATGCGGTGCGTGCCGGAACCATCTATATTGCGCGGGGCAACTGGCACATGGAGGTTCTGGCGGCCTCGCGGGCCGGATCGGGGCCCACGCTTCATTTGAGCCAGGGGCCGCTGGAGAACCATTGCCGGCCTTCGGCGGACGTGCTGTTTCGATCGGCAACCGGGGTGTATGGCTCGGGCGTGCTGGGGGTGGTGCTTACGGGGATGGGCTCGGACGGGATGCTGGGCTGCCGCGCGATTCGCGAGCAAGGGGGCGGTGTGCTGGCTCAGGACCAGGCGAGCAGCACGGTGTGGGGCATGCCGGGCGCGGTGGCCAATGCCGGTCTGGCGAACCGGATTGTGCCGCTGAGCGCAATGGCGGCGGAGATACTGCGGGTTGTGAGCCGCAAATCGAGCGAAGCGCGCGAGCTTCGGGAACGGGCGGTGTAACGATGCCAACCGCCATGGGGGTGGATTACGGCTATCTTCGCGACCTGGTCTTCAGTTACTCGCAGAATGTGCTGGATGCATCGCGCGATTATCTTTTCGACACGCGGCTGACGCCGGTGTTGCGAAGCCAGGGGATGACCGGGCTGGATGAGCTTGTGTTTGCACTTCGGCTGAGGAAGGACACGGCTTTGGAGCGCGCCATTGCCGAGGCGATGACCATCAACGAGACCAGTTTTTTTCGCGATAGCCGGCCATTCGAGCTGTTGCGGACAGATCTGCTGCCGAAGCTGATCGAGGCCCGGCGCAACACCCGGTCACTGCGGTTCTGGAGCGCCGCCTGCTCCACCGGCCAGGAGGCATACAGCCTGGCCATGCTGGTCCGCGACTCCTTTCCGCAGTTAAACTCGTGGAACGTGCGCATTGAGGGAACCGACATTTGCAACGAGGTAGTGGAGCGCGCCAAGGCCGCCCGCTATCGGCGCATCGAGATGAACCGGGGTTTGCCGGCGCGGCTGCTGGTGCGTTACTTCGACCACCTGGGCGAGGACTGGGTGGTGAAGGAAGATTTGCGGAAGATGTGTAACTTCCGGCAGGCCAACTTGTGCGGTCCGGTGCTGCCATTCAACCGGGCAGACGATCGATTTGACGCGATTTTTTTGCGCAATGTGATGCTGTACTTTTCGCAGGAGACGCGGCGCGTGCTGATGGCCGGCATTCACCGCGTGCTGGCGCCGGACGGGGTGCTGTTTCTGGGCTCGAGTGAGCAGCCGGCGGATGCATCGATTTGGACGCCGGCTCTGGCGGGGGGGACGTGTTATTTCAGGGCGAAGTACAGGGAATAGGGAGTAGTGTTCAGTTGTCAGTTGTCAGTTGTAAGTTGTAAGTCCTACCTTGCCCTGATCTCTGTTCCCTGATCCCTGATCCCTACTTTTCCAGCAGCTTTTCCACTTCTGCCTGGAGGCGCGCGGTGATGGCGGCTTCGCTGTCGAGGGGCGAAAAGCGGATGGGATGGCCTATTCGCACTTCGATTTCCCCGGATCGGAACCATCTGCGGCTACGGGTTTTCAATTCGCCCAGGCCGCGCATGGCGATGGGGAGTACGGAGGTTCCGCTTTGCTTTACCAGCAGGCCGATTCCGGGGCGGAAGCGGGCCAAATGGCCTTCGGCAGAGCGCGCGCCCTCGGGAAAGACGAGCA
>CAYWMR010000273.1:0-2375 GCA_964458965.1 uncultured Occallatibacter sp. | reverse complement strand
CGGAAGCGGGCCAAATGGCCTTCGGCAGAGCGCGCGCCCTCGGGAAAGACGAGCACATTGAATCCACGGTCGAGGGCTTCGCCCGCGTGGGCAAAGCTCAACTGGAAATCACGCCGCCGGGGCAACGGAAACACGTTGAACAGGGCCGTGACGAGGAAGTAGTAGAAGGGTCCGGGGAGAAAGAACCTGGTGCCGGGGCGAGGCGGCTTCGGGTCGCGGAAGTGGCGGAAGTCTTCGAGCATCTCGCCGGACATGGCTACCGCGATGCGTCGCCGGATGAAAGCGGGGAGCGCGTATTCGAGAAGCGGTCCGTCGAAGGCCGTGACATGGTTGGCGACGATGAGCATGGGTTCGCCGGAGGGGATTTGGCGCGCGGCTGGGACGACCGACGGGTGGGCCAGAAACCAGACCAGCGGACGGACTACGGCTTCAAGGAAGGCGGTTCGTAGCCATCGGACGGGCGGCCACCACGGCCAGTGAGGATAGATATATTTCGACGGAGCCGGGTCTGGGCGGGAATCCGTGAGCGGCGATTGGGGTTCGAGGTTTTCTGCGTTTATGCCAGCAAGCGGCGGATTGGCGGCAGGCAGATGGGCTGGTTGTGGTTCCCAGGTCTCAGAAGCGAGACCTGGGGCACCCGAGCTTGGTGGCGCACCGGCGGCGGTGGAGGTTGGGGCTATGAGATGGCGCAGGTCGCCTAGCGTGTGTACCTGGTCGAGGGTTCCATTGCCGGCTTCGGGGGCGGAGCCGGTGCGCTCCTCAATGGCGGCGGCCAACTGGACGCGGCCCAGACTATCGAGATGGAGATCTTCGGTGAGGCGGAGCTCGTCGCCTACGCCGGACGGGGTTTCGCCGGAGATTTGTGCGATGAGCAGAAGAAGCCAGTCTGCCGAAGCGCCAAAGGCAGCGGCGCCGGCGGGATTTGGCGTGCCGGATTGCGTGGCCGCGGCCTGGATTCTGGCTAGCCATTCAGCGACAGCCGTGCGCCGGACCTTGCCGGTGGAGGTGCGCGGCAGGTCGGGCTCAGGCCATAGCATCCAGCGGCGAAGGCGTTGAAACTCAGCCAGACGCGCGTTGGCTCGCTCGATGGCAGAGGCGGCCTGCTCCCCTGTTCCGCGAAAGGCGAGGACGGCGCAGGGTTCCGGTCCTGTGGCAGTTTCGATGGGCACAACAGCGCAGGCAATGACGCCCGGTTCGCTCTCGATGGCGGCTTCCAGGTCTTCAGGATGCAGATTCAGGCCTGCGGCGGTGACGATGATTTCGCTCTTGCGACCGAGAAACTGGAGTTCGCCGGAAGGCTGTCGACGGGCCAGATCGCCGGTCGCTAACCACTCGTCCGCGCGAGGATGCAAGGCGCCGCTGGACCATGTGGCGGTGGAGATGGCAGCGCCGCGGACCAGAACCTCGCCATCCGGACCGAGCTTGACTTCGCGGCCCGCAAGCGGCTTGCCGATGGTTCCCTGCGCTACGTGAAAAGGGTGGTTGAGCGTGATGAGGGCGGTGGTTTCCGTCATGCCGTAGCCCTGGATGACGACAAAACCGATCGCATTCCAGAATTTTTCCAGCGGGGGCGCCAGCGCTCCGCCGCCGCAGACAATGGCCCAGAACTTGAGTCCGAACGCCGCATGAACATCACGAAAGCGCCACCAGCGCAGCGGGACGGGAACCCCCGTTGCCGTGCCTTTGGGGCCGATGGCGCGCTGGGCCAGGCCGGGCAGGGTTGCTTCAAGATGAGTTTTGAGCAGAGCGATGACACGGGGAACGGCGGCAAGTACGGAGATGCGCTCGCGGCGGATGGTGCGAATGAGGCGCGGCGCGGCCAGGCGGCTCTCGAAGTGGAGCTCGGCCCTATAGATGGGCGGAACCCAGAGGCCCATGGTCTGGCCAAAGACGTGGCTGAGGGGCAGCGTGTGCAGGATGCGCAGGGGGTGGATGAGCCGCAGGTAACGCAGATAGGGCTGGGAGGCTGCTTCAATGGGGCCGACACTGGCCAGCACGTTGCCGTGAGTTATGACGATGCCTTTGGGATCGCCTGTGGTGCCGGAGGTGAAGAGGATCTGTAGCGGGGTTGCGGCGGTTAGGCCGGGAACGGGGCCGGCTTCGTGTGGGGGAAGGAATGTAAGCCAATCTTCGAAGCAGATTTGCGGCCACTCTTGGGGTAACTGGCTTAGCAGCTGGGCATCGCCAACGGCCAGTTTGGGAGTTACATCGGCTGCCACGCGGGCGACGAAGTCGGCGGTCCCTGCAGCGTCGAGCGGGACGGCCAGCGCGCCGCGCAGGATGCAGCCGTGGAAGGCGGCGATCCACTCGGCGCTATTTTCAGCCCAGATCAGAACGCGGTCGCCGGAGCCGATTCCGCGCTGGGCAAGCAGAGC
>CAYWMR010000272.1:0-6824 GCA_964458965.1 uncultured Occallatibacter sp. | reverse complement strand
ACGCGCGAGTAGCCCAGCAGCAGCGAGAAGACCGAGGCAAAGGCGGTCCAGATAATGAGCGCGGCCATCACGCGGCCGGCCCACGCGCCAAAAGCCGATTGCGCGATTTGTGCGACGAGTTGAAGGCGGACCGTTGCGGTTTGGGCCGCGTGGGAGGCGGCGTCGCGCAATGAAGGGAGCGCGGCCATGTTCATGGCAACGTAGAACGCGGAGACGAACAGCACCGATAGCAGAATGGCGCGGGGAATGGTGCGCTCGGGGCGGCGAACCTCGCTGCCGAGAAAGGTGATGTTGTAGTAGCCCCAGTAGTCGTATGTGGTGATGAGGGTGGCCTGCGCAAGGCCGCCGAGCGCGAGCGCCAGGGGCTGCGCAGGCGAACCGGGCATGTGCCAGCCGCCGGTTGAAGCCGCATGAGCGAAGCCGGAGACGATGACTCCGGCGATGGCTGTGAGCACGCCCGCGAACAGCACCCAGGCCAGACGGGTTACCTGGCTCAGGTTGCGATAGAGCAGTGCCGTGACCAGCAGACACGCGGCGGCCGCGGTGAAGTTGGCGTAATGCAGGGCGGGGAGCGCGGGGATGGGCGAGGCTTCGAGGCCAGGCCAGAACCACGCCAGAAAGCTGGAGAGGCCGATGCAGCCGGAAGCGATGGAGAGCGGCGCGGTGAAGCTGAGCTGCCAGACATATAAGAAGCTGAGCCAGTTTCCGGCGCGGTCGGGGCCGTAGATTTCGCGGAGGAAGGCGTAGGATCCGCCGGCTCGCGGGAATGCTGCGCCCAGTTCGGCCCAGACCAGGCCGTCAGCTACGGCAATCACCGCGCCGAGGACCCACGCCCATACGCTGAGCTGGAAGCCCGCCGCGGCGATGACCAGCGGGAGCGTGATGAAGGGGCCGACGCCGATCATCTCCAGCATGTTGAAGAGCACCGCGGAGCGCAGGCCGATGCGGCGCTGGAGGGAAGCGGCGTTGGCGGAGGTGGGCAAGGATTGGCGCCTCACAATTGAAAGTACACCAGGACGCCTAAGCGGCCTTTCGCGGGTTCTAATACTACAGGTATATTTCGTGCTAATCCCGAGAAATGCGCAAAGCCCGGGCCTAAAGGCCTTGTCGATTTGCCCATTTTCAGGGGGTTAAAACCCCCTGCTCCCTCCGCATATTCCTATTGCGCTCTCCGGATATTCCTATTGCGCTCTCCGCAATCTTCGAACTACAGCTCTAGTACTAAGCGCGTTTCGCCATGGCCAGCTTGAGGCCAAAACCAACGAATACGCAACCGGTTACGCGGTCGAGATTTCGCACTACGCGCGGCTTGGAGAGGAAGCGGCCAAGGGGCACAGTGAGGGCGATCAGCAGCGCAAACCATGTCAATGTGAGCAGGACGTGGACGCCGGCAAGGAGCAGCGAGAAAGACGCTACGTTGACACCGTGGGGGATGAACTGCGGAAGGAAAGTCACGTAGAAAACGCCGACCTTGGGGTTGAGAATGTTGCTCAGGAAGCCGCGCCGAAACGCGCCGTTGGTTCGCCGGCTCATCTTTGCATTGGTTGCCACTGCGTTGCTATTGGCCAATAGCTCCCGCGGCTTCAGAATCAGCCTGGCTCCGAGATACACGAGGTAGGCAGCGCCCGCCCATTTGACGACGGTAAACGCAAGGGCAGACGCCGCCAGCAGCGCCGTCAATCCGAAGGCAGCGCACGCGCCCCAAACCAGCAGGCCCAGGCATATGCCGAGAGATGCCGCGGCACCGCCGCGCGGCCCATCCGACGTTGAGGTTCGCAGCACCATTACGGTGTCCACACCCGGGGTAATTGTCAGCAGGCCGGAAGCGACAATAAAGAGTAGCAATAACTCCATCATCGGTAAGCATCTCCTCAACGGAAGGATAACGCAACAGGTGTGCGCTCGCCATGGTTCGCGAATGAAATTGAGAGCGACCCACGATAAGGCCATGCGGCGATTGGGCTCCACGGATTGTACACTGACGGGGAGTATGTTTCTTCCCTTGAGAGTTCGCACATTATTCTTTGCGGCCTTCGCTAGCTTGCTGCTGGCCTCGGCGCAACCGGCGCACTTTTCTGCGCAGCAGGCGGCTGCCCCTGCTCAGCCCGCCACGGACCTGCCTTCCACTGAGCCGAGCGACATTGCGCTGCCGCTGGCTGAAGACCGCGGTGCCGCCGCCCTCGAGCAATCGCTGAAGCGCCTGGGAACCACCGCCAGCCTGATGATGATCGTGGCGCACCCGGACGATGAAGACGGGTCGCTGCTGACTTATTTGTCGCGAGAACATGGCGTGCGCTGCACTCTGCTGACGCTGACGCGAGGCGAGGGCGGACAGAACGCCATGTCCGCGGACAGCTACGATGCGCTGGGATTGATACGCACCAATGAGCTGCTGAAGGCCGGTGAGTACTACGGGGCGAAGCAGCTTTGGGGCACGGAGATCGACTTCGGATTCTCGAAGACTCAGGAAGAAGCGTTTGCGAAGTGGGGACACGAGCGGGTGCTCTACGATGCGGTGCTGGCGGTTCGGCGTGAACGGCCGCAGGTGATCGTGTCGACCTTTGTTGGCGGCATTACGGATGGGCACGGGCACCACCAGGTTTCCGGCGAGATTGCGCAGGAGGTGTTCAAGGCGGCCGGCGATGCGAGCGTGTTTCCTGAGCAACTGAAGGACGGGCTGCAACCGTGGCAGCCGCTGGCGGTTTACTCCATGGTGCCGTTTGCGCCGGTCACGGAGAAGGGCATGTTCGACTACGCGACGGGGAAGTGGGCGCCGGCGAAGTTCAAGAACTACGTCACTGGCGAGGTCACAAGCGGCGTGCCTTCTACGGACGTGACTTTGCCGGTGGGCAATCGCATCCCCGTTCTGGGGCGCAGCGCCGCACAGATTGCGCGTGAAGGCTGGGGGATGCAGAAGTCGCAAAATGGCGGGGCGAATCCGTCGCTTAGCGGGCCGGCTAGCACTTACTATCACTTGTGGGCCGTTGCGCCCTTGGCTGCTGGGCACCCTGATGTGCTTGGGCGCGACGCCAGCCTGTTCATCAACAGCAAGGTTGCCATCGACGCCAGCATTCACGGGATCGCACTTCTCGCGGGAATGCCGCCTCCTCAGGACCTGTCAAACGCGCTTCACGCAATCGAGGATGCCGTTCACAAGCTTACATCCAAGTGCCCTTGCCAGGACCATCTGGCTTTGGCGAAGGAACTCGCTCCGATCTATCGGCAGACGCTCGACCTCCGCACGAAAGTCGCCGCCGGCGATTTCGCACCGCAAGCGAAAGCCAGCCTGCTGTTCGAACTCGACACCAAGATTGAGGAGTTTCAGACCGCGCTGAAGAATCTGCTTGGGCTGGATCTCGTCGCCTTCACCACGAAGGCCACCAAGATTGAAAGCGGAGGCTTCAGAGGCGGCGGACCCGACGAGACTCCGCGGAGCGTTTCGCCTGGCGAGGAGTTCAACGTGCGTGTGCACACTTCGAGCGCAACGCCCGATGCTCGCGTGCTGGTGACATGGTTCCAGAGCCAGACCCGGGAGCCCTGGAAACACGGGGAGCCGATCGCCGCAATCGGAAACGGAACCACTGGCGATGCCATATTTGCACTCAAGGTCCCGGCCGACGCCGAGCCAACCCAGGCGTACTTCACGCGCCCCAATACCGAGCAGCCTTTCTACGACCTGAGCCGCCCGGAATACCGTGAGCGTTCCTTCGCTCCCTGGCCGCTGGCCGCGTGGGCCGAGTTTACCTTTGATGGCGTTCCTATTCGCGTGGGGCAGGTTGTGCAGACCATGCAGCGCGTTCTGGGGCCCGGCGGCATCTACGAGCCGCTTGTGGTTACACCGGCCATTGGTGTGCGCATGGAGCCCGAAGCCCGCATTTTGCCTCTTGACGGGTCGGCACTGCCTGTTCGCGTTACTGTCCATGCACAAGCGGCGGCCGATGGGTCAGTGGATTTGAAGTTGCCTGATGGCTGGACGGCGCAACCTGCTTCCGCGCCGTTCCATCTGGCTGCTGCCGGTGACACGGAGCCGATTCTGTTTTCCGTAACGCCTGCAGCCACTGCGGCCGCGGCCTACTCCATCAAGGCGGTGGCGCTCTCCGCGGACCATACCTACGCAACCGGCTGGCAGAGTATCGGCTATGAGGGGCTGCGGCCTTACAACCTGTATAAGCCTGCCCAATTGATTACGCGCAAGGTGGACGTAAAGCTGGCGCCGGGGCTGCGGATCGGCTACATCATGGGCACGGGCGACGAGGTTCCCGACGCTATTGAGGCACTGGGTGCGATGCCTCATCTGCTGACGCCGGGAGAACTTGCTTCCGGAGATTTGTCGGCCTGGAATGTGATCGTGGTGGGAATACGCGCTTATTCGAATCGCCCGGATCTGACTGCGGCGCAACCGCGCCTGAATGAGTTTGTACGGCGTGGAGGAACGTTGATTGTGCAGTACCAGAGCTCGAACTTTCCCGCACCGCTGCCGCTTCAGATGGGGCGCGGTGAACGGGTGGTGGACGAGCAAGCGCCCGTCAAGCTGCTTGACAGAGCCAACCCGTTGCTGGCCTCGCCAAACACCATCACCTCCGCCGACTTCGACGGCTGGCTGGAGGAGCGCGGACACTCTTTTCTGGAAACATGGGACCCCGGTTTCACGGCGCTGACGGAAACTGCCGACCCAGGCCAGGATCCTCAGCGAGGCGGCCTGCTGGTGGCGCATCCCGGCAAGGGCACTTATATCTATGCCTCGTATGCGCTGTATAGGCAACTGCCGGAGTTGGTGCCCGGGGCGTATCGCATATTGGCCAATCTGCTGAGCGCCGGGAAGCAAGGCGGGGCGCAGCGGCCGTAGGATTTTGCTCGGGTGGCGCGCGTTTTGCAAGAATTATCCCGGCGATCCCGCAGGGGTTAAAACCCTTCGTTGATTTGGGGTCCTTCGGCACGACTGAAGTCGTGCCCTGACACAAAGCATGTCTTTTGGAAACACGCAGACCGGGCGCTTGGCCGCCCGTCGATTATGGGCAACCGGTGCCGAGACCCTGCTCCCTCCGCAAAGGCGACCCGCATCTGCCCGTTTCATCCTTTGTGGGTCGGCAACGGCGGTGGACGGCTGATACAAGGCGTGTTTTTGAAAACATGCTATCGCGCACCGGGGAGTCCTTCGATTAGAGGCAACCGGTGCCTGGCGCCTCCAACTTCCGGTGGAGAGAAACCTAGCCCAATAGTTGGTTGTGTCACCCTTGTGCCGACCGTCATGCTCAGGGATAATCACGAAAAATGCGCTTCCTGGGCTACTGTTTATGCGCACCAGCGCCTGGGATTTCGCGCATACCACCTAATCAGGCGGCCCCAGCAGCGGCCGGGATTGGAGCCGGAAAAAACGGAGTTGATCTTGCCGAACCGGATGGTACACTGTCCGGAAGCGGATCGAACTTTGGGACGGGCGACTCTATTAAAAATGCGTGAATTCGTCAAATATTCATCAAACTCTGCGAGGCTGGGTAACGGAACCGGCCCCGGAGTGCTTTGCCTGTCCAAAGAATCTCCGGGCCAACGATGTTGCTCCCGAATCTCGAACTGAAGGCTACCGGTCTTTGTCATCTGCGAAGTTTTGTGGATGCATGACTACTGAGCGTTCGCGATAAGGGTGTGCGCAGTCACGATCCAAACCGATCCAAGGAAAAAAGAGAGGCCCAATGAACTTCAAGCTTAAATTTGTTGCCGCGGCAATGCTGGCAGCTAGTCTAGTTGCTTCATCCGCTTACGCCGGCCAAACGACACCGCCGGCGAAGAAGAAGCACACTGCAAAAACCACGAAGAGTACAACCGCCGTAACCAAGGTCTACATGGCGCCCCCGCCGGCGCCATCCGCAGCTCATGTGGAAGCCCAGATTCAGGCATTGCGCACGGAGTTGCAATCCCAGATCGACAGCTTGAAGGGCGACCTGGCAGCGAAGGACGAGCAGTTGAGGCAGGCGCAAGCGGCAGCAGCCACGGCTCAGGCCGCAGCAGCCAGGGCGCAGGCAGCCGCCTCGACGCAGCAGCAGGCAGTGAGCGATAACGCCGCCGCCGTGAGCACCCTTCAGGCGACTGTGACCGATCTGAAGGGCAACCAGACCTCTCTGGCCACGAGCGTCTCCGATGCGGTAGCCGCGGCCAACAAAGTGAAGAAGGACCTCGAAAGCCCTGACGCTCTGCATTACAAGGGGATCACGATCACCCCCGGCGGCTTCGCAGCGGCTGAAACCGTCTACCGCACCAAGGCCACCGGCGGCGATATTCCCACCGCTTTCAGCTCGATTCCCTATGAAGGCGCGGATGCTTACCTCCTGAGTGAGTTCTATGGCAGCGCCCGCCAGTCGCGCGTGTCGCTGCTGGCAGAGGGAAAGACTAGCTGGGGCACCTTGCGCGGCTACTATGAGGCTGACTGGTTGGGCACCGGCACCAGTTCCAACAACAACCAGTCCAACAGCTACGTCCTTCGCCAGCGCGTCATCTACGCCCAGGCCGAAACAAATAGCCACTTGGCATTTTCCGGCGGGCAAATGTGGTCTCTGGCAACCGAGGGAATTAAGGGCATCTCTGCGGCATCAAGCAACACACCCACTCCGCTGACGATAGACCCGAACTACGTAACGGGCTTTGTTTGGGCCCGCCAGTATGGCTTCCGGGTGACCAAGAACTGGGATCACGCGGCATTCGGCATCTCGGCTGAGAATCCTCAACTGCTTTACACGGCTTCGCTTGCCGGCAACACACCGTACGCCGTTCTCGGGAGCGCCGGTCAAAACGGTGGCGCGTACAACGCTACTCTGAGCGCCAGCGTTCCC
>CAYWMR010000271.1:0-6825 GCA_964458965.1 uncultured Occallatibacter sp. | reverse complement strand
GCAAAAAGATGCGCCGCGGAAACACGTGCGCGGTGAATCCCTGCACGGTGAGCACAGAGCAGTAGAGGAATGCGCTGGCGACGATCATTGTGAGCCACCAGGCCGTGCAGAATTGGAAAAAGCCGGGAAACCCGCCATTCCGCATTCCCAGGAGGAACGGCCACACAATGCCTGAGACGCAATTCAACGCAAGAATCGCAAGACCCAGCAATGCTCCCGATGCGGATAGTTTGGCGAAGAGGATGGTCA
Source organism: uncultured Occallatibacter sp. (assembly GCA_964458965.1). Classification (GTDB taxonomy): domain Bacteria; phylum Acidobacteriota; class Terriglobia; order Terriglobales; family Acidobacteriaceae; genus Telmatobacter. Next base: position 6,576 of record CAYWMR010000271.1, on the reverse strand, counting down.
GTGGAGCGACCGGCAGTGGGGACAGAACCATAACGTCTTTCCGGTCGGGGAATGGGGCGTCCCAACCGATGACGGCGATCAGCCCAATGACTAACATCATGGTCGCAATTGAAAACTGCTCCGTTCGCCATGCGAGGCGGAGGAGGGCCGCAGGTGTTGTTGGCGGGGTGAAAGTGAAGGTCAACCAGCCACTTATTGAATAGAAGAAGCTGATCATGATGAGCACGCCGGCGAACTGTCCCAGGAAACGGACGACGTCGGCTTGAATCGACAGCGCTTCAAGGTCGATGACGCGCAGCAGAAACTGGCGATAAAGCACGCGAAAATCGAGCGGCAAGTATCCAACCAATCGTTCGATTAGCCTATGCATGAACGAGATCCGCAATCTGCCGCGCGATCGAAACAGTATCCTGTTCGACGGCGAGCTGAGAAAAAATGGCTTCGAGCGTGGGCAGTTCCATCAAGGAACGCAAGCGCTCAATGGAATCGTCGGCAACGACCTTGCCGCGATGGAGAATGACAACGTGCGAACAGACGCGTTCCACAGTATCCAGTTCGTGCGAACTGAACAGCACTACTTTGCCGCGCGCAGCCAGTTCTTGAATCAGGCTGCGCAAAACCAGCGATGTGCCGACATCGAGTCCCGAGAAAGGTTCGTCAAGAAGGATGAGTTCGGGATTGTGCATGAGAGCGGCAATGAGCAGAATCTTCTGCCGCATCCCCTTGGAGTAGCCGGAGATCGACGCATGGCGGTCATCGTGCAGTGAAAGCAGACGCAGCATTCCGTCGATGCGCTCCGAGGACTGCTTCGCCGGAAGCCCACGAAGCTGTGCAACCATGGTGAGGTATTCCGACCCGGAGAGGTGGTTATAAAGGTATGGCTCCTCAGGAACATAACCCATGCGCTTTTTGTAGGCCATCAGGTCATCCTGAATTGGCTGTCCCTGAAACAGGATTTGCCCCTCCGACATTTCGATCAGGCCGGTGATCATCTTCATGGTGGTGGATTTGCCTGATCCGTTCGGCCCGAGGTAGCCGGTTACTTCGCCGGGCCGCGCGCAAAAGCTTACGTCGTCCACCGCGGGAATGCCGGAGAACCGTTTGGAGACACGCCGAAGTTCAAGCATCGTTCACCTGCCTACCCTATGTAGCAAACGACATATACTCTTGTCAAGTAGATTGCTACATAGCTACAATGTGCCATGGCCCGGGAACCAAGATTTGCCGAAGCAAAGCTTTCCCACACGGCGGCGCTGATTCTTCAGGCGCTTGACGCCGGATTCATTTATGGCTTCAGCATCATGGAAATGGCCGGCCTGCCAAGCGGAACCGTATACCCGGCAATGCGCCGCCTGGAACGCGACGAACTGATCCGATCGCAATGGGAGCGCCAATCGATTGCAGATGCCGAGCAGAGGCCGCCAAGAAAGTACTACAAGCTTACACCGGCAGGCAGAGCCACACTCGAAGCATCTCGGAAGCGATATCCTTTGCTGGAGAGATTGATCCCTTCAGAGGAGGCAAAGCCGGTATGATGCCTCCGACGGAATGGATCGCTCGCGTATGCCATATTGGCCTTCTTCGGGTCGCTTCCGCGTTGGTGCCGCACAGCCAGCGCACGGAGTGGTGGCATGAGTGGCACTCAGAGCTATGGCATGTCCGGCACGCGTGCGCGCCGGGTTGCGGCTTTTCAATGCGAGCTGAAGCAGAGGTGACCGCGTTTTGCCTGGGAGCGTTTCAGGATGCGCTTTACCTCAGGCTGCATTCCATTGCGAGCAGAGCGCCATCCAGGGCGTTGCGGGGCTCGGCAGCTCAGTGCATTCTCTGTCTTGCCGCAATGCTGACTGCATGTTATGCCCTTGCATTGCTGTTGCCGGGCGTGCGTGCGGAGCGCAGTCTCGCGCCGATCCAGATAGGCCCGGGCCTGGTGCTGATCCAGGACGTGGCCTCCAGCGACGATTCTTCTCCATCTGTCTTGCCAAAGCAGTTTCGCGCCTGGAAGGAACGCAAGCAGCAGTACTTCGATGGATTTGCGTTCTATCGCGTGACCCAGGAGCCTGTTCGGCGAGAGTCTGTGTCGAATGCTTCAGGCGAAGAGCCAGGATGGGGAGTGGCGCATGCCAGCGAGAATCTGTTCGCGCTGCTTGGCTTGCCGGTACAGTTCCCAGAGCCGGATGCCGGGACCTACGGGGATATGCCCGGGGTGATTCTAAGTGAACGCAAATGGAAGCGGGAGTTTCAAGCAAATCCGCGCGTGGCCGGAATGGTATTGCACCTGGGTCCGGGCAAAGCCAGAATTGTTGGAGTAGCGCCCGATGGCTCAAGGGGACTGCCGGGCAAAGTTGACGCGTGGCTACTGGAGCCCGATGAAAAGACCTTTGCGGGCGGCGCGGGATTTGTTATCGCACATCTGACGGCCATGGGAAAATCCGAGATGTACGCGTCCAAGGTTCACATAACCGAGCATAACTCCGGTAACTCCGATGACGATCTCCTTGGCATTTCGCTTGACGCGCTGACGCCTGGGTCCTGGACACTTTTTTCGTTCGCGCTCGTTCTCGCAATCCTTGCGTTGCCGGCGATTACGTCCGTATCACTCGGCGAATACAGCGAGAATTCTGAAGGTACTTCTCTGCTAAGAACGATTTGCCGCTGGTCATTCCTCTCAACCAAGATCGCACTGCTCTTACCCATCGTGTATTTCTCCTCGCTTGACCTGGCCTACGCCAACACAGCGCTCCCAGCATCATCCTCGGCGTATGTCCAATTGGTTTCTACCTTTTCAATTTGCTTGTTCAGTTTCCGATGGGTGCTTCAGGATCAGCGCAAGCGCTGCCCGGTGTGTCTCAGGCGGGTTTGCAATCCCGCGCACGTTGGGCAGGCGTCGAGAACCTTCCTGGCCTGGAACGGCACCGAGTTGATGTGCATGGGCGGTCATACGTTGTTGCACGTCCCCGGGCTCCCAACCAGTTGGTTCAGCACGCAGCGCTGGCTGTATCTCGATACGTCGTGGCGGTTCCTTTTTGCCGCCTCAGGCTCAGCGATTGAGAGCGAAACAATATCAGGATTCTCTCCGAACGGACTGTGAGAGTATGCCGCTGGAGAAGCGCACGAAGAGCGACAACTGTCCCTCGATGTTACGGCGCCTCGCTGAACCGTGAAAGCTTACAGGCGTTCCGATGCGATGGATTCGACCAGCAGGTTCATGCTTTCCTCCTGCTGCTCGATTGACTCGACGAGTTTGAACTGGGTGCGGCAACGGTCAAGATTGTGCCCGTCGCGATGCACCTTGTAGTAAGTGTCGCCCGCGAGATACTCAGTGAGAAAGCGGATACCCATTTCGAAAGTTATCAATTTACCGGAAAAAGCCAACAACTGCATTTCGTCCATAGTTAGAAAACCTGACGTTGAGGTGAGATAGCCTTGCACGATTGCCTGAAACATGGGCATCTGCATGGTAACTTTCGACAAATCGCGCTCGTCTTCCGTAGACGGGCTCGTGGCAGTGCGCACCAGATCGCCGAAGTCGCAAAGCGCAAGTCCCGGCATTACCGTATCGAGGTCAACGACGCAGATGGCTTCACCGGTTGCGTCGTCGAGCAGAACATTGTTGATTTTGGTGTCGTTGTGGGTGACGCGCTCTGGCAGGTTTGCGTCGAGTAAAACGCTAACCATGGCTTGACGCGCGAGAGCGAATTCTATCTCTTGCCTGGCGAGGAAGGCGCGGTTAGCGGTGTCGAGGGCGATCGCATCTTCCAGCGCTTTAAATCGCTTGGGGGTGTGATGAAAATCGGGGATGGTATCGTGGAGGCGCGGCGGGGGCAGCGAAGCGAGGAGTTGCTGGAACCGGCCAAATGCGCGGGCCGCCTGAAAAGCCTGCTCGGGCGACTCGACTGCCTCGTAGGCGCGAGCGTTGGGAATGAAGCGCCAGGCGCGCCAATAACCGGCCTTGGCATCCACGTGCCATGCTCGCCCATCGAGCGCGGGAATCAGTGTGAGTACGTGGCAGGAGTCCGCCTCGCCGGCCAGTTGCTGGGCAATGTGCGCTGTGACGCGTTGAACGTTCTCCATCAAGGCTTCGGGCTGCGTGAAGATTCGAGTATTGATGCGCTGCAGGACGACGCGCTCTGCGACGCCTCGCCGATCAAAGACGGTGCAATAAGTGTCGTTGATGTGGCCGTTACCGTAGGGTGTCGCGGCCACAAACTCTCCGTCGATTTGAAATTGGCTGAGAACCTCGGCGATATTGTTCAGTCCGCTCATGACCAGAGCCTCTTCGGATAGTAACTATCCTGAATCAGGCGGGAGATTCTTTCAACGACCCGAGGATGATCCTCGCGGTACGTGACGCCGAACCATGCTTCCCCGCAGCGAAGTACCTTGACCTGCGCCTCGCCGTACGCGACCAACGCATTGATTGCGCTGGGCAGATAGCTTTCCGATTGCAGGCTTGAGCTATTGAGATCGAGGAACCGTTGAAATTGTTCCTGTAACTGTACAAAAACCCGCGGAATAAATGCCCACATGTTCATGGAGACTAACTCGTCGCCGGTGAGCGAAGTTATGCTGCCCGTCGCGTCCGTATTCTTCGCGTGACTTCCGTCGGGCTCAATGTTCTTCATTTCGGCAATGCTTTGAAGATATCCGTCAGCGCCCACGCGACACACAGCGCGCGACACCGCGCCAAAGCTGGAGAGCGTTTCGCGCAGAATGAATCCGGCCATCGCATAGTCCCGCGTGTCCGACTGCAAGTGCCCCGCCAGTGCGCGATAGGCCTCCGCGTTGTAAAAGTCGTCGGCATTGATTACGGCAAAGGGTTCGTGGATGGCTCTTGCGGCGGCGAGAGTGGCATGCGTGGTTCCCCACGGCTTTATGCGCCCGACCGGCGCAACAAAGCCTGTGGGAAGGTCATCCAATTCCTGAAAAACATATTCGACTGCGCAGTGCCCTTCAAATCGTGCGGCGACGAATTGCTTGAATGGTTGCGCCATGTCCCTTCGAATCACGAAGACGACCTTGCCGAAGCCTGCGCGCAGGGCATCGTAGACCGAGTAGTCGACGATGGCTTCCCCGTCGGGACCCACGGGATCCATTTGCTTCAAGCCGCCGTAGCGGGTCCCCATGCCGGCAGCCAGGACGAGCAAAGTTGGAGTGGTCATAGCTTATTCACTCATTAGGAAACGTGCCAATGCTTTGCGGCGGATCGTAACTCCAAAGCTCGCTAATGGCAGCATGCAACGATTGTTCAGATGCGGAGGAAGATGCGCTTGCGATACATCCAGAACAGTATGAGCCAATAGATCGACATTACTGCGAGTCCAAGCATCAGCGGTTCCAATGCCTTCCCAAATAATTGAAAAATGTGGTATCCGAGGTGGATATGCAGGCTGCTCACAATGAAACTCTCCGCAAGACTGGCGATCAAGTAGGCTGCTATCGAATTCATTCCGACAACGACCAATGGGAATGCCCACCGGCGATAACCTTTTCCATCGATTACCCATGAGAACGCCGCAAGAAACAAGAAGCATACGCCACCGCTGAAAAGTGTCCAGCCTGGAGTCCAGATACGTTTGACGATGGGACAAACTCCCAACGCATGAAATAGAACTCCCGAAGCTATCAGAACGAGTCCCGCCACAAGCAATCTCCTCACGGGAATTTTCGGGGCAGCCGAACGAAACCATTCTCCTGCACGGAGGCCGAGAAGCATCGTTCCAAGCGTTGGAATAAAGCTAAGAGTCAGATAGCCTCCTAGGTTGAACGCAAATCGAGAGGCACGCGGAAACAGGTTCAGAAACCAGAGGTCAAACGCCTGGCCCAGGTTGCTGTTCTTGTTCCAATGCGATGCAAACCCGCTGAAGTTATAGGGCCAGTTAGCGGGAACCCCCACGGCAGCATAATTGAATCCTGCTCCGGGCGCTGGATAAACCGCCCATGCGAGCCAATATCCGATGAGTATTGCGGCCAGCGCAATCCATTGCCATCTGGATCGGCAATGCGCCAATAAGAAAGCAAATGTGTATCCCAAACCAATCTGGGTAAGTGTGTCCTCAAATGTAAAGTAGGTCTGCCCGCTTTGCGTGGATCGTAGAAAAATGCCCAGCGCAATGAGAGCCAGGCTGCGCCAAACAGTATGCGCCAACTGCCTGCGAAAACTTTGCCCCTTGCTTGTCCGACTGGCAATGGAGTAAGGAAGAGCGACGCCAACAAGAAACGTGAACGACGGCTGAATTGTATCGTGAAGGCTCATTCCCGCCCATTGAACGTGCGTTTGACTGTACGCAAGAACGCGCCAGAGAATGCTATTGGGAAAGGAGCGTGCAACCGTGGGAAAGTTCAATACCTCTCCCATCATGAGCATCATCACAAGGCCACGATACGCGTCGACGGCGATGTTGCGCGGGGGCGCCGATGGCGCGTTCCGCATGGCTGCCCGTGGCCGATCGGCGTCAGCGCTCTCTGCTGCGATTGTCGAATGCATTCCCATCGCCCTCATTCACTCGCGCCTGCCGCAATTCCGGGGAGGCGGTTTCGCATTTAGCCGCGATGCCAGGAAGCAATTGTAAGGTAGCA
>CAYWMR010000270.1:0-6850 GCA_964458965.1 uncultured Occallatibacter sp. | reverse complement strand
CAGCCGGCAAGCGTTGGATCGCTCTCGGCAACCGGAAGCTTTTGTGCGAGCCTGAGGGCCACGATAATGAGAACGAAGCACCCCGACTGAAAAGCATTTGGATTCTGCGAGATATCACGGCAAACAAGCTGGCTGAGCAGGAGCGTGAATCGGCGCGAAACGCGATGGCGCTGGCAGAGATTTCGACGATACTGGCTCACGAGATTAGAAATCCGTTAGCCAGTATGGAATTATTTGCCGGGTTGATCGCCGAGGACGGCGGCAACGATTCGCCGTGGATTTCGCCGCTGCGCGCTGGGATTCGTCAGCTTTCCGGTACGGTGAACAATGTACTGAACATTCACGCCGGGGGAAATCTTCATCTGGCGCCGGTGGATCTTAACCCATGCATGCGAAGCGGCGTGGAGTTTGTGCGACCAATTGCGGAACAAGCGGGCGTCGATCTTTTATTTTGCGGCGGCAAGGACGATGTCAAGATTCAGGGCAACGAGAACCTGCTCCGCCAGATTATTTTGAATTTGGTTTGCAACGCGATCCATCACACACCTGCCGGCGGGAAGATCGAAGTTTCGACGCAAAAGGCATCGCGGCTTGGAGAAATGCGCGCTCAGGTAGAGGTGACAGACACGGGCTGCGGCATCGAGCCCAGGATCCTGGATCGGATATTCGATGCGGGCTTCAGTGGAAAAGGGGACACTCCGGGCCTGGGTCTGGCTGTTTGCAAGAGGCTCATGCTTTCACATGGCGGGGACATTCGTGTCTCGAGCCAGGTAAACCGCGGCACTACATTTCGACTGGAGTTTCCGATCCAATGACCAACGACGCAACGTCCACAGTATTGGTGGTAGACGACGAGCCCGGCATCCGCAGTGCATTGCGCGCGAATTTTCTTCGTCACGGCTGGCGCGTCGAAACGGCGTCCTGCGTCCGCGAGGCGATCAGCAATCTCGAAGGCAAGGAATTCGACCTTGTCGTAAGCGATGTCCGCATGCCCGATGGGACAGGCATGGATGTAATGCGTTCGGTATCGATGCTATCTCCGGGCGCGGCGGTGATACTGCTGACGGCATACGGTTCCGTGCCAGACGCAGTGAGTGCGATGCGCGATGGAGCGCTCGACTACCTGACCAAGCCGGTCTCCTTCGATCAGTTGCAGACGATTGCGGCGAAAGTTATTCATCAGGCAAAACAGATGGTGGCTGTTGACGCTGCGCAGGCAGGATCCATTGTAGGCCGAGCGCCATCATTGCTTCGCGCCCTGCACCGTGCGCGCGCGGCAGCCAGCACAGGCGCCGACGTTTTGATCGAGGCAGAGAGTGGAACCGGCAAAGAATTGCTGGCGCGTTTTATTCACGACTCCAGCGATAGATGCCGCAAGCCTTTTATCGCGGTCAACTGCGCTGCTGTTCCTGAGTCTCTGCTGGAGAGCGAATTGTTTGGACATGGGCGAGGCGCATTCACTGGCGCGATAGCAGCTAAGCCCGGCAAGTTTGAGTTGGCGGACGGCGGGACGATTCTGCTGGACGAGATAGGCGAAATGCCGCTGCACCTTCAACCCAAACTCTTGCGGGCATTGCAGGAGCGCGAGTTCGAAAGACTTGGCGAAGCGCGATCGGTGCATGTGGATATTCGTGTGATTGCCACAACGAATGTTTCGCTTTCCGCAATGGTCGATCGCGGCCAGTTCCGCAGCGATCTGTACTACCGCCTGAACGTAATCCCCTTGTCGCTGCCGCCTTTACGGGATCGACAGGAGGATATTCCAATCCTCGCGCAGTATTTTGCCGAGAAGTATGCCGCGCAGGTACGGTCAGCAACTCCACGGCTCCGCCCGGAGTTTCTCGATCGATTGAAGTCTCAGGCATGGCCTGGAAATGTAAGGGAACTGGCGAATTTTATGCGACGGGTTCTTACGCTCAGCGGGACGCTCGACCTTGACGAAAGCTGCTTTGAGAAGGAGTTTCAAGCGGACGGCAGATCGCTTGGCACCTCGCAATCAAAGGCGACGGGGCCGCTTGCGGGGACCCCCATCCGGCAAGTGGAACGCCTGCACCTGGAGAGCACATTGGCGCTCACCGATGGAAACAGGACGCATGCCGCCGAAATGCTCGGCATCAGTCTGCGCACGTTGCGCAACAAGATTCGGGAATATGGTCTGCCGCCGAGGAGGTACGCATAACATGGCTACGTCACCGACACTGGACGCTTTGCAAGGCTATCTCAAGGTTGTTACGGAACGCCAACAAATGATTGTGTCCAACATGGCCAATGTTGACACGCCCGGATACCACACAAAGGACATTGATTTCCAGACCGCGATTCGCCAAGTGATGAATGGCAACGATACGTTGCATCTGGAGCCGGCTTCTGAGGAGTTGCAGGGATTGCCGGAGCGTCCTGATGGAAACAACGTGAACATCGACCGCGAGAGCCTGGTCCTGTCACAGACTCAACTCCAGTTTCAACTCGGCATTCAACTGGTGAAGAACCAATTCAGCCACTTGCTGACGGCAATCAAGGAAGGCAGCTAACCATGGGAATCTTCGACATGATGAGCATTAGCGCGTCGGCTCTCAGCGCCGAGCGGCAGCGCGCCGAAGTGATTTCGGCAAACATGGCAAATGCGGAGACAACACATACCGATTCCGGTGGTCCATACGTGCGCAAGGAAGTTATCTTCGGCGCCACAAACGGACCCATTTTTCATTCGGTTTTGAACAATATTGGGAGTTCCTCCTACACTCCGGCGGGCTCGGTGCAACTGACACAGGTTGTCGATGACCCGGCGCCGCCTGTGATGCACTACGAGCCGGGCAACCCGGATGCAGACGCTTCCGGGTTTGTGGCATATCCGGCTATCAATCCGGTGAAAGAAATGGCGGACCTGATCGGATCGGTCCGCGCGTACCAATTGAACGCGTCGGCAGTGAGCGCGGAAAAGCAATTGGTTCAGGAATCGATCAGTATTCTGAAGTCTTCCTAGTACGGAGTGGTGGCATGAGCAATGTGAGTATTGGCGGTATCCCAAACTCGTATCTTCCGGAATCATCCGGTCTCGGCGCGAATGAAAGCGGCGAGGGACTTGATTTCGGCGCGGTGCTCAAGAATGTTGTTCACAACGTCGATCAGCTGAACAGCAATGCCGGAGCGCAGGTAACTAACCTGCTGCAGAACGGCGGCGGAGACATGACGAGTGTCATGATCGCGGTGGAAAAGGCCGATGTCTCTTTTCAGCTGATGATGCAGGTGCGAAACAAGATTGTTAACGCGTACCAGGATATCGAGAAAATGCAGTTTTAGGATTGGGGCGCTATGGCTGGAGTTAACGACGCAGTCTCACAAGGCAAGCAGTTCTGGGCGAGCCGGAGCGGTCAACAGAAGACGTTTCTATTGGCAGGGGTGGGCGCCACGGTCATCTTGATCGCGCTGTTTGTCAGGCTGATCGGTGGTTCCGACTACAGGCCTCTCTCAACGGATTTGGACTCCGCGGCCGCACAAAAACTTTCTTCGCAACTCGATGCTCAGGGCATACCTCATCAGACCAGCGCCGACGGAACCTCAATCAGCGTTCCTGCCGATAAGCTTGCGGCCGCACACATGGCGACGGCCTCTCTGGGCTCGTCCCGTGGCGCGCGGACGGGGTTTGAGCTCTTCGACAAGATGTCATGGGGCCAGACCGAGTTCGATCAGAAGGTTACTTATCAGCGCGCTCTGGAAGGCGAACTGGAACGGACAATTGAAACGCTGAACGATGTCGAGAGCGCGCGCGTTCACCTGGTTATGCCGACCGATTCGGTTTTTCTGGACCGGCAGCACACAGCCAAGGCATCGGTGATCTTGAAACTCCGGCGCAACGGGCTCAACAAAGATGCTGTTCTAGCTATCTCCCGGCTGGTATCCGGGGCCGTGGATGAGTTAAAGCCGGAAGACGTATCAATCGTGGATGCCGACTCAGCCAGGTCACTCGGGCTGGGACACGACGGGCAGGCGGACAACGACTCATTCGAGTCGAACCTTACCGCGCGTTTGATAAGCACTCTTGAGCCGGTTGTGGGCGTGGATAAGATTCGCGCCAATGTGAACGTCGCTCACGATGAGACTTCAACCGAAGAGAACCAGGAGAAGTACGACCCAAGTGTCAGCGCGCTGCTAAGCGATCAAAAATCAGAAGACCACGCCAATGGAACAGCAATAGCCTCGGGAGCCGTGGGTACAAGCAGCAACATACCCACTGCATCAGCGAAGACTGCAGCATCCAAGCCGATCGAGACTCAGATCTCCATGACGGAGACCGCCCAGTATGGCGTGAACAAAATCAGTGTCCATACAGTGGTGCCGGCAGGGCGGATTCAACGGGTGAGCGCGGCCATTCTGGTTGATGACGCCGTGACGAGAGTGGTTCAGGGAGGCAAGGTTTCATACACGAGGCACAAGAGGTCGCAAGACGAGTTGAACAAGATTCAACAGATTGCCGAGGCGGTGATCGGGTTTGACGCCAAGCGAGGAGACACGATCAGCGTGCAGGATATGCCGTTCGATGCCAATCAACCGGACTCGGATCTTCCGGCCACAACCTGGGTTCAGAAGTCGGGAAAGACGCTGTCAGAGTATTCTTCCGTGCTCCGTCCGATTTCGCTTCTTGTACTATTCTTGCTTGCCTACGTGTTCATGTTGCGGCCAATCCAGAAACAAGTATTCAGGCCTGGCCTTTCCGGCGGAAGCTCGCAGCCCGCATTGCCGAGCGGCTCCGCGATGGATCAGTTAACTGCCGGTGCACCGGAGCCGGTTAATGCCTCCCAGCGAGCGACGCAGTTGAAGCAGCACGCGATTGACCTGACCAAGCAGAAGCCGGTGAACACTGCGCGCGCGGTCCAGGCATGGCTGCGGGAGGAGGCATCATGAGCGCAACCGAACGGATGCAGCTGAATGGCGCGCGTAAGGCAGCGATTCTGATCTCACTGCTTGGAGACGATTCGGCTGCGATGATCCTCAGGAATCTTCCCGACGCAGACCTTCAGAGGGTGACGAATGAAGTGGCGGCGTTGCCCGCGGTTCCATTCGACACAACGCTTGAGGTTCTTGAAGAGTTCGACCAGATGCTAATGGCCCAGGAGTTCATCGCGGTGGGTGGTCAGGACGTCGCGACTCGCATGCTGATCAAGGCATTCGGAGAGAGTGGCGCAAAGAGCATGGTAGACCGCTTGACGCAGGCCGATGAACTGAGTCTGCTGAGGGTGGATTCGTTAAGCAAGGCCGATCCGAATAAGTTGGCAAGGTTTCTGATTGGCGAGCATTCCCAGACAAAAGCCTTGATTCTAGGGCATCTGGATGCAAAGCAGGCCTCCGCCTTGCTAATGAAGCTGGAACCTGAGGTGCGCGCCGATTGCGTGAGACGGTTGGCGAATCTAGGCCAGTTTTCCCCTGAAGTAGCGTCGAAAATCTCTTCAGTGCTGAATCGTCGATTGAGTTCTGTGGGGAGTCAAACCAAGCGCACCGAATCTGGATTCAGGGATGCAGCGGAACTGATGAATCGCCTGGATCCGGTTGCAGCTCGCGAGATACTCGACGATATTGAGAAAGACGAGCCGAAACTTGCCATCAGCATTCGGGATCTGATGTTCACATTCGAAGATCTGCTTGAGGTTCCCGAGCAGGAACTGCGCGAATTGATGAGTGCGATCAACAAGAAGACTTTGATGATTGCGCTCAAAGGTGCAAATGAAGATCTGCGAAGCCACTTCTATCGGACAATGTCTGCGCGTGCAGTCGAAATGATGAAGGAAGACTCCGAGGTAATGGGACCCGTTCGCAACAAGGATGTGGTCAAGGCGCAAACAGAGATCGTGGCAATCGCACGCAAACTTGAGTCGGAAGGAAAACTCGCATTAAAGAGTGAGGGAGACGATGAGTACGTATTCTAGCGTGGAGTTCGAAAGCATAGTACCGATCCCGATTAGAACTCTTGAATACCGGGATATGGGTACGCACGCAATACCCCATGGATCCACTAAGCAAACGCCAGAACTGCCCGGCATGGAAACGGGTGGAGAGCGCCATGCGGAAGTCGAGCTTTCAGAGGTGGAATTTGCAGAGCGATTGAAGCGAGAGCGCGTCGAAGCAGTGATGCAGGCCGAGCAGAAACAGCGGCAGGAGTACGAGTTGAAGCTTCAGGCCGCGCGACTAACGGTTGCAACTGCAATCTCGGGATTCGAGGCGCAACGGACAGAATACTTTGCGCGAGTTGAATCGGAGATCGTGCAGCTTGCACTGGCAATTGCGGCTAAGATTCTGCATCGAGAGGCGCAGGTCGATCCCATGCTTGTGGCTGCGCTGGTGAGAATGGCGGTGGAGAAGATGCGCGAAGGGTCGAGGGTGATTGTTCGCGTGAACCCGGTCAACGTAGCGCAATGGAAGGCATATTTCGCCAGTCACACGAATATTGCACGGGTTGAGGTGGTGGAGGATGAAGAACTGAGTCAACGCGACTGCCTGCTGGTGACTGAACTTGGAACCACAAACTTCGGCCTGGATTCTCAATTGAAGGAAGTCGAGCAGGGGTTCTTCGATCTGCTCGCATTGAGGCCGGTAACCCGATGAACAACTTGATTCTGGCGCCGTACCTGAACGCACTTCAAGCGGGCTCGACGCTTCGCTGGAAGGGCCGCGTTAATCAGGTTGTCGGTAACCTGATCGAGTCGGAAGGGCCATTTGGTTTTGTAGGTGAATCCTGCGAGATCATGGGTGCCGGCGACAAGACATACGCCGCTGAGATCGTGGGATTTCGAGGATCGACGATATTGTCGATGACCGCAGATCATCCACGTGGAATACGTTTGGGCGATCAAATCGT
>CAYWMR010000269.1:0-6866 GCA_964458965.1 uncultured Occallatibacter sp. | reverse complement strand
AGCCAAGATCAGTGTCGTCATCTCCGGCGGTACAGGCTCCGGCAAGACCACGTTTCTGAACATCCTGTCGCAGTACATCCCCAACAGCGAGCGCCTGGTGACCATTGAAGACGCCGCCGAACTGCGCCTGGCGCAGGAAAACATCGTGCGCCTGGAGACGCGTCCTCCCAACATTGAAGGACAGGGAGCCATTCGGCAGCGCCAGTTGCTCATCAACTGCCTGCGTATGCGTCCCGACCGGATCATCATGGGCGAGATACGCGGCGAAGAAGCGTTCGACATGCTGCAAGCCATGAACACCGGCCACGAAGGCTCGATGACCACCATTCACGCCAACACCCCCCGCGACGCAATAGCCCGTCTGGAATCCATGGTAGCCATGGGCAATATGAACATGCCGGAGAAATCGGTTCGCCAGCAGATCGCCGCTGCCGTAACTATTGTTGTGCAGGCTGCCCGCATGAGCGATGGCACCCGAAAGATTACCAGCATCACCGAAATTACCGGGATGGAAGAGAACGTAATAAGCATGCAGGAGATTTTCTCGTTTACCAAGAAGGGGATTGGTCCGGACGGCAAAGTGATTGGAGTGTTCCAGCCGACCCGCATCCGTCCCAGGTTCCTTGACCGGCTGCGCGTGTCGGGTATCATTCTTCCGCCCAGTCTTTTCGAGCGCGAGACACTGGTCAACTGAGGAGAAGGGAGGTCGACGGAAAATGCCACTTGTTTTTGGCTTGGTTTTTCTGGGCGCGTTCGCGGTTGTCGTTCTGCTGGGAATGGCGACTGCAAGTCCTTCCTCTCGGAAGGCCAAGCAGATGCTGGCCACACTCGACTCGGCTCTGGCCACCGACAGTCCGGCGACCCGCGATCAAATTGTGAATCTGCGCAAGTCGGAACTGCTCAGCACCATCCCCTGGCTCAATGAGAAGCTGCTTAAGCTGGAAATTGCGCCAATGCTGCAGCAGTTGCTGACCCAGGCCAACCTGAAGTGGACCGCAGGCGGGATGATTTCCGCTATGTGCCTTTTGTTTATGGGTGTTGGATATGGTATTTACTGGAAAACCGGGCTGATTTTTGTGGCGCTTCCGGTAGGGCTGGTGGTCGGTTTCCTGCCGCTTTGGTGGGTATTCCACAAACGTGGCAGCCGCTTCAAGAAATTCGTCCAGGTACTCCCGGAAGCACTCGACTTAATGGTCAGCGCACTTCGCGCGGGCCACAGTCTGATAGCCGCCATGGGCCTGGTGTCCCGGGAATGCAGCGAACCCGTCCAGGGCGAATTCAAAATTACATTCGAGGAGCAGAACTATGGTCTCGAACTGAAGACCGCCATGGACAACCTGGTCAACCGCATTCCAATCCAGGACCTCAGAATCGTCGCCACCGCGATCATGATCCAGAAGGAGAGCGGGGGAAACCTTGCCGAGGTGCTCGAAAAAACTTCGCATGTCATCCGCGAACGGTTTCGGCTCAAGCGGCAGGTTGCTGTGCACACTGCTCAGGGCCGCATGACCGGGTGGGTGCTCACCCTGCTTCCCATCGTGCTGGCGTTCGCACTCTATTGGATCAACCCCGAGATGATGAGCATCTTGTGGACAACACCAGTCGGAAAAAAGCTGCTCTGGGCAGCCAGCATCATGATCGTAATCGGTGGCTTCATTATCCGGCAGATTGTGGACATGGACGTTTAGAAGGGGAAGTATGGGTTGGGTTCTTTTTGCTTTTGCTTCGATGTTCGTTCTGATTGCGGCCGGCGGATTGATCCTGTTTTATCGCGAGGCGATGATTCAGCGGATTTCCGAGGTCATCAATCCACGCCCCAAACCGAAGGGGATCTTGAGCTCCATTCAGGAATCCGGCTTCTCACTGGGCGGGGTCGTCGAGCACTTCGAGAGCGTGCTCCCCAAGAGTCAGGCGGAGCAGTCGGTGATGAAGCAGCGCCTGATCCGCGCCGGCTTTCGCGAAGACTCCGCGGCGAAGACCTTCTACGGTTTCAAGGTAGTGGTTCCCCTGCTGCTGTGTTCCATTGGTTGGGTTACCGGGCTGGTCAGCATGAATCCCTTTTTTGTGCTCGCCATAGCCCTGGGCCTGGGGTTCCTGATACCGGACTTTTGGCTGGGTCACCTGATAAAAAAACGGCAAGCCAAAATACGGCGCGGGCTTCCCGACGTGCTCGACCTTCTCATCATCTGTATTGAGGCCGGACTCAGCCTGGATCAGGCTACCTCGCGCACCGCCGAAGAATTGAAGCTGGCGCAACCGGAGCTATGCGATGAACTGATGGTTGTGGTGCTGGAGCAACGCGCCGGCCGTCCCCGCGCCGAGACGTGGAAGCACATGTCAGACCGCACCGGAGTGGAGAGCGTGCGAAACCTGACTTCAATGCTGGTCCAATCGGAGCAGTTTGGAACCAGCATCGCCAAAACATTGCGAATTCATTCCGATACGCTCAGAGTCCAGCGCATTCAGCAGGTGGAGGAGGCAGCTGCCAAGACCACCATCAAGCTGATTTTCCCGCTGGTGTTTTTCATTTTTCCTGCGCTCTTTGTGGTGGTTCTGGGTCCGGCGGCCATCATGATGGTCGATGCATTTACAAACACATTCAGTCGTTGAGGGAGGGAGAGTTCGAATTGGACACTACAACAGCGATTCAGGGCGTCGCGGAGGGAATTTGTCGTAGTGTCACCCTTTTCGTCGAGCGTTGGCGCGCGCAAGCCAGGTAGCGCGCACCAAGCTGATTGCCGCCGATTGCAGGCGGTTTTGTCACCTGGCAGGAAACAAACGGAAGCAAGAAACTTAGAAAGGGGGATCTCATGGACAGTACCACGATCATCCAGATTGTCTCGGGCGTGTTGTTTGTCATTGTGCTTGTCATCCTGATTCAGCGCCGCCGCACCCGGGTCAAGTAGCTTGAGGTCTCTTCTCCGGCGCATCGCGACTGAATCGGTTTCGTTGTATTGCCCTTTGGCAGGCCGGGATGGAGATATCGAAGTCTTGTATTCGCGCAGAACCGTATCCCAAAAAGGGAGAGGAGCGCATGAAGTTTCTTGATTTGACAGAAAGGGGGATGTCATGGACAGTACCACGATCATTCAAGTGGTTTCGGGCGTTTTGTTTGTCATCGTGTTGATCATTCTGATTCAGCGCCGCCGTACGCGGGTGAAGTAGTAAGGGGGATTCAGGATCGGCAATTGGGCGCCGGACGCTGCACGACTTCCGCTGGGCTTCAGAGTTCTCCGCAAGGACGGGGTTGTCTCTGATTCTTTGTCGCGAGCGGCTGTGGCGGAGTGCGCCCTTGCATCGATTTTCTAAAGGCATGCTCGGTGCCTGACGACGGCCATCAACTTCAAGCCGTGGAGTAATTCAGACGCAGGATTTGCTTGAATGGACTTGACTGAAAAAATCGAGTTGAAAGCCGGGACATTAGAGATTCGTCCGGTTACCGAGTACGCACCAGGGGCAAGAGGTTACATGGGATCACGGAAGATTTGCGCGTACAACCAGACACGAGAATGCTTTCTCGGACTTGAGGTCACTGCCGTCGATTGGTCCGGCACTGAACTCGCCGAGAGGATGGCATCGCTCGCGCTCCAGTCCGGAGAGGGGCTATGGTTGACGCCGTTCCGAGGGATTCCGGATACTGGAAATGCAGTTCCGCTTGATCTGATCTACCTCGATGGCGATTGCCGCGTAGTCGATCTGGTCGAATCCTTTCCCACATTCCGTGCAACGCCAATGGGTCCCCAGCCCGCCAGCGTTCTGGCGCTGCCCACGCAGTCGATTTATTCGTCGCAGACTCAGCCGGGCGATCAGTTGATGTTGTGCGAGGCCGAAGAGATGGAAAGCCGCCTGGAGCGGTTCTCCAGCGCAAATCCCGCTCCCGCCCCCGTGCAAAGCGCCGTTCTGTTGAGAGAAAGTCCGCTATGGAGCGGCGGTCCCGGCATCCTGCAGTTGAAGGATCGGCCTCCGGAGAGTGTTCCGGAAATCGAGCAGCCCCATGAGATGAACCTGATCGAACCGGGGATGAAGGACGTAAAGGCTCCCAGGAGCTGGCTGGAGCGCTGGTGGTCTCCAGACCCGAGAAAGGCGCCGCGCGTTCCGTCTCCCGGCCTCGCTGCCTATTACTGGACCGGCGCACAGCCGATAGCGCGCGACGTCAGGGACATCAGCTCCACCGGGGTTTACGTGGTAACCGAAGAGCGCTGGTATCCGGGCACGCTGGTTCTGATGACCATTCAAAAGACCGATGTCGGGGAAGAGGCCGAGGAGCGCTCCATCTCAGTGCACTCGCGGGCCGTGCGCTGGGGCAACGACGGGGTGGGTCTTCAATTTATCCTGAAGGGCTCTCCAATGTCGGCCAGGGATAAGGGCCTGTTGACCCCCGGAGTGAGCAAGAAGGACCTGGAGCGATTCCTGAAAGAACTGCGGAACGCACACGGTTAGGCGGGTTGGTTATACTCTCGGGAACGGGTAACTGTTACTTTTAGGTTACCTGCTGACACAAAATGGTTATTGTCAAGCCGGAGTCCAGTGTCAACAATGGCGGGAGGGGATAAAATGGATACTTCAGTCGATGTGCCGAGGAAAGCCTTGGCGCACTCGGGCGCTATGAACAATGCGCAGGCTTCTGAAGGTATTCGAGCCGGGGCCCGGTCCAGGAAGCGCCGCAGCTTCGCTGACCTTCGAAGAGGCGAAGAGGGGCAGTCGCTTGTCGAATTCGCCCTGGTCTTTACATTCGTGCTGATGCCCCTGTTCTTTGGATTCATGGCGTTCGCGTGGTATCTCCTTTACTATGAGGCGGTCACGCAGGCAGTGGGCAGCGCCGGACAACAACTCGCCGTTTCGCGCGGCAACACTGCGGATCCATGCGCCACCGCCTTGTCAGCGTTTGAAGCCGCGTCGCCGTTGTATATCAATCCCGCTAAAGCCTCTGTCCAGGTCTTGTTCGAAGCCAAGGGCGCTTCGTCCTATACCAGTCTGGGGACCAATACCTGCGCCGGAACCGAATCGTCGGATTTGGGGACCAGTGGTGGAGGCAGTGTCCAGGTGATAGCAACCTACACAATCCCCTGCGTGATCAAAATCCAGAATTTCTGTACTGGAATTACAGCGGGGGTTTCAGAATATGTTTACTAACCGCAATCAAATTGAGGTCAACGGCATGAAAAAGGCGTGTATATCGGTTGTCAAGCGGTTGTACAAGGAGCAGCAGGGCCAGGCGCTTTGGTTTGCGCTGCTCTCGATGATGACCATGCTGGGTATGGGCGGCTTCATGATCGACCTGGGCCGTTTTTATGTGGTTCGCAGTCAACTCCAGCTCTCAACCAATGCGGCGGGGTTGGCGGCAGCGGGAAGCATCTGGGACTCCCAAACCACCGACAACGCAAAGACCGTGGCGACGAACTACATTTCGAATAACCCCCTCTTCGGGCTGCCGGAGGCTAATATTAATGGCACCCAATTTCCCATTGTGCAGACGACATGCCTTAACTCGCTTCTGACTTCTCCCCAGACGTGCTCCAATACCGGTAATATCCAGAACGCCATCAAAATCGTTGAGGCCGTCGCCATGCCTACAACATTCATGAGCCTGTTCGGCAAAAAGACGCTCATAGCGGAGGCGGAAGCCACCGCGTCGATGCAGGGCCAGGCGCAGGGGTGGAACATCGCCGTCATAGTGGACTCAACGGGATCGATGGCCGATACCAATACAACCGACTCCGAGTGCTCGGGAGACACAAATATGCAGTGCGCATTGCACGGCGTTCAGACCCTGCTGGGCAGCCTCAACCCTTGTGTAATTGTGGTCAATTGCACCAACACCACCGCAAGTGTCCATGTGGCGCTGTTCACGTTCCCCAATGTGCTCACGTCGGCCCTTTCGAATTTCTACACCGGGTGCTCAGGTACCGGGACGGCGAATGGCGCGCCCAACACTGCTAATCCCTCAACCATGTGGTACGCTCCGCTCACTTTGCCCGTACCGGGTCAAACCAGCTACACTCCCCTCACCTATCAGCAGTCGAATTTAACCAGCACCACCAGCAATCCGTCGTGGACTGCGACCGGTACGAACTCATGGACTGCCACCTATGAGATCACCTACCCCGTTACCGGAACCGCCGCTGCCAGCGATGCGGATGCCAACGGTTTCGTGAGCGACTATTACGATAGCGGCAATTCAACTACGGGGAACTTGAACACCTCTTCGTCGCTTGTGAAGGCAATTGGATATACCGGCAGCAGCACTCATTTCGGCTGCATGCCTGTGTCCCCGAACGGCATCGACCTGGGCAGTGGCACAAATGTCGGCTCTACAGAACTGCATGACAGCGTGTTAAATGGATCGACATCGAAGAACGGTGAATGGACCGGGGGTGGCACCCAAGCCGGCAGCACCACGGTTGTCAACACCATGGGCGTCGGCGAAGGCATCACCTTTGTTGCGCCCGCAATTTATGCGGCGCAGGCGGCGCTGGTTGCGGAACAGAACCTCAATTCGGCTAATGGAATGCCGAAGGGAAGTAACGCGATCATCGTACTCAGCGACGGCGGGATGCAGGCTCAGTGGGTCTATTTCCCTCAGGGCCAATCGATGCCGCCCACGTCGTCCGCGTGTGCCACTATCGTGGCAACTCCGTCCGCGGCCTGCATGTTCAGCTACGTGACCGATACAAGCGCCAACGCAGCTACTACTTCCGCGGCCACCATTTCGTCTTCTCAGTCCACCGCGGGCTATGATACCGCGAACACTACCCCGAACTACACCGGGTATGTCTATAGCGCCTATAAGCCGAACACCAGCAGTGGGTGGCTCGGAGATATCACGTCGTCATCAACGCCGGGGACAAATACCGGTACATACCCGG
>CAYWMR010000268.1:0-6877 GCA_964458965.1 uncultured Occallatibacter sp. | reverse complement strand
CCATGTGCAGGTCCTGGGCCACGCTCAAGCCAAATGAGTTAGTAACATCGAAAGACGATGGACCTTTTTCGGGATGCGTGTCAAACGGGTTCTGCGAAAACCCCTGTGCGACAGCCCCTGTAGAACCAGTCCCGCCAATTACCTCGCTTGTGTCGTCAATCGACTTACTCCACGTATAACTTGCCTGAAGGCCCGGTCCCCCATGGCCCATAGTTCCGGAGAGTGACGCCTGGAACGCGTGATAAGTGGAGTGGGCCGTTGCCGTAATAACATTTTCCACTCCAAATCCACCAATGACGCTGCCGGAACTGTCAAACTTGGTGTACGGTGCGAACGCAGGCGTGGCGCCGGGATATGCATTGGGGAAACTCGTGCGCGGCAGCTTTTCGCTCGCCGTTCCCACATAACCCGCATCGGCGGTCAGGTTACCAAGCTTGCGCTCCAGACCCGCCGTCCACGTATACAGAGTGCCGTTATCAAAACTCCGGTCGATACCGCTCAGGTTGAGCGCGCTCACCACGCCATTCGGTGTTAGCGCGGCCAGGTCCTGCTCGTAGCGATTTACATCCATCACCGTATTCGGCGCAACGGCTTTCGTGTTACCCGAAGCAAAAACATTCACGCCCTGCGGAGTGTAAGTGGGAGGAAGCTGCGACGGTGTGATCTGGAAGCCATAGTGGATAGGCGCATTGGCTGCTGAAAGCAGCCGCGGATAGACTGCGAAAGGCGTTGAGCCGGTGAGGAAGTTATCCTGCCAGATATTCGGTGGGATAACTGTGATCCCCCCTCCGGCATGCGCAGTTAGCTTATTAGTCACCTGCCACGCGCCTTCAATACGCGGCCCCCATGCGTTCCAGTCAGTCTTGTAACCGGGCTGGGGATCGATAACATACTCCTGTATCCCATTCACGTTGAGAAAGCCGCCGGTTCGTCGCGCGCGTTCCGTAATTGGCTGGTAGAGTTCCCAGCGCAACCCGTAGTCCAGCGTAAATCGTGGTGTAACCTTCCACGTGTCCTGGAAATATGCGTTGATGTTATTGCGGCTGATTGCAGCGGGACCAATGTGCTGGCCATTCGAGAAGTAGGGCGGCGCAATGGCCACGGTGTAAATGAAAGGACTGCCAGAGAGAAAACTGGAAAGCGTGTCGGGCAGCGGGTCGCCTGGGCTGATGTTATGCGTTCCGCTCTGCGAGGCAATGAACTCGTCGGCATAGGCAGTCCCGCCGCCAAAATCGTACTCGCCGTCAGGACTGATTCCAAAGTAAGTTGTATCGCGATTGAGACGAGCTTCGAATCCTGCTTTCAAGGCATGCGCTGCCGTGGTAAACGACACGTTCTGCCTTCCTTGAAATAAATTGCCGTATGCCTGCATTACCGAACCAGCCGCAGAATTGAATGCCTCATACAGTCCATCGTTGAATTTCACGGCTGGGTCGGTGTAATCGGTCGTCGGAAAGCCCGGCGTGGACCGCGTGATGCTGATCGACGACTCAAGAACCAGCCGCGGCGACACAGTGCGGGTGTAAGTGCCAACAACATTGCGCTGCCGGTCAAAGTATTCAATCCCAAAGCTCGGATCAATGGCAGTTTGATCCGGATTCGTCGTTGGCCCGGAAAGATTGTCGAAGTTGAATCGCGCAAGGAACTGGTCCTTGGCCGAGAACTTGTGATCAAGGCGCACGGAGAATTGATCGGCGTCCGTTGCCACCTTCGACGCGGTCGCATAAGTGTGAGCCGCAAAAGCGCCGGCCGCGTAGTTAGGCAGCGGATAGCGCGCCAGAACCGCGGCAATTCCGGCATCGACCGGGACTCTAAGCGTATCGACCGACCCGTCGGGATACGTCACCGTATCAATACCCGTGCGCTCGCTGGCGGTAGGCACCGGCATTACCTGCGTCGTTCCCAGAACCTGGCGGAAACCCTGATACTGAAAGAAATAGAAAGTGCGCTTGCGCCCATCGTAAACATTCGGAATAAAAACCGGCCCGCCGTTCGTGAATCCAAATTCATTGCGGCGGAACGGCGGAATGCGCCCCGGATATGCGGGTGTCGCATGGTCGAAATAGTTGCGAGCGTCGAACGCCGAGTTCCTCACGAATTCAAAGACTGACCCGTGAAATCCACTGGCGCCCGAGCGCGTAACGATATTGGTAAACCCCGCCGCGCCGCGCCCGACCTCTGCCGGCATCCACCCGGAGCTCGAATCGATTCTCTCCACCGCATCCACATTGAAGTTGGGAAAAGTGGATCCGCCCATCTCCGGATCGCTGATGTCCGCGCCGTCCATTGCAAAGGTTGCCTCAACTCCGCGTTGCCCGTTGATGGCGAACTGCGCCGTGAAGTTGGTCGCGCCGTTCACATCGGTCATCGTCCCGGCGGCCAGCAGCAGCAGCGTCCCAAAGTCGCGTCCGTTCAGCGGCAGCTCGCTCACTGCCTGGTTCGACAATTGCTCGCCTCCGGTGGCCGCTTGGCCCTTCAGAACAGTCACGAAGAGTTCTCCGCGGTCAGAAAGGGTAATCTCAACCGGAGCAGCATTCGCAGCAAGGTCGATCGACTGCGCGTATTCGACCGTGCGCCCATTGGTCTCAACCGTCAGCCGGTATGGACCGGGGGGAAGAGGCGGAAGCCGAAATCTCCCCTCGGCTGCGGTCAGTGCTTCAGCGCTCGCGGTTCCAGCCAGCCGGACTCTTGCACCGGGAATGGGTGCGCCGGCCGCGTTGTGTAGAACTCCCTGCCATACAGGCTGCTCCATTTGCTGTGCCCAAGCTGCGACACCGGACAAGAGCAGGACGGCGAAGGTCAAAATCTGCAAGCCTCTTCCCCTGCCTCTTGGCGTGGAAGCGGCCAGTCCGAAAACACGTTCGATTTTCAAGAGATTTATGCCTTTAAGAATGCCGGCGGGCAGCTCACCAAGAGCGTGGACGGCATAAAGATTCCCTGACTGCGCCCGCACCGATTATAGCTGTTGCCTGGTGGGCACTGCGCCGCCGCCAAGCGCCTCGGTCCTTTGCCAAAGCGATGCATCCACTCAACCCTCTACACTAACTGAAGCCTATGACAAGCTCCGATTCAAGCACGGACACCATAGCCGCAATCTCCACACCGCCAGGACGCGGCGGCATCGGCATTGTGCGCCTCAGCGGACCGGATGCGCCATCCATCGCGGCTCAACTTGTCCAACTCCGTCAGCCGCTGGAACACGCCCGCGCTCGCCTTGCGGATGTATTGGATTCGGCCGGCGAGGCGGACCGGATCGACTCCGAAAAAATTGACGAGGCAATCGTCACCTGGTTCGCCGCGCCCAACTCCTACACCGCCGAGCACCTGGTAGAGATAGCCGCGCATGGCTCGCCTGTGGTGCTCGAACTACTGCTTCGCCGCGCTCTTTGCCTGGGCGCGCGGCTCGCTGAGCCCGGCGAATTCACTCAGCGGGCTTTCCTGGCTGGAAAAATCGATCTCACCCAGGCTGAGGCGGTTCGCGACCTCATCGAGGCGCAGACGCTTACTCAGGCGCGCCAGGCCGCCAGTCAGATGGGTGGAGCGCTCAGTCGCCGCGTCGGGCCGGTCAAGCAATCCCTGGTCGAACTCATCGCCCTGCTCGAAGCCGGCATCGACTTCGCCGAGGACGACATCGATGTCGCGCCTGCAGCCGAGATCGCCCGCCGCATCGGTCAGATTACTCCCCCGCTCAAGGCGCTTGAAGCCTCCTTCGCCCGTGGCCGGATCGTTCATGACGGGCTCACCATGGCCATCGTCGGCCGCCCCAATGCGGGAAAAAGTTCGCTCTTCAACCGCCTGGTCCAGCGCGAGCGAGCCATCGTCACCGCCCAGCCCGGAACCACTCGCGACCTGGTCACTGAACGAATTTCGCTCGATGGAATCCCCCTGGAGCTGGTAGACACGGCTGGCCTGCGCGAGGGACTCGAAGAGGCCGAGCAGCTCGGCATTGCCCGCAGCAGGGAAGCGCTCGCCGATGCCGCCCTCGTGCTGGTGGTGCTTGACTCCACCCAGCCGCTCAACCAGGAGGAGCATCGCCTCCTGCGCGCGGTCGCCGGACGGCCGGCGCTGGTGGCCATCAACAAAGGCGATCTCGCCGATGCGGCCGCGCCCTCGCCCGCGCCGGATCTAGGCGAAATCCCCACCCTAAAAACCTCCGCGCTCACCGGCGAAGGCATCTCTGAGCTGCGCGAAAAGATTCTGGCTCTGGCCACCGGTGGAGCTTCAGCCGAACCGGGCCTGCTCACCAGCCTGCGCCACCACCAGGCCATCACGGCGGCTTTGGCTGCATTCAGCGATGCGGCCCAGGCCAACGCCGACTCCATCCCCCACGAGATGATCCTGCTCGACCTTTACCGGGCCCTCGCCGCGCTCGACTCGCTAACCGGCCAGACCACCTCCGACGACATCTTGAACCTGATCTTCTCCACCTTCTGCATCGGGAAATAATTCCATCCTCGGTGACCGGCGCCAATCGGTGATTGCGTCCAAATGGTACGATATTGCGCTCAAAAACTTGAGCGCAATACTTATTGCGCAATTCCGCTGTTTATTGCGCGCAAATCGTTCTGAGGCTGCGAACTTCCGCACCGCATGGCAAACTGGAAGCATCATGTTCATCGAGCTATGGGAGCGTCTACGCGGCTACGACAAGTGGATCGAAACCGAAGCTACAATCGAGTCATCGGAATTGGAAGACAACGAGGTGGCCCGTGTCTATAGCAGGGGACGCAGCGCGCCGATCGTCAAGTCGCAGTCCGTCTGCGTCGTTGGTTGGACCGACGCCTCCGGCAAAACCCACACAGCGAGATATGCTGCCACCGAGGGCACGCCGCTTTACCAACTCCTTGACGGCGAGAAAACAACCATCCGCTATAATCCCGAAGATCCTGACCAGTTCTATATTCGCGACCTGTTGAAATCCAAAATCGACATCACGCTCAGGTGGAAGGTGGGTCCACTCTTGATCGGAGGAGGCCTGGCAATCGCCGCCCTAGTCTTTGAGGCCCTCCACCACAAACCCATTCCCAATTGAGGTCCCGATCAAGCGTGCCGGGCGGGCATGTGGAAGCTAAGAGCTGTTCTTCACAGCCCCAGCACCGCAGCCCTTTTCCGCATAGCCTCAATGCAAAACGCAATATGCGCGTCCAGTTCGACGCCCAGTTCCGCCGCGCCCTGAATCACATCCTGCCGGTTCACGCCGCGGGCAAAAGCCTTGTCCTTCATCTTCTTTCTCACCCCGGCCACCTCCACATCGGCGATGGATTTGGTGGGCTTCACCAGCGCGCAGGCGGTCAGGAATCCGGCAAGTTCGTCGCAAGCAAACAGCGCCTTATCCAGGTGCGTAACCCGAGGCACGCCGGAGTATTGCGCGTGACCCAGTATCGCTGTCCTCATCTCGATGGGCCAGCCCAGCCGTTCCAACTCGCGCACGCCCACAAAGGGATGCGCCTCGGCTGAAGGGTGGCGCTCGTAGTCGAAGTCGTGCAGCAGCGCGGTGGTCGAGTAGAGCTCGATCAGCGCTGCGCGTTCGTCTCCCCCCAGCACAAGCCGGTCCGCTTCCGCCTCGCCGCATGCCGCCACGCAGGCCTCCACGGCAAGCGCATGCTTGCGCAGGCTCTCCCCCTCGGTCCACTCCGTAAGCAGTTGCCAGGCTTGGGCACGCCCGTAGCTCGCGGGATCCCCGGCGCCAGCTTCCCCTTCAGATTCACGATGTGAAATGCATTCTTCGCTCATATTTTTCTCGCTGTTGATCAATTTGGTTCGCTTTTCTTAGGGTTTTTCAGCGTATGATGGGTGAATCTTAGGTTCCCTGCACGATTGTACCTGAGATTCTACTTGACAATTATGGTTCATCTCCCCCAAAGTAGCTCGTATCGTGGTGCTGAGAAGCGCCTCGGAGTTCCCGCTCTGGCACTCCGCACAAAGCCGATGACGACCACCCTGTTGAGCGTGGAAACGCGAGAAGTCGTGCGCTGCGATTTCTGTGGCTTGGTGCAGTTCAGAACCAGCAACTCCAATTGCAGAAAATGCCACAAGCCATACCTTGAGGAGCCATTGCCCATGGCTCCGCAACTGGTGCCGAGCCGCCCCGCCGCGCCCGATTCAACCGAGGCCGGGTTGCAGGTTGCCGGGCAGGTGCGAGAGGTCCGCAAGGCCCGCCATCTCAGCCAGCGCCAGCTCGCTGGCCGCATGCAGGTGCCGCGCACCTACATCTCGAAGATTGAAAACGGCAAGGCGATCCCCACGCTGGGTTCGCTGGAGCGGCTGGCCGCGGCGCTGGAAGTGAACATCTGCCAGCTTATCCGCGACTCCCGCAGCCGCCGCGACGAGGAGGTAGCCGCAATTCTCGCTGACCCGTTCCTGGCCGAGATTGCCGCCGTGCTGCCCCAGCTTGACTCGCTGCAGCGCACGCTGATCTACGGCGCGGTGCGCGACGCGGCAACCGGACGGCGTCGCACCGCATAGGGGCATTCATTCGGCCACCCATTCGCGTTCCCTGCCGG
The DNA here is from genome assembly GCA_964458965.1 of uncultured Occallatibacter sp. Taxonomy (GTDB): domain Bacteria; phylum Acidobacteriota; class Terriglobia; order Terriglobales; family Acidobacteriaceae; genus Telmatobacter. The sequence goes on along the minus strand of CAYWMR010000268.1, from coordinate 374 downwards.
GGACACGAATGGGCGGCAATCCGGCGCGGATGCAACTCCGTCAACCCTGCGCGCTTCGCCGCGGGTGACTATCCTTTGCGGCCCATGAGCGCTTATGCTAGGGTCGAGGATGCTGCATCTTCGCTCCCGACGGAGAGTCTGATGTGGCCCGATAGCCCATTGATTTGTCCGGCGTCCGATCCTCCGGCTTGATTTTTTGAATGACCCGGTGCCGCCGGCCTTAACGCGGCAAATGTAACGTAGAGGCGAGTTTCTTGTATCCGACCTTCACACCGCGCATCGATGAGCTGACCGCTGAGGAGCGCGCCGTCTATGCGACGCTCAAGCCCGAGCGCCTGCCCCAGCACGTAGCCATCATCATGGACGGCAACGGC
>CAYWMR010000267.1:0-6927 GCA_964458965.1 uncultured Occallatibacter sp. | reverse complement strand
GTCTATGTCGCCCGCATCCTGGACGACGCCATTTCCGCCCTTCAAAATCGCCGGCAATCTTTACTACGTTGGAAGCGCAGACCTCGCGTCGTATCTGATCGTCACGCCCAAGGGAGACATTCTCATCAACAGCAGCTTCGAGCAGAATGTGCCGCTGATCAAGGCCAGCGTTGAGCAGTTGGGATTTCACTTCAGCGACGTCAAGATCCTGCTCATCAGCCACGCGCACAACGACCATTGCGCCGGCGCGGCACAGGTCATCAAGCTGACCGGCGCGAAGTATTACGTCATGGATGGGGATGTGCGGGTTGTCGAGTCCGGCGGCAAGGGTGACTTCGCCTACGGCGCAAAGAGCGAGAACTGGTATCCGCCCGCGCATGTCGATCGCGTGCTGCATGACGGCGACACGGTCTCCCTCGGCGGAACTATCCTGACGGCGCACAAGACTGCTGGGCACACAAAGGGAACAACCACCTGGACGCTTGACGAACCGGGTGTTGCGCAAGTGGATGCGGGCCGTCCGCTGCATGTGGTCATCGTGGGCAGTCCCAACGTCAACCCCGGCTATAAGCTGGTGGACAACAAGACCTATCCGCAAATCGCAGCCGACTACGCTCACGGATTTCAGTTGCTCAAAGCTCTGCCCTGCGACATCTTTCTCGGCGCGCATGGCCAATACTTCGACATGAAAGAAAAGTATGCCCGCTGGAAAGCCGGAGAACGCAACGCCTTCATCGCTCCTGACGACTACAAGGGCTACATCGCTGAGCGGCAGCAGGCTTTCGAGGTAGAGTTGAAGCGCCAGAGCGCGGGCCGGTAGTTCTGTGATTTTGTGATTGAAGCTAATTCACCCCAAATAACAAAACCCGGCTGGCAGCCAAAGCCATCGTTGCATCGCCCGTTAACTGATTCGAAAGAAAATGAGGAAAATCAAGAACGGTTTGAGAAAACAAGCGTCGCAAGGCTCTTTCGGATAACATGGTTGGCAGTCAAACAGGGGCAAGTGTGGATCAGATGACACGGATACGGCCAAGCCTGTGGCACTGCCTGTGGGGAGTGCCTTTCTTCTTGGTAGGAGGAGGATCCTTCGTCTACACGATCTTCCATGGAGTCATGCACACCACAGACTCTCTCACGCAGATTGTGGTTCCAGGTAGCACGGAACTTGACCTGCGACCCGGGCAGTACTCTGTCTTCCTCGAAGAGCAATCGGTGGTGAACGGCAAAGTATATTCAACAACGCAGTCAATTGACGGTTTGGCGTGTCATGTAAGTTCCGTCCTGAGCGGTGCAGCGATTGCGATCCGGAAGGCAAGCATGAGCACGTCTTATTCAGTCAATGGGCGGTCAGGGCATTCGGTTCTCGAGTTCCCAATCCAACAACCTGGAAGATACAGATTCGCATGCGACTACGGGGAAAGCTCAAGGGGACCCGAATTGGTGGTTGCGGTGGGAACTGGAGTCGATGAGGCAATTTTTGGCACTGTTCTCGGAGGGCTCGCGGCCTTCTTAGGCGGGGGAGGTGGTGGTTTGATCGTCGTTCTCTTTGTCGTGATCAAGCGTGAGCGCGAGAAGAAGCGTCTTAGGCAAGCGGGGCAGGTACAAATCTAGACGATCCCGGACGATTAGTCGGCAAATCGAAAAACGCCCCGTCGGAGCGCGCGCCTTGCACTCCACGCCAAATGGCGCGATAATAATGCCAGGTGGCCGAAATGAGCATTGCGGACATTGCGGAAGTGCTGGGCGGCGCGAAAACCTTCAAGCAGCCTATTCGTAAGGCGGACGATCTGGTGGCACAGGTGCGGGCTGGACTTCCGGCTTCCACCGTTACCATGCTGGCTGATTCGCTGTCGATGAATCGGGCGGATGTGGCCAAGCGGCTCAACATTCCGGCGCGCACGCTGAGTCGAAGGCTGGCCTCCAAGTCCCGCCTCACCCACGACGAGTCGGACCGCACCCTGCGCATGGCGCACATCGTAGCCCTGGGCAATGAAGTTCTGGGTGCGGAAGATAAAGTCGCCCGCTGGATGGTGGCACCGAATCGCGCGCTCGGCGGGGATCGGCCGTTTGACAGGTTGGACACGGAAGTGGGCGTGCGCTCTGTGGAGCAGATTCTCTACGCCATTGCCTATGGAATGTATAGCTGATGAAAGCATGGAGAATTTTCCCTGCGCATTTTAGTGAGACGGCCTTTACCGGAATTGGCGGACTCTACGCGGCGAGGCGTTGGAACCATCTGGGCACGGCAATCGTCTACTGCGCAACGTCACCGGCACTGGCGGCTATGGAGTACTTCGTCAACCTGGAGCCGAATGATGCGCCCGACGACCTTCTCATTGCGGAAGCCACGATTCCGGACGAACTGGTAGAACGGTTGGACCTGATTCTGCTTCCCGCAGATTGGCGCGAGCTCGACAACCTGGCCTGCCGCGATCTCGGCTCTGACTGGGCGGCAAGCCGCCGGTCGTTGGCGCTTCAAGTTCCCTCGGTGGTTGTCCAAGGGGATTGGAATCTGCTCTTGAATCCAGCGAACCCCGATTTCGGCAAGGTGACATTCAAAGAGCCGGTACCATTTCGATTCGACCCCCGCATGTTCCGCCGAGAGCCTCCCGAGCGATTCGAGTAGAATCAACCTGAAACCCGCCTCATTCCTGCACTGGAGGCCACTTGCTTTACTGGCTGCTTTACGAAAAGCTGTTTCCGTTCTTTCATCCGTTCCGGATCTTTCGATACCTGACGTTTCGCACCGCATTTGCCTCGCTCACTGCGCTGCTCATCGCCCTGTTCATCGGGCCGTGGGTGATTCAAAAGCTGCGCGAGTTTCAGATCGGCCAGTTCATCCGCGAGGACGGGCCACAGTCGCATTTGAAGAAATCCGGCACACCCACCATGGGCGGAATTCTCATCGTCATCGCCATCCTGCTGCCCACGGTGCTGTGGTCTGACCCATCGAATTGGTTTGTGTGGATCGCGGTGGCTTCGACGCTCGCATTCGGCGCTATCGGGTTTGCCGACGACTACATCAAGGTAGTGCACCGACGCAGCCTGGGCCTGACGGCGCGAGCCAAGCTGCTTTACCAGGGGCTGGCCGGGGCAGCGGTAGCCATCTCGCTGGTGGTTCTGGAGCAATTCCGCTTTTTTTCCACGCGCCTCACGGTCCCGTTCATCAAACAGTGGCGGCCTGACCTGGAATGGCATTTGTGGCCGGCAACAGTTCCGCACCTGTGGTTTTTAGCCTTTATTCCCTTTATTGCATTTGTGGTCTTTGTGCTCACGCTCTCGTCGAATGCCGTGAACCTGACCGATGGCCTGGACGGGCTGGCGATCGGCTGCACCATCATTGCCGCGGCGGCGCTGGCGGTGCTTACCTACGTCAGCGGCCATGTGGTCTTTGCCGATTACCTGGAATTGCAGCACATGCCCATGGTTGGGGAATTGACGGTGTTTTGCGGGTCCATGGTGGGCGCTTCCATCGGATTTCTCTGGTATAACGCGCATCCCGCCGAGATATTCATGGGCGACGTAGGCTCGCTTGCCCTGGGCGGAGCCATTGGGACGGTGGCCATCATCATCCGCTCCGAGCTGCTGCTGCCGCTGATTGGCGGCATTTTCCTTATCGAAGCGGCATCGGTGATTCTGCAGGTGGGCAGCTACAAGCTGCGCAACGGAAAGCGTATCTTCAAGATGGCCCCGCTGCATCATCATTTCGAGCAACTGGGGTGGAGCGAATCGAAAATCATTGTGCGCTTCTGGATCGGCGCGCTGGTGTTTGCATTGTTTGCACTCACCACGTTGAAACTCCGTTAGAGTGAGCCCGCGCGGCACGCGATGCGGTGCACAATAAAAGAGAGAGCGTGCAGCGGGGCCTGAGGATCGTGCCGGCATGATGGAACTCAAAAACAAGAAAGTTCTGGTAGTAGGGCTGGGAAAATCCGGCTTAGCGGCGGCTCTGTTTCTACGCCACCGCGGCGCACAGGTCACGGTGTCAGACGCGCGAAGCGCCGAGGCACTGGCCAAAGACATTCCCGCATTGCTCGAAGAGGGCATCATGGTGGAGACGGGCGGGCACGGCCTGCTCACCTTCCGCCGCCAGGACCTGATTGTGGTGAGTCCCGGCGTGCCGTTGAATACGCCCGAACTGGCGCAGGTGCGCAGCTTTGGCTTGCCGGTGATTGGCGAACTGGAGCTGGCAGCGCGTTTTCTCAAAGGCAAAATACTCGCCATTACCGGCTCCAACGGCAAAACAACCACGACGGCGCTGGTGGGAGAGATTCTTGAGAAGGCTGGCTTTCCCACGCTGGTGGGCGGCAACATCGGCGTCCCTGTGGTGTCGCTGATTGAAGCCACCACGGACGAAACCTGGTCCGTGCTTGAGGTTTCGAGTTTTCAGCTTGAGAGCACGGTTGACTTTCACCCCAGCATCGCAGTCATCCTGAACATTACGCCCGACCACCTTGACCGGCACGGCACCTTCGAAAACTACGCGCTGGCCAAGGAGCGCATCTTCGCGGCACAGGATGCGAACGACAGCGTTGTCCTGAACGCCGATAACGCGCGCGCCGCCCAGGCCGCGGTCCGTTCGCCTGCAAGGGTCTACTCGTTTTCTGTCGAGCATCCGGTGGAGCGCGGAGCCTGGCTGGAGCAGGGCTACCTGATCTATCGGCATTCAGAAGACGAGCCGGCTGAAGCGGTGATGCCGTTGAGCGGAATCCCGCTGAAGGGCACGCACAATGTGGAGAATGTGCTGGCCGCGGTGTGCGCGGCGCGGTTGGCAGGCGCGCCGGTGGATGCTATTCGCAAGGCGATTGAGGACTTTCGCGCGGTGGAGCACCGGCTGGAATACGTGGCCACCATCAACGGCGTGGAGTACTACAACGATTCCAAGGCAACCAACGTGGACGCGACGGCCAAAGCAATAGCCGCGTTCAACTCCGGAATTCACCTCATTCTGGGCGGCAAAGACAAAGGCTCGGACTATACGCAACTGGCGCAACTGCTAAGACAGCGGGTGCGCGCTATCTACACCATCGGTACAGCTGCGGCCAAAATTGAGTCGCAGTTGCGCGGGGTGGTTTCGATCCGCACCTGCGAAACTCTGGACGTTGCGGTAAACGCGGCAGCCAATGCGGCGCGGCCCGGCGATGTGGTGGTGCTGGCCCCGGCCTGCTCAAGTTTCGATCAGTTTGAGAACTACGAGCAGCGCGGAAAGGTCTTCAAGCAGCTTGTCAGCGAACGCAAAGGTTGGAAGGTATGAGTGCGCGCATAGGAGTAGACAAGTGGATGTTCTTCACCACCATGCTGCTGGTGGTGGTGGGCCTGGCCATGGTCTTTTCCGCCTCGGCCGTGGTGGCGCAGGAGCAGTATCACTCCGAGTTTGCCTCGGTGGGCAGGCAGGCCCTGTGGGCGCTGGCCGGGCTGCTGGCCCTGCTCGCGCTTATGCACGTGGACTACACCGTCTATAAGTCGCGCAAGTTTATTTATGGGGCGTTATGCGTAACTACCTTGCTGCTGGTCTTTGTTTTCTTTATTCCCGGTTCGCACAACACACATCGCTGGATTCGTTTCGGCGGCCAGTTTACCTTTCAGCCATCTGAGATTGCCAAGCCGGTGCTGGTGCTGTTTCTGGCATGGTTCCTGCACACGCGGCTCGACCAGATGCGCGACTGGAAACACACGCTGCTGCGCGCGGCTATTATGCCGGTGGTGTTTATCCTGCTGATCGTAAAGCAGCCCGACCTGGGAACAGCTTTGGTGCTGGGCGGCGTTACGCTGATGATGCTGGCGCTGGCCGGAATGGAATGGAAGTGGCTGCTGCTGAGTGTATGCGTGGCGCTGCCCCCGCTGGCCGCGCTGCTCATCCTGGTTCCGTGGCGTTTCCGGCGTTTGCTGGCGTTCATCAATCCCGATGCCGATCCGCAGGGCGCGGGCTTCCACATCAATCAGTCGTTGATCGCCGTTGGCGCAGGCGGGCTTACCGGCCGCGGTTACATGGAGGGCATGGCCAAGCTGTTTTATCTGCCCGAGGCGTCAACGGATTTTATCTATGCCAATATCGCGGAGGAGCTTGGACTGATTGGCGCGCTTCTGGTCTTGCTGCTGTTCGTGATGCTGGGTGTGCGCGGCATGAGGGCTGCGTTTCACTCGCAGGATTCCTTTGCCCGGCTGGTTGCATTCGGTATCACCAGCACCATTGTGCTGCAGGCCTTTTTCAACATTAGCGTGGTGCTGTCGCTGGTGCCGACGAAAGGGATTCCGCTGCCTTTGATTTCTTCGGGAGGGACTTCGTTGTTCTGCACGCTGGCTAGTATTGGCGTGCTGCTGAATATCACTCGAAGGGCGGGGTGAAAAGGGCAGGGAAAAGGGAATAGGGTCTAGGGACTAGGCCGCGCCTCGTGGGTGCGCACTGTGTCAGCGCACGACTTCAGTCGTGCCGAAAAGGGGCCGAGATACCACGGGCTTCAGCCCCTGAGGGAAGGCAATCGATTGTCGCAACTTCGCGTCCTCATAGCCGGCGGCGGCACCGGTGGCCACATCATCCCCGCGCTGGCCGTGGCTCGCGAACTCGTCACTCGACACGGCGCTGAAGTCCTTTTCGTCGGCACTCCGCGCGGCATGGAGAGCCGCCTGGTTCCCGCTGCCGGCTTCAAGCTGCGCCTCATCCAGGTGGGCCAACTGAAAAACGTCTCGCTGATGACGCGCCTGCGTACTCTTATCGATCTGCCGCGCAGCATTCTCGCCTGCCGCCGCCTGATCCGCGAGTTCAACCCCGGCGTGGTATTTGGCGTGGGAGGCTACGCGTCAGGCCCCGCGATGGCCGCCGCCATTTGGCTCAAGAAGCCGACCATGGCATTTGAGCCCAATGCCATGCCCGGTTTGGCCAACCGCCTGGTGGGCAGACGCGTTCAGGCCGCGGCCATCAATTTTCCC
>CAYWMR010000266.1:0-6937 GCA_964458965.1 uncultured Occallatibacter sp. | reverse complement strand
CCGCCGGCTTCAGGCTCTTGACGCTCACCTGCGGAATAGCCGGATGAAGGTTTTCTCTGGGTGTATCGTGGGTGCCTAAGTATTGCAGCACATCGTTAATGGAATCTTCAAAGCGCGCGCCGGTCTTGTGCGTGGCTTTTACGCCTTTGGACACAAGCTGGCAAACTTCAAAACGGTTCATTCCCTGCGCAAGCGCGCGGTGTATTTTGTCGGAACGCATGACGAACTCCGGTCAACATGGTGCAGGTTGATTGACGCGTGGGGTGCGGGCTCGTCTGAAGCGGTAGAACGGCCGGAGCCGAGCAGGCTGGTTACATTCTGGTCTATCTTTCATTGTACCTTGGAAATGGATCGAATGCCGGACCGGAATGGGGCCCAAACAAGTACAGTAAGCGGACATCCCGGTTTCGCGGCGCATCCATTCCCTGTTACCATAGACTTCACACCCAGTCGATTTGCTGCTCTGAATTGCGAGCCGATGTACGGGAATCCCTGAAGAGATTGCAGTGAAAGAGGTTATACGTGGCAGATACCACCAAGATTGAAGACAAGCTGGAACGAAAGAAGCTGAAGCGCACCGCTCGCAAGAAGGCTGCCCCCAAGGCCAAGCGGACCGGACCGCGGGGCGAAAACAAGAAAAAGCTGAAGAAGCTGGCTCGCGGCCAGTCGAAGCGGTAGGCCGCTCTCAAGCAAGACCAGGGTTCCGGCTGAGGGGTAACTCATCCGGCCCCTGCAGATTCTCCAGGACGCCGGATTGACAGGAGCCCGCACCGCGCGGGATGAGGACAACTGCCCTGGCCAGCCAACTGCTTGCCCGCAAGTCGATCGACAAGCTGATTCGGGACTCGGAAGAACCCGATCACGCATTGAGGAAGACGCTCGGCCCGTGGTCGCTGACGGCGCTGGGCATCGGGGCCGTCATAGGCTCGGGCATCTTCACGGTCATCGGCACGGCCATGGCAGGGCAAAAATTCGATGCGCCGGCCATTGGCGACACGCCGCTGATCTATTGGGTTATCCACCATACGGCCATGGCTGGACGTCCCGGCGCGGGTCCGGCGCTGGCTTTGTCGCTGGTGCTGGTTGCGATTGTCTGCGCCTTTACCGGGCTGTGTTATGCCGAACTGGCCTCCATGATTCCCATTGCCGGCTCGGCCTACACCTACACCTACGCCACTATGGGCGAGCTGGTCGCCTGGATCATCGGCTGGGATTTGATCCTCGAATACGCTTTCAGCAACATGAGCGTGAGCGTCGGCTTTGCCGCACACATCGTCGACCTGATGGATTGGTTCGGCATTCACCCATCGCTGCGATGGATATCTCCCGCCTATCTGCCCACCGGCTTGCAGGATCTGGCCGGCAACGATCTGTACAAGTCCGGTTGGCACTTCGGGTTCAACATTCCCGCGTTTCTGGTGGTTATGGTGCTTACGGTGATCCTGGTTCGCGGCATCCGCGAATCGGCGCGGGCCAACAACATCATGGTCCTCGTCAAAATCGCCGCCATCCTGGTGTTTGTGGTGGCGGCCGCCGGCTTTATCAAACCGCATTATTGGCATCCGTTCATGCCCAATGGCTGGACCGGCGTGCTGACCGGCGGGTCTATCATCTTTTTTACTTACATCGGCTTTGACTCCGTGTCTACCGCCGCCGAAGAGTGCAATCACCCGCAACGCGATCTGCCGATAGGCATCCTGGCAACATTGATCGCTTGCACTTTGCTTTACGGCGCTGTAGCCATTTCCCTCAGCGGAATTGTGCCGTGGCAGTCTGTCATGGGAGATGCGGCGCCAGTCGTCAACGCGCTCAAGCGGCTCTCGCTCCAGCCCGGCGGCTCCGGTCTTGTATGGGTGCGGCTATTCGTGCTGATTGGCGCATTGCTGGGCATGATCTCGTCCATCCTCGTCTTCCAGCTTGGTCAGGCCCGCGTGTGGTTCGCCATGTCCCGCGACCGGCTCTTGCCGGAAATCTTTGGCCGCATCCACGCCCAGTTTCGTACCCCCGCCGTGGCCACCTGGGTTGCCGGCTTCGTGGTCGGCATTCCCGCCGGACTGCTAGACATTGGGACCGTCTCCAACCTTTCCAACATCGGCACCCTGTTTGCCTTCGTTCTGGTCTCCATCGGCGTGCTCATCCTGCGGTATCGCGAGCCCGAACGTCATCGCGGATTCCGTGTTCCGCTGGGCCCGCTGTTCCCCATACTCAGCATCGTGTTTTGCGTGGTTTTGATGTCGGGTCTTGAAGTCATCACGTGGATACGCTTCTTCGCCTGGCTCGCGGTGGGACTGGTCATTTACTTCCTCTATAGCCGGCATCGGTCGGAGTTCGCCAAGGCACGCTGAGGGTCTGCGGGATGAGTAACAGCAGTGACTCGTTCCGTGCTGAGTGAATCACTTGGCATGGAAGCACCGGCCCAGAGTTACTTCCGGTTAGGCGGTAATCCGTCCGGAATGCCAAATTTGGGCTAGAGTCAGTTCGCTGCTGCGAAGTTTCCTCTTGACTCTGAATAGACAAGTCTACGCGTGCCTCCCGGTGGACAGTGGGCAGCGGCTGGTTTAGAGTAAGTTCGCAAATGAGATTCTATGGCTGGATTCTTCGCGGTTTGCTCGCCGTGGATTTCGCGCTTTTCGTCTTGACCTTCGTCCCTGCATTTTCTGGAATTGGATTGGACCCCGGACTCGCTGACCATCTGTTGGGAAACTATCGGTTCGGCGGCTGGAGGGCTGACGTTGTGTGGATGTGCGCATCATCGGTGTTCATAGTCGTTACAGGGCTCCCGTGGATATGGAAGAACCGTTCCGCGAAGATCACCATTATCGCCTGGTGCCTGTGGTTGGCCTGTTTCCCTTTTTACTTGTTTTACATCGTCCTTCACATGTTTGGATAAGCCAGACGTGGCGTCGGGTTGTTACTGTATAGCCGTGTAGTCGCCAAACCGGACAGTACAGGCCGCTCAGTCGCGTAATGTCCGGCTAGGAGAAGAAAGAGCGGCAATTCAAATCCGCTGGCCGCTCTACTTGCACTTCGCATGCGGGTTCTTGTAGACAAACTCGAGCGGCATCCAGTCTGACAGGCGCTTATTGTCCGTCTCTGCCACTGAGGCGTGGGGGTTCAGCGAGGATCTGGCCAAGGCTACACCCAGATTCACTTTGCCGTTCAGGCAGTGCGCTTCGAGGTAGTCCGATAGACCCTTCTTTGCCGCGTCCAAATAATCCCCTCGGATGGTTCCATTTTCCCCGCGGATGTCCACCGCGTTGCCGATCAACAGTTCGTCGACCGGATCTTTGCCTGCTCCCGTTACATTCATATGCATTACGAGAAGGGCTCTTGACTCCAGCGCGTCAGGGTTCGCCGTGTAACTGATTGGCGGGATGTTGATGCCAGTCGGCCCGGGCTTGGCCGCCTTGGTGTCAAACGCGAGCCGGTAGGGCTCCCCTTTCCATTTCGGCCCCACCGGAATGCCGGCTCCCTTGTCCTGGCTTCCGCAACCCGCAAGCAAAAGCAACCCGCCAACTGCAAGAATCATGCCTTTTCTCATGTGTTTCTCCCCTTCCCTTCAGAAAACGCCGAAGTATATCTCCCCTTTTACTCCCTTGAATGTGATTGCCGACAGTCATCCCTTATGGAAGGCAGAAATCACGGCATGCGTAGTGTTCTTGCTAGCGCGCTGGCTACGGAGATTCGAATCGCCGGTGAGTCGCATTGTCAACGGATTTATTGAGGCACCGGAATTCATCCGCGCCCCGGAACCTCACCCTTTACACTAGATGGATGGATGACATCAGCGACTTCATCCGCCGCCTTCCCAAGGCCGAATTGCATCTGCATCTCGAAGGGACCATCACCCCTGCCACGCTTGTCGAACTCAGCGCCCGCCACGACGCCCAACCCATCACGCTTCCTGAAGCCGAAGCCCTGTACCAGTTCACAGACTTCACGGGATTCATTGAAGCTTTCAAAGCAGTCACACGCCGGCTGATCGGCCCTGAAGACTACGAGCTTGCCGCCTGGGCCATGATGCAGCGCCTGGCCGAGCAGGGCGTGGTTCACGCCGAGGTCTACATTTCGGTGGGCGTGATTTATATGTGGCGCAATCACGATCCGCTGGCGTTCGAGCCGATCTTTGCCGGCCTCGAACGGGCTCGCGCGCAGGCCGAACGCGAGCTGGGTCTTTCGCTGTATTGGATCTTCGACGCCGTGCGCCACTTCAGCGTGGAGGAGGCGGTGCGCGTCTTCCGCAAGGCCGCCGAAATGCGCCGGCAATTTCCCTCCATCATCGGCATTGGCCTGGGCGGCGACGAGCGCGTGCGCGGCTCAGAGCCTTTCGCCGATCTTTATGCCGAGGCCCGAGAAGCCGGCTTGCGTCTCACCAACCATGCGGGCGAGACTACGGGCCCCGAAGCTATTCGCGAAGCACTCATCATCGGCTCCGAGCGCATCGGCCACGCCCTCTCGGCAATTCAGGATCCGGCCCTCGTCGAGGAGCTGAAGACGCGGAGCATTGCCCTGGAGCTGAACCCGACCTCCAACGTCCGCACCGGGGTCTGCGCTTCCTTCAACGAGCACCCGCTGCGGCGCTACTTCGATGCCGGCCTGCTGGTTACGCTCAACTCCGACGACCCGGCGTTCTTCGGCTCCGATGTGGCCAACGAGTACCTGCTGGCCCACACAGAGCAGGGCTTTACCCGCGAGGAACTTCGCCAACTGGCGGCCAACTCCATCCGCGCCAGCTTTCTTCCCGAAGGGGAAATAGCTCGTTGGATTTCCCAAATTGACTCTGTGGAGTAACTACAACTCAAATTCCCATGCCGCCTCAAGTGAGCAAACGGGATCAAACTGCGGTATTATGCCAGCAGGAGGCTAACGCCATGTCCACCGAACCCGAATCCCTCGAGCCCGCTGAAGAAGAAGCAAAAGAACGTCACACCTTGCGGGTGATTGGCTGGTTCTCGGTCGGAATGGCCGTGGCCGCGTTAGGCATCTACCTCGGCGCCGAGTTGCGCAACCGCTACAAGTTCAAGAGGCGCACCCCTTACGACTTCTACTCGAATGCGGGCGAACAGCATGCCAGCGAGTTCGGAATGGGCATTTAAGCGTCATCGCCATCCAATAGCCGCAAAATGCCGCCAAACGGCGGCATTTCGCATTTGTGCCCTGTTTTCAACGGTGCCGGCATTCACGCTCCCGCGTTACCCTAAGGTCTTATGGGCCGCATCCGCATTCTTCCCGACCAGGTTGCCAACCAGATCGCCGCGGGCGAGGTGGTGGACCGTCCGGCTTCCGTGGTCAAGGAGCTGCTGGAGAACTCGCTCGACGCCGGCGCCAACCGAATCCGCATTGAAGTGGAAGCGGGTGGGCGCAAACTCATCCGCATCACCGACGACGGCCAGGGAATGAATCGCGACGATGCGCTGCTGGCTTTTGAGCGTCACGCCACCTCAAAGCTGCGCACTGCCGACGACTTGCTCTCGATTGCCACGCTCGGTTTTCGCGGAGAGGCGCTGCCGTCGATTGCCTCCGTGGCCCGAGTGACGCTGGAAACCGCCACCGGAGATGACGCAGCCGGAACTCGCGTGGAGATTGCGGGCGGCAAGATTCTCCACGTGGACGACGCTGCTTTGCCTCGAGGAACGACATTGGCCGTAGCCGATCTGTTCTTCAATACTCCTGCGCGCCGCAAATTCCTGCGCGCCGAGTCCACTGAGCTGGCCCACGTAACGGCGCTGGTAACCCACTATGCGCTGGCGCATCCTGAGAAGCACTTCGAGCTGGTTTCCGCCACACACACGATTCTCTCCGCGCCTCCCGTCGCCCGCACAGCCGAGAGGATTTATCAGATATTCGGCAAGGACACGCTGGCGCAACTGCTGCCCGTGGCAGCCGAAACGCCGCTGGCCCACGGCGGGCTTCCCGAGCCGCCTCCGTGGAAAAAGAACCCGGACGATCCGGTTCGCGATCCAGGCGTTCTGCGGCTCAGCGGCTTCTATTCCAAGCCGGAACTGCAGAAGCTCAATCGCAACTCCATTTATATCTTCATCAACAAGCGACTCATTCGCGACCGCCTGCTGATGCACGCAATTACCGAAGCTTATCGCAACGTGATTCCGCCCACCAGCTTTCCGGTTGTGCTGCTGTTCATGGAGATGCCGCCCGAGGAAGTGGATGTAAACGTCCACCCCGCTAAGACCGAGGTACGGTTTCGCCAGCAGAGTCACGTCCATGACTTTGTACGCGACAGCCTGCGCACGGCTCTGATCCAGGCGAGGCCGGCTGCGGGTTTTTTGGCCGCGCTGGACTCCGCCCCAGGCGCAAGCCCCTCGTTGATGCCTCCGGCCACCTCGCCACTTCCCGGTTCTCCTGGGGGCGCACGGTATCAGCCGCCCCCCGATTCCGATCCGGACGCGTTTCAGACCGCCGCTGCGGAGGCAGAGCCGTTTCAGCTCACCCAGCGGCTGCCAACACCGGTTCCCGGCAAGCTGCCGTTCGGTGCCCAAAATGTGAACCAGAGGGGTTGGGAAGGCGATCGGCAGGCATGGGGCGAAGCTGCCGCAGCGCTCTTTCAGCCTGCTGGCCTGGCCGTCACGGATGGCTGTGATGGGGGACCGGGCGCCGCTTTGGACTTCGGGCCGGGACCGCGTGCCGGGACGGCCACGGCCAGGGGAACGGCCGAGGTCGAGGCCGAACAGGCGGCGGCCAACCTGAATCATCTTGGCTCGCTCCGCCCGCTGGCGCAGTTGCGGGAGTCGTTCATTCTGGCTTCCGGGGAGGATGGCCTGTGGATTATCGACCAGCATGTGGCGCATGAGCGGGTGCTTTTCGAAAAAATTCTTGCGGACCGGCAAGTGGAGAGAGTGCAGCGCCAGAGGTTACTTTTGCCCCTTCTGGTGGAACTGAAGCCTGCGCAGATGGTGGTGTTTGCGCGCATTGCCGAGGA
>CAYWMR010000265.1:0-6942 GCA_964458965.1 uncultured Occallatibacter sp. | reverse complement strand
CCGTCACCGAACCGTACACCTTCTTATTGAGCGGGTCTATTTTTTTGGGCATACCCCTCCTTTGATGAGACGAGTTCTCAATCCCAGCCTTCAAGGTCTCCTGGGCGTTTTCCGCCCTCAGAATGACATTGGAAGCGGCGTTGCTTCCAGAAGTGTATCGCATGAGCCCCATCAGTGGGTATGACATTGTTGAAATTACTTCTGACCAAGATTCCAATCACGGTGAGTAACGCGATTGCATCGGGAAATCAGTCGGCGGTAGGCGGAAGGAGAGTCGCAGCTGCGTTTAGTATTACCCATTCTTGGTGGAATCCTTTTATCACCGCTGATTTGGCAAGCGTCCCAAGTCCGGGACGGGAAAATAGGTCCTCCTGACTTCTCGCCAAGCGTTTACCAATATCTTGTGACTCCCCAACCGACCACCTAAGCCGGATTGGTAACGAAAACCGCCCATCTCGCTCCGGAACCCAGCCAAACGGCGGGATTATCAATGCGCGGGAAAACGGCATGGGTAGCGGCCTGGTGGTTAGTTTTCGTCTTTGAGTTCGAACAAGAAAACTTGAACCCGGCCTGTTGCATCGCCGGTAGCGATGACGCGACCAGTCGCCCCGACCGCGCATAAACGAAGTGCGGCGTAAGCCGTAAAGATGGCCGGGAGTTTCTACCATCAAAGTGGCTGGAGGGCGGCAGCTATGCCATTGATTTTGCAGTTGGCCAGAGTTTTGGCGAAACAGGCGGTTGGTATATACTCAATTGGGATTTGCTTGACATACCGGATCGCTTAAGAGCTTCGCCAAGTCTGCCAGGAAAACTGTCTTGCGCCGAATAAGAATCGTCACAGCCGCGACTATTCTCCTGATTGCCGCGCTGGTGTCGACATGGGCCGTCCGCCATAGAATGGCGGACGGCCAGGTGGATTTCAGCCGCGATATCCAGCCCATCCTGAATCAGAATTGCGTTCACTGTCACGGAGGGGTTCGGCAGAAGAATGGTGTCTCATTCATATTCCGCGAAGAGGCCCTCGGCGTTGGCAAATCCGGCCGGCGCACCATAGTGCCGGGTAATCCTGACGCCTCAGAGTTGATGGCGCGATTAACGTCCAGGGATCCTGAAGCACGCATGCCCTATCACGCGCCTCCGCTGCCGTCGGAACAGATTTCACTATTTCGCCAATGGATTAAGGAGGGGGCTAAGTGGAAAGATCATTGGGCCTTTGTGGCGCCCGCTCCGCAATCGTTGCCTGCGGTGAAGCGGGCGGATTGGGTACGCCAGCCGCTCGACAGGTTCATTCTCGCGCGCCTGGAAAAAGAGGCGATCGAGCCCTCCGCCGAGGCTGACAAGGCGACGCTGTTGCGAAGGGTGTCTTTCGACCTCACCGGGCTCCCGCCCACAGCGGAAGAGCAGGCGGCGTTTCTGGCTGATTCCGCTCCTGATGCTTATGAAAAACAGGTTGCGCGCTTGCTGGCCTCTCCGCGCTACGGAGAGCGCTGGGCTTCGATGTGGCTGGATTTGGCGCGCTACGCGGATACCATGGGTTACGAAAAGGATCAAGCACGCCCGGGGGTGTGGCCGTACCGCGACTGGGTCATTGACGCCTTCAATCGCAACCTGCCCTATGATCAGTTCGTGATCAAACAATTGGCGGGCGATTTGCTTCCCAACGCGACCCTGGAGGACCGGATCGCCACGTCCTTCCACCGCCAGACTCCCAATAACGAGGAAGGCGGCACGGATGACGAAGAATTCCGCCTGGTCGCGGTAATGGACCGGGTGGCCACAACCTGGTCGGTGCTGAATGGCCTCACCATGAATTGCGTGCAATGCCACTCTCATCCCTACGATCCCATCCGCCACACCGACTATTACAAATCGCTGGCCTTCTTCAATACCCAGGACGATGCCGACCTCAACGACGATTCCCCGAATTTGACAGTGCCAATCGACAAGGCTCGCTATTCGCAAGCACAGCAAATCCAGAGCGAAATCGCTAAGCTGCTGCGTGCGGTGGAAACCTCGGACCGCCAAGTGGCCGAAAAAGCGCACTGGAAACAGTTGCCGATCCAGAACGCCGAGGCCAATGAATTGTCGGCGCTCGAACCGCTGCTTCCGGAACTCGAGCAGAAGCTGGCGAAGGCGCAGCAAGATTATAAAAAGATGCCGGGGAAGGAAAAGGCCGGGGATATCGACGATCTCCGCGAAGCCATTGCCGAGACCCAATCCAGACTAGCCCATGCCAGAGCCGCCGGCCCGGCAAACACATTCCGCATTCAGGATGGGGAGGCGCTGACGAATCCGACCGCTCCACCCCAGTTTCTTTATGAATTGACGGCAAGTGCCGACCTTCCTCTGCTCACTGCGATCCGAATCGAAGTGCCCCCAATCGATGCGGATAAAGCCCGCCATACGCCGGAAGACGGCTTTATCGTGGACCGGGTTGATGTTTCCGTCATTCAGCCTGGGGGCAAGCAAAGCGCAGTTCCGTTCCGGTATTTTGTTCAGGATTCGGAAACAAATCTGGCATCTGCCCTATCCGCTGCGAGCGATTCGAAGGAAAAGCCAAAGGGAGCAGACGTAGTCCCCAGCGCATTCTCGGCTCTCCCTAAACTTTTTTGTACACGCTGGATTGTGGGAGTTCCCGCCGCGCCATTGGCAATGGCGCCCGGCAGCCACATTAAAGTCGCCCTCAAGCAGACTCGGGAAATTGACGACAAGCCTGCTCTTATTCAGCGGGTAAGACTCTCGGCGAGCGGCGACCCAAGCTGGACGGCTTTGGCTCAGGATCCGGTCCGCGATCAGAGCATGACGCGCCTTAAGCAGTTCGAGAGGGACTTGGCAGCAATTCCCAGCGTGCAGCTTCCCGTGATGGTGGAAGAGCGGCCGTATGAGCAGAGGGCTACACGGGAATTCGATCGCGGCAATTTCCTGACCAAGGTCGGTCCGGACCTTACGCCGGATGTGCCTGCGATTTTCCCCAATCTCCCTGCCGGAGCCCCACGCGACCGCCTGACCCTGGCCAAGTGGTTCTTCGTACCGGGACAACCCCTCACCGCACGGGTTGCCGTCAACCGTTACTGGGAAGAACTTTTTGGGACGGGCCTCGTCGAAACCTTGGAAAACTTCGGCAGCGTGGGTGAGCCGCCGAGTCACCCGGAACTTCTGGATTGGCTCGCACTCCATTTCCAAAACGACCTTCACTGGGATACGAAAGCGCTGGTGCGCGAAATGGTGACCAGCGCCACCTACCGGCAGGGCGCGGCCGCAACCGCTGCGCTTACAGCGAAAGATCCTCGCAATCGTCTTTTGGCTCACGGTCCGCAGCAACGGCTCACGGCGGAGATGGTGCGCGATCAAGCGCTGGTGGCCAGCGGCCTTTTGAGTACTGTCATGGGGGGACCGCCGGTGATGCCGCCGCAGCCTGCCGGGATTTGGAATTCGGTGTATAACGACTCCCAGTGGAAGGATGCGACGGGGCCCAATCGCTATCGCCGGGCTGTCTATACGTACATCAAGCGCACCAGCGGCTACCCGAGCTTCTTGATGTTTGACGCCTCGGATCGCGATACCAGTCTTCCCAGGCGCATTCCCACCAATACTCCTTTGCAGGCGCTGGTAACGCTGAACGACCCGGTGTATCAGGAAGCGGCGGAGGCGCTGGCGCGGCGTGTGGTGAAGGAGACAAAGACATCGGAAGAGGGTTCCAGCGCCGACGTTTTCGATGCCCGGCTTGCCTATGAAACACTCCTGGTATTGTCCCGCGATCCCACGCCTCGCGAAATGTCGGTGCTACGAGCGTTCTATCAGCAAGCTCTTGCAACACCCCAGCGGTCGGCTTTTATGAATGTAAGTTTGAACGCACCCGGCAAAGCGTCGGGCAAAGTAGATTCAGGCAGAGAGCTGGATGCGCTGACCGCTGTAGGCAGCGTCCTGTTTAATCTCGATGCCGCTCTCACCAGGTGATGGTTATGTCAGATTCTAAAATCCGCGATGATTCCACCCCGAACGATGAGCTGTCCAATGGCGCATGCACTGGAGAAATGCATGCGGAAGAGAAGCTCGCACTGCTGCAAGCGCAAACTCGCCGCCACTTTCTGCGCAATTTGACTGCGGGCGTGGGCACCATGTTTCTGGGCAGCTTGGCGGCACAGGGCGCCGGCCCGGTAGGAACCACGGGGCTGGCCAGTGACGGCACGCCGCGCCTCGATTTCACGCGGGACCCCACCCGCCCACTCGCAGTCTTGCCGCCGCAATTTGCCGCCCGCGCGAAGCGCATCATTTACCTGCACATGGCGGGCGCGCCCAGCCAATTGGAGCTCTTTGAGTACAAACCTGAATTGACGAAGCTTGATGGGCAGGATTGCCCCGCTTCCTTCTTGGCAGGCAAACGCTTTGCCTTCATCAGCGGCGTTCCCAAGCTGCTCGGCTCGCAATATCCCTTCCATCAGGCGGGCGCGAGCGGTCGTTGGATGTCAGACCGCTTTCCCAATCTGGAAAAGCACATTGACGATCTTTGCATCATCAAATCGATGCGCACGGATCAGTTTAACCATGCCCCCGCGCAACTGCTGGTGCAAACGGGCAACGCCCGTCTCGGCTATCCCTCGCTGGGCTCGTGGGTGATCTACGGCCTGGGCACGGAAAATCAGAATCTTCCCGGCTTCATTGTGCTGATATCGGGTGGCAAGTCCCCGGATGGCGGCAAGCAATTGTGGGGCTCCGGTTTCCTGCCCAGTGTCTATCAGGGCGTGCAATGCCGCTCCCATGGCGAGCCGGTGCTCTACCTGCAAAACCCGCAGGGTGTAAGCCGTCCACTGCGCCGCAGAATGCTGGATGCGATTGACGAAATCAATCAGCAAACCTACTCCGAGTTCGGCAACCCTGAAACCATCACCCGAATTTCCCAATACGAGATGGCGTTCCGCATGCAAATGGACGCCACTGACGCCTTGGACATCCACCAAGAGCCCGCCGCCGTGCTCGCAAATTACGGCTCAAACCCTGGCGAAGCCAGTTTTGCCAACAATTGCCTGGTGGCCCGCCGACTGGCGGAGCGTGGCGTGCGCTTCATTCAGCTCTACCATTGGGGTTGGGATTCTCACGGATCAAATGCCAACGAGGCGCTGAATATCGGCTTTGCCAACCGCTGCCGCGAAACAGATCAACCCATTGCGGCGCTTCTAACCGATCTCAAGGAACGCGGCATGTTGGAGGATACGCTGGTCGTCTGGGGCGGCGAATTCGGGCGCACCTCCATGCGCGAGAATCGCAATGGCCAAGTCATGAAGTTTGTCGGCCGCGATCACAATCCCGGCGCCTTCACCATATGGATGGCCGGCGGTGGGATTAAGCCTGGCACCTCTCACGGCGAGACCGATGCGATGGGTTATGAGATCGTAAAAGATCCGGTGGACATTCGCGATCTGCACGCAACGATGCTCTATGTGCTGGGCTTTGATCATCATCGGCTCACCTACTCCTTCCAAGGCCTGGATCAGAAGGTAACCAGCGTAAAACCCGCGCGAGTGGTGGCAGAGGTTTTGGCATGATCAAGGCCGCGCGTGGGCGTTTCTACCGCTCTTGGGGCTCCCTGCCATCATGACATTTTCCGTTCGCCAATTGTCCGCCCGGACGCGCCTGGGTTTTATCGCGCTCGTCCCAATCCTGCTGCTCTTTGCGCTGATCGTGTTTCTGCCTCCCGACGGAGTGGAGCGCGCGGAGTGGGTGCAGTTTATCGGGCGATTTCACCCGCTCACCGTCCACTTTCCGATTGCGCTCATCCTGCTGGTGCCGTTATTGGAATTGACCGGAAGGATTCGGCGCTTCCCCGATGCGCGCGGAGCGGTCGATTTCGTATTGACCCTGGCAACCCTGAGCGCCATCGTGGCGGCGATGCTCGGATGGTGCCTGGCACGAAACGGAGGTTATTCCGGCCCCCTCGTCACCCAGCACATGTGGGGTGGAGTGTCCGTCGGCCCTCTGCTGGCTCTGTTGGATGCTGCGCGGGCGCTTCCTTGGCCAGCGTTGGGATTTCATTTACGCCTTGGGCCTTGTGGTCGCTGTCGGTCTGGTACCGTGGACGGGTTATCGCGGCGGCCAGTTGTCCCTGGGTAAAAATCACCTCACCGAATTCATGCCGGGGGGACTGCGCTCCCTGCTGGGCGTATCGGATCAAGAAGGCAACCCTTCCACGTCGTCAATGGGTGGGCCGGGTACCTATTATGGCGCCCGCGTACAACCCCTTTTCACCAGTCACTGCATCTCCTGCCACGGCGAGGACAAACACAAAGCGAATTTGCGGCTGGTGAACTATGACGCCTTGATGCGCGGCGGCAAGCACGGCCCCGTCATCAAGCCGGGAGATGCCAAGAGCAGCGAACTGTTTCGCCGCATCACGCTGCCGCACGATAATGATGATTTCATGCCCAAGGAAAGGAACCGGCCCTTGTCGGCGGACGAGGTGAAGCTGATTGAACTGTGGATTACTGCCGGATCCTCAGGCAAGCAGCCAGTCGATGCTATTAAGGGTGCGCCCACAAATGCCGCACCCCTAGCTGCCGAGGTGAGCTTCCCGGAGCTTGATGTTGCTGCCGTGGAGAACGTTCGCGCCCCCCTCGCCGCAGCGGTTGCACAACTACAGAAGCGCTTCCCTGACGTTCTGGAGTACGAGTCCCGGGGATCCGCCGACCTTGTGGTCAACGTCTCGCTCATGGGCGCAAGGTTTGGGGACGCGGATGTGGCCACGCTTCAACCCATCAGCGAGAAGATCGTCGTAGCTGACTTCTCCGGTACCGGTGTGACGGACCGCTCGGCAGGTTCGATCGCCGCGATGAAACGCCTGCGCGTATTGCGACTGATGCACACAAAAATCACAGACGCTACCCTGCAAGCCCTGGGCGGCCTCGATCAGTTGGAGTCCCTGAATGTATTTGGCACGGAGGTTACTCC
>CAYWMR010000264.1:0-6947 GCA_964458965.1 uncultured Occallatibacter sp. | reverse complement strand
TGATGAACTTGGTGCTCTTCTCGATCTCCGAGGCGTACATCTTGCCCATCTTGATTTCTGTGTCTACCGAGTACCAGTTGCCCAGGCCTTGCTTGCCGATGTCGCGATTGCCCACCGCGTTCACGTCATCGATGCTGCCCGCCTTGACGTTGACCTTCTGGCTTCCCGGCTCGATGATCTTCTCCGGATTTACATTGGTTGCGGTACCCGGCGTGTCTCCGCCCACGGGGGTGGTACCCGGCGCCGGCGCCTTGCCCGGAGTGCTGGATGGCGGAGTGTCGCTGCCAACCGGCGTGGTTCCCGCCCCCGACTGATTCGCCGATGCGGGATTGCCGGCTGGAGCTGCCGGGGGAGTGTCGCCTCCAACCGGCGTTGTTCCGGGCGCCGGCGTTGCCGTGGGAGCGCTCGCAGGCGTGGTTGAGGGAGCCTGTGCGCCTGGAGTCTGGCTGGCCTGCGGCGTGCTTGCCGGGGTGGTACCCTGCCCCGAGGACTGTGACCATAATCCAGTGGCTAACGCCGCCACCAGGCATGCCAGCATCGCTGCTCTCAATCCCTTCAAATTTGCCTTCATGCCCCCGCCTCCAGCTCGGCCCGCCAACAATGCCGCCCTGTCCCGCTCCGCTTACCTCGTTAGACGCTAGTATCCTCCTGTTTGGCAACAGAAAGGAAGAATAATTCCAACGTACTGGTGGAATCGCGTTTGCAGGCTGAACAAATCGCTCTTCATTTGCTGCTCCGCCAGGGAACCTGAAGCGATCTTCTTGGAGCTATCGCCCGGCTGCATTAAAGTGGAGTACACACCGGAGTGGGGAGGATTCTTGCGCCGAAATGCCTTGAACCTGGCAGCTGTAGTCTTGTGCTTTGTTATGCAGGGCCATGCCCAGCCGTCTCAGGCGCCTCCCGCTGCTTCGACTGGAAGGCTGTTGGGCGGGCACCAGCATGCGCGGCCGGTACCGGCCGATGTGAAGAAAACTGCCGAGACACTCTTTGATGCGTCGAATGTCGGCTCTCCTCTGATTCTGAAGAAAGGCTGGCGAGTCGGCATTACAGGAAACAGCGCGGCGACGGCACCCGATTTTGACGACAGCACGTGGGACATTCGCGACGCCGAGGAGGCCTTCCCCGACGTTCCGGACGAAGACCACCCTGCCGGCGCCGACAAGACGCCGCATCCCGGCGATGCCGGTCCCCCCAATGGGCACCATCGCCCTTTTGCGTGGTTCAGGCTGCATATCAAGCTGGCCCCTAATCACGGCCCGCTTTCGCTGCTGGTAGAGTTGCCGGTTTCAGAGAACACCCCCATGTCGCTGAGCAGTTCCGCCGGTCCGGGAGCGGATGTGTTCGCCAATGGCAAGGAGATTCCCGCGGAGGGCCCAAACGGGGACGCACCGCAGAACTTTCAGCAAATCTCGCGGCTATATAACCTGAACATCCCGCCCGATGAAACCAACCTGATTCTTGTGGTGCGCACTCCGTATTTTCCGTTCGGCCACGCGGCATATACCTCCTTTTTCACCGGGAGAACACTGCGGCTGGGAAACCGGGAAGACCTTGAGCATCGCCTTGAATTGTGGAACACGCACGGGCTGTTCGAGCGCTTGCCCAGGGTCGTCAACTCCATCCTGCTGCTGGTGCTTGCCCTGTTTCTGCTGGTCCTGTATTTCACTCAAAAGGGGCACGTTGAGTACCTGTGGCTGGCATTGCATGAGCTGGTCCAGGCTCCGATTGGGTTTGTCGAGTTGGCCGGCAGCTCGGCGCGCCTCGACCGACTGTGGTATGGGGCCACAGTGATGGAGTTGGGCTTCGTCTCGGCCTATCTTTACTTTGAATTCCTGATCTCATTTCTCACGCTGCGCCGCCGCTGGTACATCCTTCTGATGCGTTACTCTTCTCCGGTGCTGATTGGGGCCGGTCCTGTGCTGCTGATGGTGGGCCGGAGCAGCCGCGCCATCAGCCAGGAGGTTATAGGGTTCGCTCTGGTCGTCATCCTGGGGTTGAGCGTCCTTTGGATGCTGGGCTGGGTGGTCTTCATCCTTTCAACCCTGATCAACGCCACGCTGCGGCGAAATTTCGAGGCAGGGCTTCTTCTGATTCCGCTGGTGTTGAGCATTGGCGGCGTGGTCGAGTTTGCGCTCACGGCGATGGTCAGCGATTTCGGCGGCGGACCCTATCGCTCGCCGCTCACGATCATGGCTGGACCTATCCCCATCCATTTCGCCTCGATTGCATCGTTCACCGGCATACTGGCTATCGTTGTGATCATTTTCATTCGTTTTCTGCGAGTGCAGCACGATCAGGAGCGCGCCTCCAGCGAGCTTGCCGCGGCCCGCAGCGTGCAGGAGCTGATGATCCCCAATGAAAAGCTGGTTACTCCCGGCTTTGAGGTCGACTCGATTTACACACCGGCCAACGAGGTTGGCGGCGACTTCTTCCATGTTCAATCGATCGGCGACGGCGGCCTGCTGGTAATCATTGGCGACGTGGCCGGCAAGGGACTTAAGGCGGCGATGAACGTCTCCATGCTGATGGGCGCGCTGCGCCGCACCCCGGAGCGGAGCCCGGCAAGGATCCTTGAGTCCCTGAACCGCGTGCTTACCGGCAGTGAGAGCTTTACCACCTGCCAGGCTGCCTTGTTTTCAGCCAACGGAGAACTGGTGATGGCCAACGCAGGCCACCTGCCGCCCTACCTGAATAGTCAGGAGATTGCTTTGCCTGGTGGACTGCCCCTGGGCGTGGTGGACGATATAACCTACGACGAGCTTCGGCTTTATCTGCACCCCGGCGACCGCATCCTGCTCATGTCCGACGGAGTGGTTGAGGCGCGCCAGCCATCGGGCGAGCTTTTCGGGTTTGATCGGGTCCACAATTTGAGCAACCAATCCGCCTACTACATCGCCGATGCAGCCAAGGCGTTTGGGCAGGAGGACGACATCACTGTGCTGACCGTGCGGCGGCTGGCGCAGGCTATGGCGGCGTAGGACGTTCTGTGTATGCGCAGTTGAGAGAGCAGAATGGAGGCGAACAAATCAGAAAAATGTTAAGCTAGCTTAAGCTGGATTATCTGGGAGGATTGTCCAATGATGACAGTTGGCGCCTTTGAAGCAAAGAATAGGCTCGGTTCCCTGCTGGATCGTGTCGAGGCAGGGGAGGAGATCCTGATTACACGCCATGGGAAGCCTTCGGCGCGTCTCACCCAGCCACATCCCGGGTTTGATCGTAAAGAAGCCCGAGCAGCTCTTGAGCGCATAAGAGAACGTGCGAAGGAGACGAAGACAGGTCCATTTAATTGGGAAGAGTGGAAAAGCTACAGGGATGAAGGCAGACGGTGAGCCTTGTCCTCGATGCGTCCGCAACGCTCGCCAACATCTATCCGGACGAGACAACTCCCTCCATCGAAGCCATATTCGACGAGCTGATCGATGGCGATGCATGGGTTCCCAGTCTTTGGCGGATTGAAGTCGCGAATAGTCTTGCCTGGGGCGTTCGCCGCGGTCGCTTAACGCTCGCGAAGCGGGATCTGGCCTTGGCCGATCTGAATCGTCTGCCCATCTTTGAGGACGATGAAACCGGGCAGCACGTCTGGGGCAAAACAATGCTCCTCGCGGACGCCTACAAGCTCACTGTCTACGACGCCACCTATCTTGAGCTTGCATTGCGACTTTCGCTGCCTCTGGCTACGCTCGATGGAGACTTGCGCGAGGCCGCCGAGCGGGAAGGCGTTCTGCTGCTGGGTATGTAGGTTTGTCCGCCGCAAAAGGCTGGCTACGGACCCCACCGATCAAACCCGATGTCAAGCTATCACCGCCAGCAGTATGCTATCATTGAGATCGGCGTTAGAAAGTTGGAAACTCATGCCCGCCGTCACTGTCCGCAACCTTCCAGAAGATACCCATCACGCACTCAAGGTGCGCGCCGCACTGAATGGGCGAAGCACCGAGGCCGAGATTCGGCACATCCTGGCTGCGGCTGTCGCCGCCAAACCGAAGCTCAAAATCGGCTCCGAGCTGGCCGCATTTGGCCGCCGCTATGGGGGTATCGATCTCAATTTGAAACGTGATCGAAGGCCGATCGAGCCGGCAGAGTTTGAATGATAGTTCTCGACACCAACGTTATTTCGGAACCTTTGAAACCGGTCGCCGATTCTGCCGTGATTCGATGGCTCGACGCGCAGGACCCGGAGGCGCTTTATCTGACAGCTACGGTTCTTTCGGAAATCCTGATGGGGATTGCGCTTCTCCCAGCCGGCAAGCGAAAGCGCGGCATGGAACTGGCGATGCAATCGTTGCAAGCCAAGCTCTTTGCCGGGCGCTTTCTTTCATTCGATCGCGAAGCAGCGATTGCTTTCGCTCTGTTGGGAAGCCGCGCTGCAGCGAAAGGTCATTCCATCTCTGTGGCCGACTGCCAGATCGCCTCTATCGCCGCTGTGCATGGTTTTTCCGTTGCCACGCGCGATATAGCCCCATTCCAGGCTGCCGGCGTGCCAGTCATCAACCCATGGGAGAATCGAGCGTCCTGCTGAAAGCAATCTTCAAGCGCCGGATTGTTAGCTCGCTAAAGCCTCTTGCTCGGCGTGAATCTGCTTCGCCCGGTCGAGCGCGGCCTGGATGTTCGGCATGATGTTTTCGCGGCCTACGCGGTCAAGGAAGCGCGGGCCGCTCAGCAGCTTTGAAGGCTGCTGCATTGCGCCGCAAAGCAGCATCGTCCTGCCCGATTCATGCAGGCGCACGGCAAACGTCTCAATCGCGTGAATGCCGGTGGCGTCTATGGCCGTCATATTGCGCAGCCGCAGGATTACCACATTGGAGAAGGCTTCCAGATTCACGGTCGCTTCCACCAGTTTTTCAGTCGTCCCAAACAGGAACGGCCCGTGAATCCTGAGCAGGGTCACATAGGGCGGCAGGATTCGTCCCTGCAAAACGTGGGGCAAACCATCGCGAATGTACTCGTCCGTAACCGGCGACACGGTGGTGGTCTCGGCGATCCGGTAGATATAGAGCAGTGCGGCCAGCGACATGCCAACAGCAACCGCGACGGTTAAATCTGCAAACACCGTGAGCGCAAAAGTAACGAGCCACACTGAAATAGCAGTCAGGTCCATTTGCAGAATGGCGCCGATTTCCTGCCACTCACCCATCCTGTAAGCCACCACAAACAGGACGGCGGCCAGAGTGGCGAGTGGAATATAGCTGGCGAGCGGCGCGGCAACCAGGAGGATGAGCAGCAAAGTGACTGCGGCAACCATTCCCGACACGGGCGTTCGACCGCCTGCGCGGATATTGGTTGCGGTGCGGGCAATGGCCCCGGTGGCGGGAATGCCGCCGAACAGCGGAGAGACAATGTTGGCGATTCCCTGGGCCACCAGTTCCACATTGGAGTTGTGCCGGTCGCCCGTCATTCCATCGGCAACAACGGCGGAGAGCATACTCTCAAGGGCAGCCAGCAGCGCTACGGTAAACGCCGAAGGAATGAGCGGGAGAATGTGCTCGGCGTGAAAATCCGGAATGGCGAAGGGGGGAAGGCCGCGAGGAATTCCGCCAAATTTGCTTCCAATCGTCTCCACCGGCAAGTGAAACAGCCAACAGATCGCGGTGCACACCACGACGGCCACAATCGACGCGGGAACCCGCCTTGTAATTCGTGGCAACAGCAGCAGAATCGCCAGCGTGCCCAGCCCGAGCCCGAGTGCGGCCGGCGTCAGGGTCGCGAAATGCTCCGCGAGCGTCTTCATGCGGGGAAGAAACTCGCTGGGCACGGGGCCGGTTCGCAATCCGAAAAAGTCCTTGATCTGCGTGGAAGCGATGAGCACAGCGATGCCGTTGGTAAAACCAATCACAACCATGCGCGGTATAAATCGAACTGCCGAGCCAAGCCCGGTCAACCCCATCGCCAGCAGAATAATGCCGGCCATGAGCGTAACCATGGCCAGGCCGCTCATGCCGAAGCGCGCCACAATCCCCGCCACGATGACAACAAATGCACCGGTCGGTCCGCCGATCTGCGTCCTGGAACCACCCAGTGCCGAGATAAGAAAGCCTGCCACCACTGCCGTATAAAGACCGGCTTGCGGCGTCACCCCCGATGCAATTCCAAACGCCATGGCCAGCGGCAAAGCCACCAGGCCGACGGTGATCCCAGCCAACAAATCGTGCAGGAAAAGATTTGAGGTGTATGCCCGGAATGCCAGGATCGACTTGGGGAGATTTGGATTGCTGATGGACATTATGCGTACTTCTATTTTACTCGAAAGGGCAAAAGGGGCGGCAGGCGCAGCCCCATGCGCTGTTCAAGAGGCGGCCGCGTCCATCCGTTCGCCTTGGTATCAATAAGCTGGCTAACGGCTCACAAGCGGCTTTCTGTAAACCAGCGCCGCGCGGCTGCGTGCGTAGTAGTTCTCCTGTTTTCCCTGGAGAAGGTAGCCATGACTCTCATAGAGGCGAATCGCAGCGGCGTTCTCGTCATCCACATGCAGGCCAATCAGTGCGGCTCCGGCGGACTGCGCCGACGCCTCGACCCGCTGCAACAACTCGCCGCCGACGCCCTGTCTGCGCGAGGCCGGGGCAACCTCCAGGGTCTCGATATACGCAGCGATTCCGTCCTGCTCCCGCATCCACTCGACAATGGCAAAGCCCGCCAACTGTCCGTCCTGCTCGGCAATCCAGGTGGCCGCATCGCGGCTTTCCACAAGCTGGCGCATATACCTGCGCCCAAAGCGAAGCGGCGGCTGGAAGCACGCCTCTTCGATGGCGTAAAGTGGGCCAAAATCTTGCGGAGTGTAGAGGCGGTAATTCAACGGAGAGCTCTGAGGACAGTGTAGAGTCCTGCCTCCAAAGTTCTTTGCAAAACTCACGAAGGACACAAGCAGATTCTTCGACTCACCCCCCAAAAACTGAAGGACGTTTGGGGCCCCGTTCGCTCCCTATGAACACGGGCCATTTCACCGCGCCCCT
>CAYWMR010000263.1:0-6962 GCA_964458965.1 uncultured Occallatibacter sp. | reverse complement strand
CTTCGGCTGCGCTCAGGATGACAGATATTTGTAAAGAGCTGTAAAAAGCTAAAGATCTATAGTGACGCAGGTCCTTCGGCTGCGCTCAGGATGACAGATATTTGTAAAGAGCTGTAAAAAGCTAAAGATCTATAGTGACGCAGGTCCTTCGGCTGCGCTCAGGATGACAGATATGAATAAGAAACCAGATATTTGTAAAGGGCTGTAATTCTAATGAGCCATACTTGTAAAGAGCTATAGGAACGCAGGTCCTTCGGCTTCGCTCAGGATGACAGATATTTATACAGAGCGAGATAGTCGTAAAGAGTTATAGAGTTGTGGAGAGTTATAGGAACGCGGATCCTCTTCGAGTTTGCTCAGGGCAGGCTTTCGGCTTCTCTTAATGCAGGCTTTCGGCTGCGCTCAGGATGACAGATATTTATAAAGAACGGATCAGGATGCTCAGGAGGCTCAGGTGGCGAGGCCCAGACCTACCAAGTTGGCGGCCAGGATGATTATGATCATTCCGGCCCATAGCAGGCGGATGGGCCTGCCGCTTATGCCCTGCCACTCGCCTAGCGCAAGACCTACGAGGCCGGCGAATAGAACATAGCCGCTCATGTGGAGCATCCAGTTGACATAGGACAGGCGCTGGGGAATGTTGGCCGCGCCCCAGGCGTAAAAGAAGAATTGGAGATACCACATGATGCCGCCGGTTGCGGCGAGGGCTGCGTTCTTGATGAGTGTTCCGCTATCGTGCGATAAGTCGTCGCGGAGGGAGAGGCGTTTGAGCGCGGCCAGGCGGATGAAGCAGTAACTCATGTTTACCACCGCGCCGCCGCCCATGATGAATACATAACTCGGGAGGGCGGCATAGAGAGGGTTCACTCCAAGGTGCAGCGCGGCTGCTTCCATGGGCTTGGCCGCATTGATGGCGAAGGACATGCCGGAGGAGAATATTCCGCACAGAACGGCCAGAGTTAGTCCCAGCTTGAGATTGAATTCCTTTAATTCGCCACGAAGCTCTAACTCTTTCTGGTGGCCGGCATAGGAGACAACGGCAACTCCTATCACTGCTACCAGTACGCCGGCCATGGTGAACAGGCCGCTGCGGGTGGTAAAGAGCACGGCGGCCTGGCCGTCTAGCAGCGGAGGCACCAATGTACCGACGACCAACACCACGCCGATAGCCACGCCTACACCGAGTGAGATTCCGAGGTGGCGCATGGTGAGGCCGTAACTGATATTGCCGACGCCCCACATGGCGCCGAAGAGAGCGACTTTAAAGAGGATGTGCGGGTCGATGGCGGCATAGAAGCCGGTGAAGGAAGGTAGCAGCAGGAAGCTTACCGAGATTGGCAGCAGTATCCAGGAGAAGAAGCCGGCGACGGCCCAGGTGGTTTCCCACGACCATTTCTTGACCCTTCCAATGGGCGCATAGAACGACGCGGCCGATGCCGCGCCCACCATGTGCCAGCCGATGCCTGCGAAGATCGACGACATTCCTTTTCTCCTTAACGCGAACACATTCGTGCATGAGCCGACTGCGTTCATACCGCAGGGGCTAAAGCCCGCGTCGTTTCTATGCACTTTCGGCACGACTAAAGTCGTGCCCTGATACAAAGCTTTCGCGATTGCGGCACGAATGAAATCGTGCCCTTTCAAAACCTGACTCTCACAACCTGAGACCTGATTTTCATCTCAGGCAGTCAAAACTACAGTTGCATGTCCTGCAAACCTCAAGAAAGGCGCAAGGCCCGGGCCTAAAGGCCTTGGCGATTCGCCGCGTTTTCAGGGGGTTGAAACCCCCTGCTCCCTCCGGAAAACTTTGGGGCCCTCCAGGATCTTCGAACTACAACTGTAGGACTAACGTGCAACCTGCGCTGGCTCCGCTCGCCAGATGGTGACCGGGCCGATCAGGCCCGATGGCAGCAGCGGCGAGTCTGCCTTGTACGGCTTCACGTCTGCCCATGTATACGTCCTGGTCACGCCCGGCTGCAAGTCGCCTATCATCCGGTTCGGCCACAGATTTGTTACCTTCACCGTGACCTGGTTCGCTCCCGCATGCAGCGCCCGCGTCGCGTCAACGCGGAACGGGGCGTGCCACACCTCGCCCAGCGAAATGTCGTTCACGGTGACCTCGGCAATATTCTTCACATCGCCCAGGTCGATACTCAATTTGGCTCCGGCATGGAACCATGCTGGCGGGGCGCTCACGGTGGTTGTGTAGGTTCCGGCGCCGGAGAAGTACTTGACTCCCGGGTCGGAATTCTCAGTCCATGATGCGAGCTTGTCGAGGGTAATTGTCGGCGGCGCGCCGCGGTCCGGCTGGAAGGCAACCGTCCATGCGCCGGTTGCTGCGCCGACCTGCGTCTCGGCGACAGCGGGCAGCGTGCGCTGCGCCGCCTGAGTTGGTTTGCGGAAGACTACGAAGACCGTTCCCCAGGGCTCGAGCGTCAACGGAACGGAGGTGCGGCCATCGGCGATCTTGTAGGTAGCGGGTTGGGCAGCGCCCGTCTCTGCGCGCCAAAGTTCCGCTTCCCTTCCCGTGACACGGAAGCTGGCCTCGACGCGTTCGCTTCGGTCGCTGCGGTTATCGACAAAGTAGAGGTCTCCATCGGCGAGCTTGCGATGCACAAACTCGATGCGTGCATCCGGTTCCGGGCGAGTGTAGTCGAAGTCGGGCGCCAGCTTGAGCGCTGCAAATACGTCTCGCAGGCTTTGCCCCGCATACACCGTGCCCTTGCCCACCTGGTGGACGCCGGTTCCATCGCCAAACATTTCCTGGACCAATGTTTGAAATTCCTGCTGGTCGTCAGCCTGGCTTGGGTCGTCGTCCGGCCTGGGTCCGGCGACCACCGCACCCGCCTTGACCAGGGCATGAATCGCGCGCAGCACCGGCAGCGACATGTGGGTGCTATTGGGGTCGAGCGCGAGTACTTTGTAGCGCATTCTGCCGGGAGTGATGAGCTCGCCATTTTGCACGGTTAATTCGTGGATGAGCGCATCGGCATTGATGTAATCGAAACCGTAGCCGGGGGGAATGGGCGGCGCGCTGTGGGAGAAGAGGGCCGTGAGATTCGAGTCCTCACCATAGAAGTAGACCACGTCGGCGGCGAACCGGCCCTGCTGGAGGAGGAAGCTGGACCGCGCCAGATAGTCGATCCACGGGCCCGCCTGCTCAGCCCAGGTTTCATTGCGGTTGAACCACTGGCCGAAGGGTCCAAGCGTCAACCCGGGGAGCTTGTCGGTGACCGGCTGATGCGCCGACTCGTGAATCACGATGCGGTTGATGCCGTTCAGCAGTTCCTGATCCGCGGTGGGCTTGAGGGTCTGCGGGGACCAGCCCCAGGGCGCCTCGGAAGCCGTCATGGATTCGGCCGCCGCCAGGTTCTGCCCGTAGATGTGCGCCACGGAAGCGGATTCGCGATCGTCCGCGTTGTATCCGAACTGCTCATGGTTCACCCCTGGGCGCTGCGTCCACATCGCGCTCATGGGAACTTCGTTGTATTTTTTCACTTCCATGCCGTCGCAGACATAGGCACGGCCGCCCTCGTGCGACTCGCCATAGTGGCCCATGCCGCGCTGGTGCAGTGTCTCTTCGAGTTGGCCGTAGTGTTCGGTCGAGATCAAGTCGGCAATGGTCTTGCGGAAGTCCCACAAGAACCGGTCGCTGGCTTCGCTGCTCTCGACTACATGGCCGGTGAGGACCGGGAGCCATGGCGTGGCATCGTAGCCGCGCAGAGTACGAAACTGGGCGAGCATCTTCGGTGTCCAGTTGAGCGACCCCGCCTCCCAACTGTCGTTGATGACGTAGCGGATGCCGCGCTTGCCCATCATTTCCGCGCCAACCGTTTCCTTGTAGCTGTCGAGGTAGGTGTTCATGTAGCGAGCGACGGCGGCACGATCGAGTTTGTCTGCTTCGAGGCCGGTGGCCTCTTTGGTGGCCGGGTGGTTGGTGATTCCAAGCAGCGAGTAGCCCAGGCGCACGACAACCCATTCGCCCGGAGGCGGCGTCCAGTCGAGTGTTCCGTCGGGCTGCATGCGGGATGTTAGATCGACCACATCGGACATTTGAATCGCATCTTGAGAGCTGACAGGCGCGGTCGCATACTGATAGAGATTCTCTTCCGGCGTGAATGCAGCCTTCTCTTCGAAGCGGTTGACGCGCGCGCCGGGAATCAATTCGAGTTTGGCGATTTTGTATTCTGTGGGCGCCCTGGCGGCGAAAGAAGCCGGATCGAATCCTTTGGCCCAGTCGGGAACCGCGGGCGGCGGCAGGCGCTTGAAGGTCACCCGGAAAAACCGGGCTGTGACAGCGGGAAATGCGATTGTATGCTCGGGCGCGCTGCCTCCTGAAAGCTTCGCCACCGGTCGGAAAGCCGATCCGTCGTCGCTCGCTTCCAGGGTCTTTTCTGGCGCTCCCACGCCGGTAAATGCTGCCGTCCAGTCGGGGTCTTTGGTAACAAAGGTGATGGCACGGATGGTCTGCGGCTGGGCAAACTCCCATTGAATCCAGGAGGACTGACCCAGGGCCGGAACGGGCAGGCCGGTGGTCTTGTTGAGGTCGCCATCGCTGAGGAGCGCATAGTCTGGATTGCCGCCGCTGGCGGTCATCTTTGCGTTCAGCGCGCTGGTTGAAATGTCGCTCACCGGACGCCGGTACGCCACCACCGCCGCATCGCCATAAAGCAGCGGCACGGGCTGCTCTTCGCTTTGCGCGATGGACTGGAAAGGCCCAGTGACCGAGGGCGGAGCTGCCAGCTTGCCGGCAAAGGGCTTGCCGCCTTCTATCACCGTTTCGCTCCAAACATATTTCTTCATGCCGTCAGCCGGAGTTACCCACGGACCGCCCGACTCGCTCCATCCCGGCGATCCGGCAATGGCCTCTTCCATGCCCAGTTGGTCGGCCACTTCCGTTGCATAGCGGAAGGCGTCCTTCCAATCCGGAGTCATGTAGGCCAGTCGCTGCTTTACCACCTGAGGAGTCGACAACGCTGCATCGAAGTTCTGAAAGCCTGCGATTCCTACGCGGTGCATCCACTCCAGATCGAGATTGATGCCCTCTTTGGAGATGTTCCCGTTCATCCAATGCCACCACACTCGCGGGCGGGCGCTCGGCGGGGGATTCAGGAAGCCGTCGTGCAGAGACGGAACCTGTTTGGCTGGCGGAGCAGTAGCCTGTTGAGCCGGCAAGGATGCCGTTCCCGCAAAAAGCAACACGCCGAACAATGGTCTCAATTCTCTTATGACGGACCGCATGACTTAGCCTTTCTTCGACAGCTTTTCAGCATGGTTCCTCGGATGAAACTGTTTCCATTCGGGGAGAACCTTAATCGCTGCCAGCGTGCCTTGTCAAAGATAACTGCTGTGCGGGCAGAGCGCGACGTATTGCAGGCCCGGTGCCGTTACACTTTCTTCATGGGCCTAAGCCTTTACGCCGCCACCACGAGCCAGGGGAAGCTTCGCGATTTCCGCATCGCAGCCGAGGCGCACAAGCTGGCGATCGATCCGCTGCCTGGGCTTGACACCATCGCCGCTCCGGAAGAAAACGGCGCAACGTTCCAGGCGAATGCCACTCTGAAGGCAGTGTATTATTCGCGGTTTGCGCCGGGCAGCCTGGTGCTGGCCGATGACTCGGGGCTTGAGGTGGACGCTCTTGACGGGGCTCCTGGGGTTCGCTCCGCGCGGTTTGCGGCCGACTCGGGGCTGGTGGACTCGCCCGATGCCAACGATAACACCGACGTGTGGAACAACATGGTTTTGCTGCAGCGCATGGCCGCTGTGAAGACGGGCGAACGGACGGCTCGTTACCGCTGCGTGCTGGTGGCGGCCCGCGACGGCGTGGCCCTGCACACAGCCGAAGGCAGTGTTGAAGGGCTGATTCTGGACGCGCCTCGCGGGACTGGGGGGTTTGGGTACGATCCGCTGTTCTATTTGCCGGCCCTGGAGAGGAGCATGGCAGAGTTGGATCTTGCAACCAAGCTGTCGCTGAGTCATCGTGGGCGGGCGTTTGCGGCGCTGCTGGCGATGCTGCACGCATGAGACATCGCCGCGGCCGTATCATCCCGCGCCTTGACGGGTATGATGCGCGGCACCAATAATGCATCTGAAACAAGACAGAGCATTTCCGTCTCTCAATCTGAAACCGCTTCCACCCGCAGCCTTCAGGAGCCTCGACGCCCATGGCCACCGCTCAACAAACTGCCGCGCCCCGCGCGGTTCCAACTGTCAAAGGCGGCGTGCCGCCGTTGCGCGCCGGCCAGGGGAACTCGTATCTGTGGCGAAAGCTCCACTCGCTGCTTGGCGTCATCCCCATCGGCGCTTTCCTGCTGGAGCACATCCTGTCGAACTTTGAGGCCGTGCATGGGCCAGCCGCCTACGGTGCGCAGGTGAAGTTCCTGAATGGCCTGCCGCTGGTGCGCGTGCTGGAGTGGATCTTTATTTTTCTGCCTATCCTGTATCACGGCGTTTATGGCGTTTATATCTGGCTGCGCGGGCAATCGAACGTGGTGTATTACCCCTGGGCCGGCAACTGGATGTATGTCTCCCAGCGCTACACCGGGCTTATCGCATTCCTCTATATCGCGCAGCACCTGTACAGGCAGCGATTCACGGGCGTGAACCTTCCGGAACATCCTTACGCCGCCTTCCACAAGGTGCAGGTGGAGCTGGCGAACCCCTGGATGCTGGCAGTCTACATTATCGCGATGATCGCGATCAGCTGGCACTTCAGTTACGGCATTTGGCTGTTTGCCGCCAAGTGGGGCATTACTCCGGGCGTAACCGCGCGCAAGCGGTTCGGCTATGTGTGCGCCGCGCTGGGCGTGGTGCTGGCGGTGATGGGGCTGTGGAGCATCTGGGCGTTTGTGGGAGGGAAGTATCCCAATGTGCCTGAAGACGTTGCACCGGCGGTCTCGATGCTCAATGCTCCGGCTAACTCCGGCGGGGCTTCTTACCTGAATAGCCTTCTGCCTTTAGCT
>CAYWMR010000262.1:0-6976 GCA_964458965.1 uncultured Occallatibacter sp. | reverse complement strand
TTGTGGACGCCACCACGTTGACCGAGGCCGGTTACGTGGGCGAGGATGTCGAAAATATCATCCTCAAGCTGCTGCAGGCCGCCGACGGCGATGTAACAAGAGCCCAGCAAGGCATTATTTATATCGACGAGATCGACAAGATTGGCCGTAAAGACGAGAACCCATCCATTACTCGCGATGTTTCCGGCGAAGGCGTGCAGCAGGCGCTGCTGAAGATACTGGAAGGCACCGTGGCCAACGTGCCTCCGCAAGGCGGACGCAAGCACCCGCACCAGGAGTTCACCGCGGTGGATACCACCAACATTCTGTTCATCTGCGGCGGGGCGTTTGTGGGCCTGGAGCGCGTGGTAGGCCGGCGCGTGGGCAAAAAAGCGCTGGGCTTCAAGGCCGCCGATGCGGATGCCGATGCCGCCACCTCCCGTTCGCATCGCGACACCGAGTTGCTCAGAAGAACCGAGCCGCAGGATTTGATCAAGTACGGCCTCATACCGGAGTTTGTCGGTCGCCTGCCCGTGATGGGCGTCCTCGACGAGTTGGACGAGTCGGCATTGATCGAGATTCTTACCAAGCCCAGGAACGCAATCCTCAAGCAATATCAGAGGCTGTTTGAATACGAGAACGTCCGCCTGCACTTTACCCACGAAGCATGCTGCGCAGTTGCTCGCGAGGCACTGGCGCGCAAGGTGGGCGCGCGCGGATTACGCATGATTCTGGAAGAGCTGATGCTCGACCTGATGTACCACCTGCCCTCGAACAAACGCGTCCGCGACCTGGAAATTACAAGCGATATGGTCGAGCGGCGAGACTTGTCGCTGTGCCTGCTGGAAAAGGCAGGCTGATCGTCCGCTCCATTGCGAATTTGGAATGACCCTTCGGCTGCAGCCTGAGGGTCTTTCTCTTTGCGGATCGGAGTCACACGTGCGATCCAATCGGACTGCAATAGAATGAAGGGATCGAACTCTCTGTGCAAAACAGCGCCGCTAGCTGGAATTTACGCCTATGACGATAGAACTCAGCATCATCATGCCATGCCTGAACGAAGCGGAGACATTGGAAGTCTGCGTACGCAAGGCACTGGCATATCTCGATCGTTCTGGGATCACAGGAGAAGTCATTGTTGGCGACAACGGCTCGACGGATGGTTCGCAGGATATCGCTTTGCGCTGTGGAGCCACCGTTGTGGATATACCGCTACGCGGTTACGGCGCGGCGCTCTATGGCGCAACGCTTGCCGCGCGTGGAAAATACATCGTCATGGGCGATTCCGACGATAGTTATGACTTTTCCAATCTCGATCCCTTTGTGGCAAAACTCCGGGAAGGATACGACCTGGTGATGGGTAATCGCTTTGCTGGAGGGATCAAGCCGGGCGCAATGCCCTGGAAGAACCGTTACATCGGAAATCCCATCCTGTCGACGATAGGCAGGTTGTTATTTCATTGCCCGGCTGGCGACTTTCATTGCGGTCTTCGCGGCTATTCCAAAGATGCCTTCACCCGCATGGACCTGAGGACCACCGGGATGGAGTTTGCCTCGGAAATGGTGATCAAGGCAACGCTTAACCGGATGAAAATCACCGAAGTTCCGTCAACATTGAGCCCCGACGGCCGTTCGCGTCCGCCTCATCTTCGCCCTTATCGGGATGGTTGGCGGCATCTTCGATTCATGCTCCTGTTCAGCCCGAACTGGCTATTTCTCTATCCGGGGTTGGGCGTCATGTCTCTGGGACTGGTTGGCTTGGCGCTGATCATGGTGAGTCCCCTGCATATTCAGCATGTCGAGTTCGGAATCGACTCGCTGATTTACTTTGCCTTCATGATCATCACCGGCTTTCAGTCTGTGCTGTTTGCCGCGCTTTCCCGAATCTATGCAATTCAGGAGCACCTCTATCCGGAGCCGCGGGCTTATCGTTCTCTGTTTCGCCACATCAATCTGGAACGCGGCCTGGTCGTGGGGGCGTTGCTGTGTCTGGGAGGATTGGCTGCAACCTGGTACGCTCTGCTGGTGTGGCACAAAACCGGTTTTGGGCAGTTGAATATCGAACATATTGCCCGGATTTCGATTCCCTCCGGCCTTATGATCGCCATGGGAAATGAAACCATTCTCTTCAGTTTCTTTCTCAGCACGCTGGGGCTCAACATACGCCGCCACTCGACCCTGTCTCCAACCGAATCAATGCGCGCGGATGTGGATGCGCTCTAGGTTGGGCCGCATCCACACGCTCCCGCTGCGCCACACGAGTGATAATCTGTTTCCGGCCCGATCCTATTGCGTTCGACCCGCGCCGGCGGAGACAAGGGATGGCAATGAGAAACGCTACTCTGCATGGCATGATTCTGTTCGCCCTTGCGCTTCCTCTCTGGGGGGCTTCCTACTATCCTGTGCGGCTTCAGGATGCGAAGGCTGTCTACCTGACGAAGGATCGCTTTCCGGTTCATGGAGATGGTT
Source organism: uncultured Occallatibacter sp. (assembly GCA_964458965.1). Classification (GTDB taxonomy): domain Bacteria; phylum Acidobacteriota; class Terriglobia; order Terriglobales; family Acidobacteriaceae; genus Telmatobacter. The sequence continues at coordinate 4,528 of CAYWMR010000262.1, read as the reverse complement.
TGGCGGACGACAGCGCAGCTATCCAGTCGGCAATCGACCAGGCAGCGGCGACTCATAACGAGGGCATCCTCTTCGTTCCCGAGGGGCGTTATCGCATTACCCAGACCATCTATATATGGCCGGGTATTCGGGTCATTGGATACGGAGCGACGCGTCCAGTCTTCGTTCTCGCCGACAATACTCCCGGGTATCAAACTGGCCTGGGCTATATGTTTCTCTTCGCCGGAGGGCGCCCGAATCCGAATCGAGGCATCGACTATGCCTCCGGCAGGTCTCCGCAGCCGATTGAAGGAACCGTCCCGCCCAACGCAACAATCCCCGATGCGAATCCCGGTACGTTTTACTCGGCGATGAGCAACGTGGACTTCGAGGTCGGCGAGGGCAATGGTGCTGCAGTTGCCATTCGCTTCCACGTGGCGCAGCACTGTTACCTAGCGCACATCGACTTCCACATGGGCACCGCGCTTGCTGCGCTGAAAGACATTGGCAACGAAGCCGAGGACCTGCATTTCTACGACGGTCAGTATGGGATAGTGACCGGGAAGCCTTCGCCGGGCTGGCAGTTCACGCTGCTCGACTCCACGTTTGAGCGCCAGTTCGTAGCGGCCATCAGCGAGCACGAGGCAGGTCTGACACTGATTCATGACACCTTCCATAATGAAGGGTTAGCGATTGACATCGATCCCGGCTACTCCGAAGAGCTGTGGGTGAAAGACTCGCGATTCGATAATATTTACGGCCCCGCAATTCTATTCGGCAACGAGAAGAATCCGCGCACCGAGATCAATCTTGAAGACATCGTTTGCCGCCATGTGAAGACCTCCTTCGCCGAGATGCGCGAGAGCAAGCGCGAATTTGCCGGGCCCGGTGACATCTACAAAGTGAAGAGCTTTTCGCACGGCCTGGCGGTGAATGGAGCGGCCGATGAGGGCGAGATTCGCACCAGCTTCGACGCCGAGGAGATGCACGACTTTCCATCCGACTCACGCAATGCAATCGCCGCATTGCCACCAGCCGATTCATGGGTGAATCTGCAAACACTGGGCGCAAAAGGGGACGGAGTCACCGACGATACGGCAGCGATTCAAAAGGCGATTGCAGAGCACACGGTGCTGTATATCCCCATGGGGCGCTATCTTGTGACGGATACGATCCGACTTCGTCCCGACACCGTGCTGATTGGTTTGCACCCCAGCATGACGCAATTTGACCTGGCGGATGGAACTGCGGCTTTTCAGGGTCCGGGCGCACCGCGGGCGTTGCTTGAGACTCCGCAGGGAGGGCATAACATCGTCACCGGCATTGGGCTGTTCACTGGCGGAATCAACAGCCGCGCGGTGGGCGCGTTGTGGATGGCGGGAGCCGATTCAATGATGGACGATGTGCGCTTTCTTGGCGGCCACGGCACCAACGCCGCGGATGGCACGCGCATGAATCCGTATAACAACACCCACACAGCCGACCCAAACAACAAGTATCGCTGGGATGCGCAGTACCCAAGCCTGTGGATCACCAACGGCGGTGGGGGCACGTTTGCTGACATATGGACGCCAAGCACGTTTGCGCAGGCCGGACTTTATATTTCCAACACCACCACGCCGGGCCATGTGTACGAACTGTCAAGCGAGCACCATGTTCGCAATGAGATCCGGCTGGATGGGGTTCAGAACTGGGATCTGGATGCGCTGCAAACCGAGGAAGAGCGAGGCGAAAGTCCATTCGCGCTCCCATTGGAGATTCTAAGGTCGCGCAACATTACCATCGCCAATTACCACGGCTATCGCGTCATCAGTAGCAACCAGCCCTTCCCGATGGCGGCCAGCGTCTCTGAGTCCAGCGAGATTCGCTTTCGCAACGTACATGTAGACAGCAACAGCAAGGTGTCGTTCGATAACTCGGTAGTCGATTCGACTCATCACGGCGAAGTGCGTGCGCGCGAGTTTGCGAGGCTGGATATACCGGGAACGCCTGACTTGAGCAAGCTGGTTGCGCCGTCGAAGCTGCTTGAACCCGCCGCGCAAGTGAAGCAGTTGGCGACAGGCTTCTTTAACATCTCAGGAGCCGCGGTGGATTCGGCCGGCAAATTGTATTTTGTCGATGCGCACTGGCAGCGGATCTACAGTTGGTCGGCGGAGAACCATGAAGCCGTAGTGGTGCGCAACACGCCTCTCGAACCGGAGAATCTGGCCTTCGATAAGGCAGGCGACCTGCTGGTAGTTTCAAGAAGCGGTAACGGGAAAATCTACTCCTTCCGTCCCGATGCGCCCGAGGATCAGATTACGATGCTTGAGCCGCAGACGGCTCAGGAGCACCCGGAGATGAGCGCGTTAATCCCGGCAAGCGTATGGAATACACGGGATTTTACGCAAAAAAGACTTTGGCAATTTATCTCTCCTGACCACAGCGTCATGATTACCGCAGGCGACGATTTTGTTCGTGGTCAATTGCAGTGGGGAACAAAAATGGCCGACGTATTGCGAGGGTTTGGCCTGGTGAACGCCGTAACCGGCCATCCTTTCTATGTGACCGCGGAGGATGAGCAAAGGACTTACAAAGGGACTGTAACTTCTTCGGGATCGATCGCCGATCTTCACCTGTTTGCGGAAGAAGGCGGGGAAGGCCTTGCGCAGGACCAGCGTGGAAACCTGTATCTTGCCGCTGGTCAGGTGCTGGCCTATAGCCCGGATGGAAAGCAGTTGGAGAAGATCAATGTGCCGGAACGGCCGATCGATCTTATCTTCGGTGGCCCGGATCGCCGCACGCTTTACATCCTGACTCATCATTCTCTGTATTCGGTGAGGACGAGAATTGGCGGGCTGTAGAGAACGATCCTCACGAGGCCGGCATGAAATTCGGGCGCTCGCTGCGGATGGCCTCAAGTAGCGCGGCCTCAAGCTCCTCGTCTGAGATGCCTGCATGCGGACGATCAGCCTCTTCCAGAAACTTGCGCAGCTTCGCTGCCGCGGCCTGTCGCTGAGGCAATGGGGGTGCTTGCGGCGCAAAAGCACGCAGGCTGATGGCTTCAGCTTCCAGTATCTGGCGCCCCAGGATTTGTTCGATCACCGACTTTTGCGTCGGCGACAGCGCCTCTGCCTTCACAATCATCGACAATCCTCTTTGTGAACAGGCCCGCTTTGCGAAGATAGCGGCCTGAATCAATTCTATGCCGAATACTTCGACGACACAAAATGTCATGCGCACCTCGTGGGCGCCCCCATGCCTCGTTCCTGAGACCATGGAAGACGGCGTCTCCCGCCGAGGAATCACGTTCCAGATTGCATTCCAGTTGGCGGGGTGGAAGAATAGAGGTGGAGGCTTCCCATGGCCATTCAGTTGAGTCCCGAGCAGGAACAAGTCGTCGGGCAGGCTATCCATGCCGGTCTGATCCGTATCCCCGACGACGTGATCGGCGTGGGCGTTGAAACCATTCGACAACGACTGGAGGCACGAGAGGGCGAACCTGCGTCGCTCAGCTTGGAAGAATGGCGCCGCGAACTGTACGCTTGGATTCACAGCAATCCTACAAACACTCCTGAGCTTTCGGACGAAGCGATCAGCCGGGAATTCATCTACGGAACGCGCGGCTTATAAATGGCCATTCTGCTGGACACCAATATCCTATTGCGGATATCGTAACCGCATTCCACCCATGCCCCAATAGCACAGCGAGCGCTTGATGCGCTTCGCACCGGAAATGAAGCGCTGCACATCGTATCGCAGAATCTGGTCGAATTCTGGGCCGTCGCGACACGGCCGGCGACGGACAACGGCCTTGGCCTAACAGTTGAGCAGGCGATGGGGCAAGTGCTTGCCCTCAAACGGCTCTTCGTTTTGCTGCCGGAAATCCCGTTGCAAGGCGAGTGGGAGCGGCTCGTCACCACATATCGAGTCTGTGGTAGGAACAGCCACGATGCCCGCCTGGTGGCCGCGATGATGGTCCATGGAATCAGAAGCATCCTGACCTTCAATATCCAGGATTTCACTCGCTACGCCGGAATTACCGTTCTTGACCCCCGGTTGGTGGTTTAAGAATTGCCTGACGTCCGGTTCTTGCTACCGATGTTTTGAATTCACGGAGAGTGCTTTACGCTTCCACGGCCCGTTTCCGCGATACAATCCGAACATGACCCGTGGAACCAGCCCTGAAGCCGGAGCTGCCTTCGCGCGTCCAATACACATGGGGAACCAATGACCGCATCCCGCGACAAAACCGAAGCGCGCAAGCTGCCCATGATGCCAATACGGGACATGGTGATTTTTCCGTACATGATGACGCCCTTCGTGGTGGGACGCGAGTCCAGCGTGCGCGCCCTGGAAGAAGCGCTGAACGGCGACCGAAAGATCTTTCTCGCCACCCAGCACGACGCTTCCATCGACGAGCCGCAGGCCAAGGATATCTATCAGGTCGGGTCCATCTGCAACATTGTGCAGAGCGTCAAGATGCCCGACGGCAACATTAAGGTGCTTGTTGAGGGCGTGGAGCGCGCCAAGTCGACCGAAGTCAACGACCGCGACGGTTTCTTTGTGG
>CAYWMR010000261.1:0-7046 GCA_964458965.1 uncultured Occallatibacter sp. | reverse complement strand
CAGCGCCACCCAGCGCACCGGCATCCAGGCGCCAACCGCATCTGGAAGCAAGAAGAAGCTTTCGTATTTAGAAGCCCGCGAGTTCGCCGCCATCGAGCAGCGAGTAGAAGAGTCCGACGCCCGCCTGGCAGCCGCCCGCGACCGCGTAGAGCACCCCGACGTAGCCACCAACGCAACGCTCCTGCAGCAAGCCCTTTTGGAACTGGACGCGGCGCAGCACGAAAACGACGCCCTCTACGCCCGCTGGGCCGAGCTGACCGAAAAGGCCGGGTAACCAACTCTAAGAGAGGCGATTTCAATCTGTATTCGGCACGGCCTTTCGGCCTCATTCGGGCCTTGATTTCGGGACCATCCATCCCCAGGGCAGCGCCAGAACGCCTGTCTCAAGCGGACGGGCTTTGCCGCCATTCAACACCACCCCTCGCACCAGCGATCCTTTGCGCTTCAATACATCCCGGAAGGCGCGAATTCCCGTCGCGTCACTCACTGTCACCTGGCTGCTAGCCTTGATTTCCAAAGCTACAAACTTGCCGGCCTCTTCCAGAATGAAATCCACTTCGCGCCCTGTGCGGTCGCGCCAGAAGTGCAGCTTGCGCTGTTGTGGATCGAGTGCACGCCACGTCTCCAGCGTCTGAAACAGGGTCTGCTCCAACCAGAATCCCGCGTCCATGCGGGCTGTCACATCGGCAGACGACTTGATTCCTGCGAGCCAGGCGGCAAGGCCGCAATCCGTCCACAGCAGCTTCGGCGCTTTCACCAGTCCAGTCGAGGGATTGGTCCCCATCGGGCGAATGCGCGTAATCAGGCAACCAGTTTCCAGCAGGTTCAAATACCGGTGCGAGGTCACGTGACTGAGCGCCGCGTCGCGGGCCAGGTCGGCTTGGTTCAGCAACTTGCCGGTCCGTTGGGCGGCCAGCATCATCGTGCGTTGAAAATCAGGCAGGCTCGAGACGTCGCTCAATTGACGCAAATCCCGCTCCAGATAGGTTTGCACATACGCGGCGAACCACAGGCCGCGGTCCGCTTCGGAATCAATCTGCAGTGCCGGCGGGAATCCTCCGCGCAGCAGCCATCCAGGCCAGTCGCCCGCCTCGTCCGGCCACTCACGCCAATCGAAATCCGGGGCAAACAAACGATCCAGCGGCAACAGCGCGTCCTTGCGTTCCTGCCACTCTGCGGGACAAAACGGGCGCAGATCCAAATAGACTGCGCGGCCGGCCAGCGTGTCCGCAACACGCTTCATCAGCAACAGGTTGGCGGAGCCGGTCAGGATGAAGTCGCCTGCCTGCCGGTGTGTGTCCACGGCCCGTTTCACGGCCAGCAGGATTTGCGGAGCTCGCTGGACCTCATCGAGAATGACGGGGCGCGTGGCCAGCAGCGAATCCGGATCGCGTTCGGCCTGATCGAGAACTCCTACATCGTCGAGAGTGAAATACGCCCGCGCCGGCTCAATCGCCCGCGTGAGTGTGGTTTTTCCAGTCTGCCGCGCACCCGTCAATACGGTGACAGGCAGAACCCGAAGAGCCGTTTGGACATTGCTGCGGAACCAACGTGGTCTAATTTGTTCCATATCATGTAATAAATCATTTCAGGACATGAAATGCAATAGGAAACTGCCGTAAACTGGATCAGATCTCATGACATCTTGAGAATAGGTATCATGTCCCTTTCAATTCATCGGTGGTTTCGCGCAAGCTCAAGGTGGGGAAATAGGTATCATTTCCATATACCTAGGGCGATACAATCTTGGCGAGCAGCCGAAGGAGGGCCACCGGATGTCTGAGGCCGGAACGCGTTATTTGGATCTGCTTGTTTGGCGAGGCTTTGGCGCCCCGTTGTTGGTGATGGGAATCTTGACGGCCGTCGCTGGTTGTGGCGGCGGGGGTGGGGGAGGAGGCTCTGCTCTGGCGACGCCGACAGTTACATCCGTTTCAGTGAGTTGTTCTCCAACTTCGATCTCTACGAATCAGACGTCAGCCTGCACGTCGACAGTAAGCGGAACCGGGAGCTTCAGCCCTGCGGTCACGTGGTCTGTCAGCCCCACGAGTATAGGAACTGTCAGCAGCTCTGGCGTTTTTACTCCCACAGGCGCGGGGACGGCGACGATTACTGCGACATCCACACAAGATTCGACCAAATCGGGCGATTCAACGTTGACGGTGACTGCTGCAGTGACCATCACGTCAGTGTCCGTCTCGTGCAGCCCGGCGACAATCCAGACCAATCAGACTTCTGCCTGTGCCGCAACGGTCAACGGGATGGGAAGCCTCAGCAGTGGCGTGACCTGGTCGGCCAGCCCTTCTGGTATCGGCACTATAAGCAGCACTGGCGTCTTTACCCCAGAAACTGCGGGAACCGCAATGATCACTGCGACATCAACACAGGACACGACCAAGTCCGGTTCGACTTCGGTGGCTGTCACGAGCACGGCCGGTTTTGTCCAAGGGGATTGGACCTGGATTGGCGGGAGCTCCGGCTATAATGGCCTCGGCGTCTACGGCACACAGGGGGTTCCTTCTGCCTCAAACAGCCCGGGGGCGCGAGTCGGCTCGCTTACTTGGACCGACAGTAACGGCAAGCTTTGGCTGTTTGGTGGCGGCGACTCAGAGGGTGCATTCAATGACCTTTGGAGCTACGACACTTCTAGCGGGGCCTGGGCCTGGGTGGGCGGGAGCAAGGCTTATGATGCGCCCGGAGTCTACGGCACACAAGGCGTTCCCGCCACATCGAACATTCCCGGGGCGCGGGTGAACGCCGTGAGTTGGATCGACGCGGAAAACCGCCTTTGGCTGTTCGGCGGGGGCGGCGTCGATGCGATCGGGGTTTCTGGCGAATTGAATGACCTTTGGAGTTTCGACACATCAACTGGGGCCTGGACCTGGGTGAGCGGGAGTAATGAGGTTGGGCAGTACGGTTCTTACGGGGGACCGGGAACGGTCCCGGCCCCGATTGTCCCGGGCGCCCGAGAATACGCTGTTAGTTGGACCGACAGGAGTGGCACGTTTTGGCTCTTTGGGGGCTTCGGAATCGACTCAAAAAACAACGGGGGCGACCTGAACGACCTCTGGACCTACGCCCCATCAACCGGGATCTGGACCTGGGTGAGCGGAAGCGAAACAGTGGACGTTTACGGCAACTACGGCACGCAAGGTGTTCCCGCCGCATCAAACGTTCCCTCTGCGCGTGACAGCGCCGTTAGCTGGATCGACGGTCAAGGCTACCTTTGGCTGTTTGGGGGTACCGACGATGCCTTTGACGGCAACCCCGAAATTCAAGGCTGGTTGAACGACCTCTGGAGGTACGACCCATCCACCGGAATGTGGACCTGGATGTCTGGGAGTAATGGCCTCTTTGCGCCCGGAGTCTACGGTACACAAGGGATCCCGGCCGCTTCGGATGTCCCAGGGGCTCGGGTGCATGCCGTTAGTTGGACCGATGCGAGCGGCAATTTATGGCTCTTCGGTGGCATTGGGGGCATCGATACGGTTCTTCAAGATTACTGGCTGAACGATCTTTGGGCTTACTCCCCTTCTGCGGGGGTGTGGACTTGGATGAATGGCAGCAGCACTGGAAATGCTCCTGGAGCCTACGGAACCCAGGGGGTTCCGGCCACGTCGAATGTCCCCGGAGCCCGAGAAAACGCCGTCGGATGGGCCGGCCCAAATGGCCAACTCTGGCTATTTGCGGGTGACGGCCTTGACTCGAACCTCGACCAGGTCAAATTGAACGATCTATGGGTGTATGACCCGCCCGCTAGCACGCAATAGCATCAAGTCCTCTCAGTCGCCGATCTCGATGAGCCCGCCATGTCGGAAGTCTTGTGCTCCCGAGAAACGAAAGGAAGCAAAGCCGATGACGATTGCGGTTGGGTTTCTGTGCAATAACGGCAATGATTTGATCATCGCCTCAGACCGACAATTCACCGTTGAAGGATTTAGCAAACGCTTCGCTAAAAAGCTAGTGTCGGATGGCCCCGAATTGCTGTACGGATTCGCGGGCGACCCTGGGCTGTACGCTGAAGCGAGGCAGAAGATTTCCGGATTCCTGGCCACCCTGAAACCGGCAGAATGGTCGGTTGACGTAATCCGGGAAACAATTGAGAGCGTACTCAACCAAATGCTACTACGCGGAGCCGATTCGAGCTACAAGCCACTATACCTGTTTGTCGGGTTTAACGAGATATTCGAGCGTCCGCGTTTGTTCGTATTTAATGGTCAAGCGGTCTACGAATCCGAAGGGGGAGTGGAGATAATCGGCTGCGGCGACACATCTTTAATTCACTTTCTGGAAGAACACTTGTATTCGAGAAATCTCCCTCCGGAACAAGGCATCGCTTTAGCCGGGTATCTCATCAAGAAAGCCACTCAGCATGTTGACAAAACCGGTGGACAAATAGATGTGGCCCGCGCAGATGGGCTTGGATTTGAACCCGTGAGTAAAGACGACGTAGAAAAAGGAATAAACAAGATTGAAGAGCAAGAACAATACCTATCCACTTTGCTGATTCAGAAGCCTTTTCAGCTTTCTTAGCCCTGCTTTCCGTCGCTGCTTTCCGGTAGGCGTCAGATTCACGCCTTCGCTAAACACTCAACCAACATACGTTCCGCCTCTACCTCAGAATTAAAGGTATGGTGATAAGCATCCGCAAGAACCGCTTGCCCGTTGGATTCCCTTAAACCGACTAAATAATCCCCTACACATGGGCCGGAATCATAATGAATCCGATTAGCTTCGGGGAAAAACTCAAGGTGCAAATTGGCAACCGGGTTGAGCCTAATCACATGAAGTTTGTTGGGCATCTCGTCGTGTACCCGATAGTATTCCTTTCCCAGTTCCTTGTTTACATCTTGGCATTTAGAAGCTATGAGGTCGCGGAATACGGTCCAAAGTTCAGGGCCGAGTTTTCGCGTTAGAGCTTCTCGCTCAGCGGACGCAATGCTCTCTGTATTAGCCCTCTCATTTGCCTCCGCCTGTTGTCTCTCCATTCCCCTGATTCGTTCGGCTTGCTTCTTGGCAAAGTCGCTCATTCTTCCCCCCGCGCATCTACGAAATGAGTATACCCTTGCGGCGGGGGTCCAATGGCCGTTCATTCCGCACCTACGGAGCGGACGCCCTTGACTGGGGGCTGCTCCCCGGATTGCGCTGCGCTCCATCCGGGGCTATTCTCGGACCCTCCCTCCGGGAGGTAAGGTCGCTGTTTGCGCGGCTTGATGTAAGGGGCTAAGGCCCGTTCCCTTCCCCCGACGCGCGCGCCCGGTACAATGAAACTTATGCTTCGCGACCTGCGCCCGCTCTTCGGCTACATGCGCCGCTACCGCTGGGGATACCTGTGGGGCAGCCTCTCGGTGATTGCTACCAACGCGGTTTGGGTGCTGTTTCCCAAGGTGATTGAAGCGGCCATCGACGAGATGAAGCACGGAGTGACACGGCAGAGAATTCTGGTGTTTGCCGGGCTGCTGGTGGGGATTGCGCTGGTGAAAGGCATCTTCCTCTACGCGCAGCGCTGGATCCTGATCGGCATCTCGCGGGAAATTGAGTTCGACCTGCGCAACGACCTCTTCCGCGTGCTGGAGCGGCAGGACTCGGGGTTCTATCAGCGCTACCGGACCGGCGACATTATGGCCCGGCTGACCAACGACCTGAACGCCGTCCGCATGATGCTGGGGCCGGCGCTGATGTATAGCGCCAATACGATTTTTTTCACGGTGGGCGCGCTGTTCTTTGTGCTGCACATCAGCCCCTACTTAACCTTGGTCGCGCTGGCTCCCATGCCCGTGGCAAGCATTCTGGTGCAGTACTTCGGCACGCGGATTCACGACCGCTTCGAGCGCATTCAGGCCAGCTTCTCTGAGATTTCGTCGCAGGCCCAGGAGAACTACTCGGGGGCTCGGCTGATACGCGCGTTTGCACGGGAAGAATCGCAGATTGGGCTGTTCGAGCAGCTCAACCGGCAGTACATTGCGCGGGCGCTGCGGCTGGTGCAACTGATGGGCATGCTGTGGCCGACGCTCGAATTCATTCTCGGCGTGTCGATGATCATTACGCTCATGGCCGGCGGGCACCTGGTGATTGCCCACCGCATCACGGTAGGCGAGTTTGTTGCCTTCAACACGTACATGATCATGCTGATATGGCCGATTATCGCGGTGGGCTGGGTGGTGAATCTGTTTCAGCGGGGGACGGCTTCGATTGTGCGCATCGACGAACTGCTGAAGGCGGTGCCTGCAATCGACGACAGCGCGGCGGATATGTCGATTGCCGCGGACACGGTGCTGAAGGGGGAGATTGAGTTTCGCGGGCTTAGCTTCAATTATGGAGACACGCCGGTGCTGCATGACATTTCGCTGCGGATACCGGCGGGATCGAGTTTGGCTATTGTGGGTCCTACGGGTTCGGGGAAGTCGACGCTGGTGAATTTGATTTCGCGGATGTATGAGGCGCCGGAGGGTTCGCTGCTGATCGATGGACGGGGCGTGCGCGATTACCCGCTGGCGGTGCTGCGGCGCAATATCGGCATGGTGCCGCAGGAGACTTTTCTTTTCAGCGTGACGATTCGCGAGAATCTGTCGTTTGGCGCTCCCCATGCAACGGCGGAGGAGACACTGGAAGCGGCAGAGGCGGCACACATACGGGCGGAGTTCGAGGAGTTTCCGCAGGGGTTCGAGACCATGGTGGGCGAGCGGGGAGTGACGCTTTCAGGCGGGCAGAAACAGCGCGCGGCCATAGCGCGGGCACTGCTGCGGCGGCCGGCGATTCTGATTCTGGACGACGCGCTGGCCAGCGTGGATACGTATACGGAGGAGCGGATTCTGAACGGGCTGCGCGGGTATACTTCGTCGGCGACTACGATTTTGATTTCGCATCGCGTGTCGACCGTGCGGAATGCCGACCAGATCGCGGTACTCGACCACGGACGGATTGTGGAGATGGGCCGCCACGACGATTTACTGGCTCTGGACGGCTATTACGCAGGCCTCTACCAGAAGCAGCAATTGGAAGAAGAGCTTACGGTGGCGGGGTGATGAAGGCAGGGAATAGGGAATAGG
>CAYWMR010000260.1:0-7051 GCA_964458965.1 uncultured Occallatibacter sp. | reverse complement strand
GGTCGCGAGTTCAAATCTCGTCTCCCGCTCCATTCCGCCCTCCGGCGCCCGCCGGACTGGCTACGGCGGATTGGAGCGAACAAAGAAAATCAGGCAGCCCTGCCAAGGCGCGGTACCCAAGTGGTAAGGGAGAGGTCTGCAAAACCTTTATGCGTCGGTTCGATCCCGACCCGCGCCTCCAATCTCTTCTAATACTTCGCTGGATTCTTTGCGCGAACCTTAGTCTCCCGGCGCTTCCTCCAGCTCCGCCCCAATCCGCCGCAGCTTCATGAATCTCCATTGCAGCCGGTCGAAGAACAGATAGACCACCGGCGTCGTGAAGAGCGTGAGCATCTGCGAAACGATGAGCCCGCCTACGATCGTGATGCCCAGCGGCTTGCGCAACTCCGAGCCCACGCCCATGCCGATTGCCAGCGGCAAGCCGCCGAACAGCGCCGCCATGGTCGTCATCATGATGGGGCGGAAGCGCAACAAACACGCCTGATAAATAGCGTCAACCGGCGGCAGGCCCTGGTCGCGCTCGGCCTGCAAAGCAAAGTCGATCATCATGATGGCGTTCTTCTTCACGATGCCGATGAGCAGAATGATGCCAATCAGGGCGATGATGCTCAGGTCGGTTCCCGTCAGCAGCAGCGCGAGAATTGCGCCTACTCCCGCCGGAGGCAGCGTCGACAGAATGGTCAGTGGATGAATCAGGCTCTCATACAGAATGCCGAGCACGATATAAACGGCCACCAGCGCGGCGAGAATCAGCCACGGTTCGTTCCGCAGCGAATCCTGGAAGGCCTGCGTGGTCCCCTGGAATGTGGCATGAATCGATGGGGGCATGTTCATCTCGCGCTCCGCCTTCTCCAGCGCGGTAACGGCGTCTCCCAGTGCCACGTTGGGCGCGAGGTTAAAAGTGAGCGTAACCGCGGGATACTGGCCCTGATGGTTCACCTGGAGCGCGGTCCGCTGCGGCTCAAAGTGCGCAATGGCCGAAAGCGGCACCATGGCTCCGCCTGTCGACGGAGTGCGCGCCGCGGTGCCACCGGGCGCGGCCAGTCCCACGGCTCCGGCCGTGGACGAAGTAACCGCGGGAACTGTCGCGCTAGACGCTGCAGCCGGAAGAGTCCCTGGAGCCGCGGGAGCCGCCGCAACTGCGGATGAGGTCGCCGTCCCCGTGTTCGGTACCGCGCTCACAGCTCCCACAAAGTTGCTCGCCTTGATGTAAATCCCGTTCAGCGCGTCGGGACTAAGCTGATATTTCGGGTCCACCTCCATCACCACAAAGTACTGGTTCAGTGCCGTGTACATGGTGGAAACTTCGCGTTGCCCGAATGCATCGTAGAGCACACTGTCGATCGCCGCCGCGGTGATGCCAAGCCTCGAGGCGGTATCGCGATCGATCACCAGCGTGGCCGAAAGCCCCTGGTTCTGCTGGTCGGTGGAAACGTCTCGAAGCTCCTTCATCGACCTGGCGCGCGCCTCAAATCGCGGCGCCCACGAGTTAAGCTCGCTCAGGTTTTCGTCGGAAAGCGTGTACTGGTATTGCGCCGCCGCGCCGCGTCCGCCAATCTGGATATCCTGCTGCGCCTGTAGAAACAAAATTGCGCCGGGGACGCTGGTGAGCCGGCCGCGAAGCCGGTTTACCACATCGTCGGCGGTCACGTGATCGGGGTTTATATGCAGCGTCTTGCGCAGGCGATTGATCCAATCGTCTGCAACAACACGGTATGGGCGCTGATTCAGCGGCTTCAATGCGATGAACATGTTGCCAATGTTGGTGCTGCCGCCGCCAGGGCCATTGCCGCCCACAAAGGCTGTCACCGACTGAACCGCCGGATCGTCCATCACCATCTGCGCCAGGTTCCTTTGCTTAGCGCTCATCGCGTCGAAGCTGATGTCCTGCGCGGCGAGGGTTCGCCCCCCCAGCCTGCCCGTGTCCTGCTGCGGGAAAAAACCCTTCGGCACAATTTTGAATAGATAGATGTTCAAGAATGCCGTGCCAATGGTCACGCAGAGCATCAGCGTCTGGTGGCGCAACACCCAGCGCAGCCCCCGGTTGTATTCGAAGTGAAGCCATTCAAACGCTTGTTCGCTGGCGCGGTAGATAGGCCCATAGCGCATCTCGTCGCGCTGCTTCAGAAACCTGGCGCAGAGCATGGGCGTGGTCGTCAGCGACACCAGCAGCGAAACCGCGATGGCTACGCTCAGTGTCACCGCGAACTCACGAAAAAGCTTGCCCACAATGCCGCCCATCAGCAGAATCGGAATGAAGACGGCAATCAGCGACGTGCTCATCGAAAGCACCGTGAAACCAATCTCCTTTGACCCCTTCATTGCGGCATCGAAGGGGCTTAGCCCCATTTCCAGATACCGCGTGATGTTCTCGATCACCACAATGGCGTCGTCCACAACAAATCCTGTGGAAATGGTCAGTGCCATCAGCGAGAGATTGTCAATCGTGTAGCCGAGCAGGTACATCACGCCGAAGGTGCCCACCAGCGAAAGCGGCACCGCTATCGACGGAATGATGGTGGCCCATATTTCGCGGAGAAAGATAAAGACCACCAGTACCACCAGCATCACGCTGATGATCAGCGATAACTCCACGTCGTGCACGCTGGCGCGAATGGTCGTGGTTCGGTCGACAGCCACATCGAGTTTAATGGTAGGCGGGATAGCGGCCTGAAGATGCGGCAATTCGGCCATCACGCTGTCCACAGTGTCGATCACATTCGCGCCTGGGATCTTGAAGACGATGATCAGGATTGCGTCTTTCAGCTTGCCTGTCCCGCCTTGGGCCGGGTTGATGCCCGACACGCCCGCGGTGTGAATGTCGGAGACGCCGTCCAACACCATACCAAGGTCGGAGACGCGCACCGGAGCGCCGGTTTGCTGGTTATAGCCGGCAATGATGGGCGCATACTCGCGCGCTTTGTATATTTGATCGTTGTCGTCAATCTGCCACCGATGCGTAGGGTCCTGGAAGCCGCCCTTGGGCCGGTTGGCGTTGGCGTTGGTCAGTGCCGTGCGCACCGCCTCAAGGCCAACTCCGTTGTTGCCCAACTGCATGGGATTCAACTCAACCCGAACCGCCGGCTGCGCGCTGCCACCCACAAAGCACTGCCCTACACCTTGGATTTGAGAGATCTTCTGCGCCAGGATCGAATCGGCCATGTCGTAGATTTGCGGCTTGGGTACCACGTCCGAGGTGAGGGAGAGAATCAGGATCGGCGCTTCCGCCGGATTGGCCTTGCGGTAATTCGGATTCTGCGGCAAGTCGGAAGGCAGTTGACTGCGTGCCGCGTTGATGGCCGCCTGCACGTCGCGGGCTGCGGCGTCGATGTTGCGATTGATGTCGAACTGCAACGTCACCGAGGCCGAGCCCAATGAACTCGACGAGGTCATCTGGTTCACGCTCGCAATGCGTCCGAACTGGCGCTCCAGCGGCGTGGCAACTGAAGACGCCATCGTCTCGGGACTGGCGCCGGGCAGGCTTGCGCTCGAGCCGATGACCGGGAAGTCCACGTTCGGCAGCGACGCCACGGGCAGCACCGAGTAAGCCACCGAACCGGCCAGCAGCAGTGCCACGCTAAGCAGCGATGTGGCCACCGGGCGCTGAATAAATGGTGCGGATAAATGCATTGAAGCTCAGTTTCTCCCGGGTCGACGTAGTTTCAGATTCGACTTCGTTAATGGCATGGTGTTCCTCAGGCCCGTCTTGCTATTCCGAGCAACCGTTCAATCTGCATTACAGGTCTCATTGTGCTGCCTTGACAGTTACCGTCTTTTGAAAACAATCCCGGCCCGCCTTGTGTGTTCCGTCGAACCCAATATACGGGTCGTGCTGGTCGGAGCCTTGGGAAAACACCGCGCATAAGCGGTAACTTGTTTCGCCCGCGACAGCGTACTCAAATGGCTGCTTGGTCTCGGGATCATGCCAGTCCAACTCCCGATGATGCTCGTTGTCGCTGTCAAGCGCTTTCAGTTCTGTCGGCAAAGCACGATGCCCTTCATAGTAAGACTGAATAGCCATTTCCGTCTGATAGAGACCCTGCATGCGCACCGTGTCCATGCGTCGTTCTCTTGCAAGTGACGGGGGATTCAGCCAGAGGGATGTTGCAACAGCCGCCACTGCTACAATCGCGGCCAGCACAGCCAGCAACTTTCCATCCCTGAAGTTGAATCTCACTCTTTCTCCTCCTTGCGCAGGTCAAGGAGGTAGTATGCAAATGCCGATCCGGCAATCGCAGCAACCACTGCAGCTTTCAACACGAACCGGACGGTCGCCTCGCCTCCCAGCAGATTGAAGAGCAGAGTAGTCGTATCGCCGAGTAGTGTGACTGAGGCAAAGAATAGCGTCAGATACGTAAGCCAGCGGCGGGCCGGGGAAAGACGCTTGAAGGGATTGCGCTCGATTTGCTGGCCAATGTACCGCGCTATGAAAAAAAACACAGGGAGTGCAATGATCACAGCGGCAGTCGACCAGCGCTCCATATCGAACCCCCATCCGCCGACGCCCGAGGCCGGGTCAGGAAAGGCGCGATCGATAAAACTGATCAACAGGGCGCCCAGGTTCCAGGCCCCAAAGTACAAAGTGCTGAACATGACGAGATAGAGGAACGCATCGCGAGCCGAAAGCGAAGGGCGTGGCTTCGGCACTGGCACCGGAAACGCCGTATCCGAAAAGGCGTCCAACGCGTTCTTGATTTGCGCGCCAGGCCACCCTGCGTCCTCCAGAGCCTTTGAAACATCGCCCTTTGTGCTGCCGCTTTGCAGTGCTTCCTTGACGAACAATTCGAGTTGCTGAACTTCTGTCGCCATAATGGTCTCCTTTCACAATGACCAATCCAACCGGGTTGGAAAGCGATGAAAAGTCGAGGCATCCCACCCCGCGTTTTCCATTCCCTATTCCCTTAGTCCCTGGTCCCTGTCTTCCTCAATCCGCGCTGACGGTGGCTGTTTCCTGATCTCTGATCCCTGACGCCTGATCCCCGACAACCCGCGGCTTCATGCGCTGCGCCAGCTTGTCGAAGTAAAGATAGATGACCGGAGTGGTGTAGAGGGTGAGCAACTGCGACACCAGCAGCCCACCCACAATGGTGATGCCCAGCGGCTTGCGCAACTCCGCTCCCACTCCGCCGCCCAGAGCCAGCGGCAGGCCGCCCAGCAGCGCCGCCATGGTGGTCATCATGATGGGCCGAAAGCGCAACAAACAAGCCTGGAATATAGCGTTCTCGGCGGTCTTGCCCTCGTTCCGCTCAGCCTGCAACGCAAAGTCGATCATCATGATTGCGTTCTTCTGCACAATGCCAATCAGCAAAATGATGCCGATCAGCGCGATCACGCTGAATTCGGTGCGCGTAATCAGCAGCGCCAGTATGGCTCCCACGCCGGCCGACGGCAGCGACGAAATAATCGTGATGGGATGAATGTAGCTCTCGTATAGTACGCCGAGTACGATGTACACAGTAACCAGCGCGGCAAGAATCAACAGCGGCTCGTTGGCCAGCGACGTCTGAAATGCTGCTGCCGTTCCCTGGAAACTAGCATTGATAGCAGCCGGCATCTGGATGTTCCGCTCAATGCGATTGACCGCGTTAACAGCGTCGCCCAGCGACTTTCCCGGCGCAAGATTGAAGCTCACCACGGTGGACGGAAACTGTCCCTGATGCCCAATTGCCAGTTGCGCCCGCGATTGCTCCCAGTGCGCCAGCATGCTCAGCGGAACCTGTGTGCCGTTGCCCGATTTGACGTACAGATTGCTCAGCGTTCCAGGGTCGCTCTGGAAGTCTTTTCCCACTTCCATCACCACATGGTATTGGTTGAGCTGAGTAAAGATGGTTGACACCTGGCGCTGTCCAAAGGCATCGTAGAGCGTGTTATCCACATCGGCGATCGCAATTCCAAGACGCGCGGCGGTGTCGCGGTCAATCACCAGCCTGGCACCCAGTCCCTGGTCCTGCAGATCGCTGGCAACATCGGTCACCACCTTTTCGCGGCTCAACTCATCCACCATCAGCCGCGTGTATTTCGCCAGCTCCACCTGATCCGGATCTTCCAGCGAATATTGAAATTCGGTCCGGCTCACGCGATCCTCAACCGTAAGATCCTGCAACGGCTGAAGGAAGAGTTGAATTCCCTCCACCCCTTCAAGCTTTGGCTGCATGCGCCGAATCACATCCGTCGCGCTAAGCTTGCGCTGCTCCAGCGGCTTCAGGTTGATCTGGATGCGGCCCGAGTTTAGCGTGGTGTTGGTTCCGTCCACACCGATAAACGATGAGACGTTATCCACCGCCGGATCCTCAAGCAGCACGTCCACAAGCTTCTTCTGCCGCTCGGCCATACTTGCGAAGCTTACCGTCTGCGGAGCCTCGCTGATGCCCAGAATCACACCCGTATCCTGCACCGGAAAGAAGCCTTTGGGCACCACGATAAACAGCAGAATCGTCGCTGCCAGCGTGGCGATGGTGACCACAAGCATAGTAAATCGATAGCGTAAAACAACCTGGATGCTGCGCCCATACGCGGCGATTACAGAATTGAAAACCTTCTCCGACCAGTAATAAAAGCGGGTCTGATTCGCAGCCGACTTGTCCTTCAGAATGCGAGAACACATCATCGGCGTTAGCGTAAGCGAGACCACCGCGGAGACCAGAATCGTGACGGCCAGCGTGACGGCGAACTCGCGGAACAGCCGCCCCACCACGTCGCTCATGAACAGCAGCGGAATGAGCACGGCGATCAGCGAGACGGTCAGCGACATGATGGTGAAGCCGATCTGTGAGCTTCCCTTCAGCGCCGCCTGCATGGGGCTCAGGCCATCCTCGATGAAGCGCGAGATGTTCTCAATCATCACGATCGCATCGTCCACCACAAAGCCTGTGGAGATGGTGAGCGCCATCAGCGTCAGGTTGTTGAGCGAGTAGCCCAGCAGGTACATCACGCCAAAGGTTCCCACGATCGACAGCGGCACCGCGACCGACGGAATGACGGTTGCCGCCAGGTTGCGCAGGAAAAGGAAGATCACCATCACCACCAGGGCGACGGTGAGCATCAATTCAAA
>CAYWMR010000259.1:0-7145 GCA_964458965.1 uncultured Occallatibacter sp. | reverse complement strand
GTCAACGCCTTGTCCTCGCGCAAAAGGCCGAGCAGCAAATGCTCGGTCTCGATATAGGGTGAGCCGAACTGGCTGGCCTCATACCGCGCGAAGAAGATCACGCGCCGTGCCTTCTCCGTATAGCGTTCGAACATGATGTCCCCCTTGAAACAGGCTATCGGCTGGAGTGGCTGTCCGGTTGATCTGACCCGGCTTCAACCCAACCCGCGCGTGCCCTCTTCTTATGCGCCGACGGAGCCCCCGGAAAGTATTTCTCCTGCCCCGAACAGCTTTCTAGGATGGTTTTGGAGCTTTTTCTTCGGCTCCATTGCCTTCCGGCGCACTTACTGCCGGCAGGCTCCCATCCCGCCCTCTTCAGTCTGGATCGCCTCGAATCTGCTCCGCAGCCAGACTGCTTACTGTATAAGACTCAAAAACAAACAGGAATGCTGCATTTTGCTTCAAACGTTTGTAGTAGGCAATCCCACTTGTGGGTTGGATGCCAGCGGAGTCAGCCTTCCACCTTCAAGCCGCAATGCTCGCGTACATCGAGCGGCCAGGTCAAGGTTATGCGTCACCAGTATTGACGTGAGCCCGTGATCTGCATGCAGGCGCTCAATCAGGCCGAAAACCCGGCCGGCGGTAATCTCGTCCAGGTCGCCCGTGGGTTCGTCGGCCAGCAGCAGGCGGGGATTGTTCACCAGCGAGCGGGCCAGCGCCACGCGCTGCTGTTCGCCGCCGGAGAGTTCGCCGGGCCTATGGTCGCCGCGATCTTCCAGCTCCACTTGCCTCATCCAGTTAGCCGCCACCTGCAACGCCTCTCTTTTTGAAACGCCGCGAGCCAGAAGCGGCATGGCCACGTTTTCCAGCGCCGTAAATTCCGGCAACAGGTAATGAAACTGCCAAACATAGCCGATTTCCCGGTTGCGAAAGGACGCGGCCTCGCGAGGGGAGAGTTTGGCCACATTGGTTGAGGCGCAGTATACAGTTCCGGCGGAAGGAGCATCAAGCGCTCCCAGAATGTGCAAAAGTGTGCTCTTTCCTGCGCCGGACTGGCCGACTATCGCGACCATTTCGCCGGTTTCCACCTGAAGATTCAGGCCCCGGAAGAGATTGAGTTCGCCGCGTGCTGTCTTATACGTCTTCTGTAAATCGGTTACCTGGATGATCGGCACCCGCAACTCCGGTTCCCGCGCTGTGCGGGAAGCCTGGCTGGCAGCCGCTGGAGAGGATTGCATCATCCGGTTGATCTCAATTTTACATTGCCGGGGCCGGTTCCACGAAAACTTGGCTTCGGTCGCAGGACGGAAGAGTCGAGTGGCTCGTCAAGACGTGCCTTAACCGCGGTGGTCTGGCAAATCTCGCAGCCTCAGTGCCACTCCGTTCCCATGTTGTCATCGGTAATCAGCCGCGCCCCTTTGAGCCGGCTTTGCAAGCTGGTTCGCGATTCGAGTCCGCCTGTGGAAGCATCCAGTTCATCCGCCAGATGCAGAACGTCTTCAAGCCGTGTCCGTTGCAGTGGATCGGCAAGATCGAAGACAGGGTGTCCGTCGATTCGATAGTTGGTCAGCGCCGTTCTCCAAAGATCCTTGTCGAGCGTAAACGCGCTGTCGCTCACCGCCAGAAAGCTGCTGATGCGAAGCGCATAAGGGAATGCAGTCACTCCTGTTGCCAGAACATCGGTGGACCAGGTGGTGTTGTAGTACGCGATCCCGCCGGGGTTCATGTGCGAGCGCAGCAGGCCCATAAACTCCGTGGACAGCAGATTGGTCATATTGGCGCGCCAGTTGAAGCTGGTGTTCATCAGGATGAAATCGAAGCGGCGATCGGGATGGCCAACCAGCCATCGCCTGCCGTCGTCGATGACAATGTGTACCCGGGGGTTGTAAAGCAGGCTCTCGACCTCGGGATATTGGCGAATCAGCGGCAGGTAGCCAGGATTGATTTCGACGATGGTGACGTCCTCAACATTGGGGTTGCTTGCCACAACCTGTGCCCACGACCCGGAAGCGAGACCGATGATCAAGACGCTCTTGGGTTTTGCCTGCAACCCGCTGATTGCGAAGGCTCGAAAAAGTCCGTTGGAATCGCGCATGAGCCCGGTATTGAATCGTCCATCGTAGACGCCGCCGCTGTAAACCACGTTGGTGGGGTAGCCGAACTCCGCACTCTCTGGGTAAACCGCAATCACGCCGCTACGGTTTTCCACCAGGTTTGAGAACGTCATCCCGGCGCGATAAATCCCCTTGAATAGCAATCGTTCGTACATGCCGTTGAACAGCAAGCCCGAGGTCAGAGCTAGCGCCAAGCAGGCGGCGCAGCCGGTTGCAAACAAGCCGCTCGGGCCTCTTTGTCCCGCCTTTGCCGGTCCTGCAAGAAACGCAAGTACGGATGCAACAATCAGACCCAGCCCAAGCAGCAACACCGAAGTAGCGCGCGTGGAGAAATAGTTAAGGACTACAAACCCCACCAGAAAGCTGCCCAGCGTTGAACCAACAATGTTGCTCAGGTAGAGAAAGCTGAGCTGTCTTCCGGAGTCCTTTGCAGGGTCGACAGCTGCGTGCGAAAGCAAAGGGAAGATCGATCCGAGAAGCGTCGCAGCAATGAAGACAAACGAATAAGTGATTTTAACGGGAACATGCACCACCGCGCGGGCAAGCAGAGGGCCAAGAAGAAATGCGACTACGGTTCCCACTATGACAACATGCGAGGCAGCCCGCATCGTGAGCCGGACATTGTTGCGATACTTTTGCCGGCACAGGTCGCGGACCGCAAGCGATCCACAGGCCACGCCGAGCAGGTAGCAGGCAAGTAGAAGCGCAAAGCTGTCTGCCTTGCCGCTGGAGGCAAATGAATAAAGGCGGTACCAGACAATCTCATACGCCAGCGCGATAAAGCCGGCTGCGCCAGACAGCAGCATCCCGACCCAGAAAGGAATGGTCTGCTGGGCTGCGGCAGCTTCCGCCGTCTGTCTCTTCACGGAATTAACGGGTTGGTTGGCCTGTAGAACCAGTGCAGTCACGCCGACAAACAGGTTGAAGCAGGCCGCCAGCCTTACCGAGCCGGATTCGCCGAGAACCCGCATCACCACGAACGCAGCCGCAAAACATGCCGCGGCAGAGCCAAGCGTGTTCACCGAATAGAGCGTCCCAACCGACTCGCCCACATTCCCCGTGCGGCGGACAAAATGCTCCACCAGCAGTGGCAGGGTGCTTCCCATCAGCATGGTTGGAACCAGCAGCAGCGCAAACGAAATGCACCCTGTTGCAAAGGTGGATGCGCCCGCGGTGAGCGAGCCGATGCCATGAAAAATACCCAACGAAACCGCGCCAAAGGCGCCCACTGAAAGCTCGATCGCTCCGAAAGCCAGCAGCAGCCGCACTCCCTTGCGCGAGGAAAGCCATCCACCGGCCAGGCTGCCCAGGCCCAGGCCAAGCATGAAAACGGTAACGATCATGGTTACCGATTCGATGTTTACGCCGTACAGGGTAAACAAAGCCCGCTGCCAAACAACCTGGTAGAGAAGCGCGGGAAAGCCGGACAAAAAGAACAGCAGGTAGTAGAACGGGATCGTATCCAGCTTTGCAATCGAACGTGCATTTGTCGGCATTCCACCTACCTTAACACGCAGGCAGGCCGGTCGAAATCCAACCAAAGACGCATACCGTGCTGCGCCTGGACCGACTCTTCGTCGAAGGGTCCAACCCCTTCACTTGCCTGCCGAAAGTGCAGCGGGGTTCAGGCGGGCGATCCGGCCGTTAGGGCCAACAATGAAGGGCAGCGAAAGCGCATTCCAGTTGCCTTTGTCGAGCGGTTGCCAGGTGCGGCCGTCATCGCGGCTCATGTCGCTGCCGTTGGTGCCGGCCGTGACCCAAAGCTTCAGGGATTCGGACCATTGCACGGTAGAGCGGTAGCCGTGGGGCGGGGTTGTGGATGCGGTCCATTCATCCCCTCCGGTGAGTGAGTACGCAGAGGTGCCTGCTGATTCATTCGGCTTGGTGTAGTCGCCGCCGACAGCGACCATGCTCGTGCTGCACAAGGCTTCGTTATTGCAATGCGCCGCTGACCAATCCATTGAAAATGCGCCCGTGCTTTCCCCTCCCTGAGCTAGAGGTAGCAGGATCGGATGCTGCAGACAATCTACGCGTTCGGGACGGCCTCCCACGTTCAATTCACCATGACATTCAAACAGATGTGCGCCACCTTTTCCTCCGGTAACAAAGATGCGATGCGCAAGATCGGTCCACACTAACAACGAGCTATTGCTGGCGGCAAAGATAGCCTGTTCCGAGGGATCAGGCTTCGAACCCGGCGGTTTTTGGCTCTTCCAGCTTGCACCTCCATCAAGCGTGATGAAAACGGCGAATGCACCGTGCACCGGATCGCCAAGAATCATGCCTTTCTTGGGCCCGTCAAACTTAAGCGCATCCCAAAACCCGTCCTTATCGAGATTTCTAAAAACAAGCTTCCACGTCCTGCAGCCGTCGGTGGTCTTGTAGAGCCGACTCTTATCTCCTGGACCGGAGGCCATCACGATTGCGGTGTTTGCATCCCATGCTTGTATCCCACGAAAGTCCAGCGTTGCGCCATCTTTGCCTCCGTCGGGGATAGCGCATTTTTGCCAGTGCTGCCCACCGTCGAGCGTGCGCAGCACAGTCCCACCCGTTCCGCTGGCCCAGGCCACAGTCCCATCCACCGAATCGATTCCGCGCAGGCCAGCGGTAGTACCCGAATCCTGCATCTGCCACACCTCAACCGCACTTGCCGGCGCAGGCGAGGGCGACTGGGCAACAGCAATTGCGCCAGCGGCAACCAGCAGATAAAGCGGGAGAACACGCATGGCTTGCAGTATAGTCGCGCGAACCACATCCTCTATGCTTTCCTCGATCTCTCCGCTGTGAGTCGCATGATGAGCCTTGACCGCCAGGGGCCACGGGCGCAAGACTAGAGCAATCCAGCACCACCAAAGACCCTTCAGAAAATGGGGCGCGGCACGCAAGCGCGAAAGGCGGACCGGTGACGGGCCAGACAAAAGGCGAAGTGTACTCACAGCCAGCCGCAAACCATAATTACGGCCTTCACACCGCCGTGCTCGGGCCGCTGGAGACGCTGGCGCAGTCGGTCTCCGCCATGGCGCCGTCCACCTCTCCTTCGCTCACCATTCCGCTGGTCTTCGCCCTGGCGGGGAATGCCACCTGGTTCGTCTATCTGCTGGCAATGGGGGCTACGTTTCTGGTGGGCTTTTGCGTGAGCCGGTTCGCGCGGCTCTCTGCATCGCCGGGGTCGCTCTATTCCTATGCATCCGACACGCTGCCGCCCGTATTTGGCGTCGTCGCTGCGTGGGGCTTGCTGCTGGCCTATTTGGCCACCGGCGCGTCGGTAGCCGGCGGCGCGCTCTACTACGCCGGCGTGCTGTCGCAGCAGTTCTTCCACTGGACGCCCCCTGCTCTGCCTGTGCTGGCCCTGGTGTCACTGGTGGCTGGCTTGATTGCCTACCGCGACGTAAAGCTTTCCGCCGAGTTGATGCTGTGGATTGAGGTAGTCTCCGTCAGCCTGATCCTCATTGTTCTAGTCGTAATGCTGTTCCGGTTTGGTCTGCACTTCGACCTCGATCAATTGCGGCTCAAGGGCGTTTCCCTCTCCGCGCTGGGCCCCGCGCTGGTCCTGGCGATGTTCAGCTTTGTGGGATTCGAGAGCGCGACCACGCTGGGAAACGAGGCGCGCGAACCCCTCAAGACCATTCCGCGCGCGGTGCTGCAGTGCGCGATTCTCGCCGGCGTCTTCTTCATGCTGTGTTCTTACTCTGAGGTGCTGGGGTTTCGCGGCTACTCGTCGCAACTTAGCGATGCAACCAGCCCGCTGCATCTCATTGCGACCAAGGCAGGCATATCGCCGCTGGGTGTGGCCATCGACTTTGGCGCGGCGGTAAGCATGTTTGCCTGCGTGCTGGCCTGCAGCACAGCGGCCGCTCGCGTGCTGCTCAGAATGGCGCACGCCAGGCTGCTTCCCGCAGCGTTGGAGCGCACCAACCGGCGGCACGGTACACCCGGAACGGCAATCGCGCTTTCCGCTGGCCTGATGTTCGTATCGACGGCGGCGCTGTCACTACACGGCGCCTCAGGCTCCGACATGTACGACTGGGTAGGCTCGCTTTCAGTGTTCGGCTTCCTCACCGCCTATGCCCTTGTGGCTGCGGCGCTTCCCTTTGCCCGCCGCGCCCTGGGACAGCACTCGCATTGGGTAGCCGGCATCAGCATGCTCACCGTGGTGGTCATGATCCTGATCGTAATCTTCGCCCTGAGGTCCGCTACGGATGAGAATCATGCGCGCATTCCATGGATTTATCTCGGAATCATCGCCGCCGGGCTTGCCTGGTATGCGGTGAGGCGGAAGCAGACGGCAGTTGCGAAAAATATTTCAAAATAGCTCACGGAAGCATATATGGAAACGTCCGTCGAAGGTGTCGTTGAAGAAAAAGCGCTCTTGTATGGGGACGGCCATATCGTGATCCCCGCCGCAATCCGTGAGGCGATGGGCTTCGCGGCCGGTGAAACCCTCCTCATGGACGTCGAGGACGGCGTTCTGCGCATCGAGTCGTATCAAGGGCGCATTCGCCGGATTCAGCGCGAGTGCGCTAAGTACTTCAAACCCGGCATCCTGGCCTCGGATGAGTTGATCGCCGAGCGACAGGAAGAGGCTCGCCGCGAAGAGGAGGAACTCCAGCGCGAGATGGCGGAAGAGCGCCTCAGGAACGAGACGCCTCTTGGCTGATCGAGAGGCCCTGACCTGAAGACGCTGGCGATTTGACCCATTTTCAGGGGGGGGAAAACCCCTGCTCCCTCCGGAACCTTCGATCCACAGCCCTATCGCCCCATCCGATGCTTGCTGGCATTCACCGCCGCCCGCGCCTCGCGATCGGCCTCCCGTCGCTTCTCCGTCTCCCGCTTGTCCCAATCCTGCTTGCCCTTGGCAACGGCCAGTTCGCACTTCACCCGCCCGTTGCGGAAGTAAAGCCGCGTCGGGATGAGCGTGTGGCCCTTGATCTGCGTCTTCGACAGTAGCTTGCGAACCTCGTCCCGGTGCAGCAGCAGTTTGCGGGTGCGCGTCTCGTCGTGGTTGGCCATGTTTCCGTGCGAATAAGGACCGATATGAACGTTGAGCAGAAA
>CAYWMR010000258.1:0-7154 GCA_964458965.1 uncultured Occallatibacter sp. | reverse complement strand
CGCCGATTGCGTCCAGTCCCCGCAGCACCAGGAAAGTGCCATAGATATAGTTCACGCCCCAGCGCCCGAACCAGCTTCCATCCGGCTCCTGCTGGCTGAGGATGAACTTGATCGCCTTCTCCACGCGCTTGTCCTTGCGCGTATAGCCATAGGTGGCCAGCATCTCCAGAATTCTCCCCGTAATGTCCACCGTGGGCGGATCGAGCATGGCATTGTGATCGGCGAACGGGATGTACTGGAAGATCATCTTGGTGTTGTCTTTGTCGAAGCTGCCCCAGCCGCCGTTCCTGCACTGCATGGCAAATTCCCACTCGATGGCGCGCTCCGCCACTGTGTGCTGGTAGCGCTCGCGAGGATTGTCCACCTTGTTCAGCGCGAGCAGAACCTGCGCGGTATCGTCGGTGTCGGGGTAGAACTCGTTGTTGTATTCGAAGTACCACCCGCCCGGCTCGGTGTTTGGAACCTTCACAGCCCAATCGCCCTTGTGGCGGACTTCCTTTGAAAGCATCCAATCCGCGGCCTTGATCATGCGCGGATCGCTGCGCGGCACACCAGCTTCGCCCAGCGCATAGACGGCCTGCGCAGTATCCCACACCGGCGACACGGCCGGCTGCATGCGGAATGTCGGCTCATCCACGCCCTCGCTGGGAGGCTGCTCAATTCCCAATTTTTCAAACTCATCGCGCGCGCGAATCACCTGCGGATCGTCCTCGGAATAACCCAGGCAGCGCAATGCAATGATGGCGTTGAGCATGGCTGGATAGATGGCGCCGAGGCCGTCGGTCATCTCCAGACGTTCCAGCAGCCATTTTTCAGCCTTGCGCAACGCAATGGTGCGCACGGGGCGAAGGTGAACCGCTTCAGCCCAGTGCATCAGCCGGTCGAGCACGATAAAGAAGTTTCGCCAGGAGAGGATGGAGCTGCGGTCCCTGCGCAGCCGCAGGATGGAGTTGGCGCGCCCTCCAACAAACAACTCATCGATGCCCTGCTCGGGCGGGATTTTCTTGTACGGCTTCTTGGCGTAGATGATGGCCAGCGGGACGAGAATCGACCGCGACCAGGACGAAATCTCATAGATATTGAAGTAGAACCAATTTGGAAACAGAACAATCTCCGGCGGAATGGCGGGCACCGCGTCGTAGTCGTACTGGCCCAAGCCGCAGAGATACATCTTGGTAAAGGTGTTGCAGGCAACCACGCCGCCATGCGCAAGAACCCACTCGCGGCACTTGGCCAGGCGCGGATCTTCGGCGGTAATGTCCATCAGCTTGGCTGAAAAATAGCACTTCACCGACAGGGAGATATTGCCCGGCCCGCCGGGATAGAGGCTCCAACTGCCGTCCTCGTTCTGGTAGCGCATCATCTCGGTGAGCGCGCGCTTGAGCCGGCCCGGATCTCCGCTTTCAAGTTGTGTATGAAGATAGATATAGTCGGCTTCCAGCATCGAGTCGCCCTCGAGCTCGCCACACCAATATCCATCGGGATGCTGCCGGGACAAGAGATAGTCCCGCGATTTGCCGATTGCAGACTCCACATCCGCCAGATCCGCGTCGAGCCGGCCAAATCGCGGCGCAGCGGATTTGTGAGCAGCCGATGTGAGAATCGCGGATTGCGTTTTCCCCTGCTTTGCACTCATGCGGTTTGAATTGCCTCAGTTCCAATTTGAAAAAACAGCAGTTGCTGCGTTACGTCGAACTCGGTGCAGGCTTCTATTCCCAATTCCCTAATCCCTATTCCCTACGTTCATCCCCGCACCGGCACTGCCTCTGCCCCGCCCGCGCCGCCGATCGCCTGAATAATCTCCGGCGGCAGGCCAAACCGGACGTTTTCCGGCATTACTTCCACTTCTTCGACGGTGTCAAAGCCCCTTTGACGCAAATAATTCACAACGTCTTCCACCAGCACCTCGGGAGCCGAGGCGCCTGCCGTAACTGCAACTGTTGAAACGCCTTCGAGCCACACCGGATCGATGGCCTGGGAGTTGTCGATGAGGTAACCTATGGTTCCAAGGTTGCGCGAAACCTCAACCAGGCGATTGGAGTTGGAACTGTTTGTGGAGCCCACTACCAGCACCAGTCCAGCATCGTGAGCCACGTTGCGCACAGCCACCTGGCGGTTCTCGGTGGCGTAGCAAATATCCTGCGAGTGAGGGCCAACTATATTTGGAAACTTCAACTTGAGGGCGTGGATGATGTCCCGCGCCTCATCCAGGCTGAGAGTTGTCTGGGTCAGGTAGGCCACGCGGTCGGGGTTGGGAACCTGAAGTGCGTCAACCTCCTGAACGCTTGAAACCACTTGAGTTACCTCGGGGGCTTCGCCAAGCGTGCCCTCGATTTCATCGTGGTCGCGATGGCCAATGAGCACGAGCGAATAGCCCTGTTTGGCAAACTTTACCGCCTCGATATGGACCTTAGTCACCAGCGGGCAGGTGGCGTCGATCACCCTCAGATTGCGGCCCTTGCTCCGTTCGCGAACCGCCGGCGAGACTCCGTGCGCGGAGTAGATGACGCGCTGGCCGTCGGGCACATCGTCAATCTCATGGACGAAGATCGCGCCTTTTTCTGCCAACTCGTTGACAACATACCGGTTATGCACAATCTCGCGCCGCACGTAGATGGGAGCGCCAAAGGTTTCAAGTGCGATCTTGACAATGTCGATCGCGCGCACCACACCGGCGCAAAAGCCGCGCGGCTTAAGCAACAACACCCTCTTCTGACTGGGGGAAGTCCCGGCGTGGGTACCGTTCGAGATAGATTCGAGCAGAGTTGTGGTCACATCTTCCAGTATACCAATTGCGTTGCAAAGGTGAGGAGTATTTCAGGAAAGGGGTACCTGCCGGATGAGGATTCCCGAACAAGCCGCGAACCCAACACGCGGCCGCAGTTGAACCTCATGGGAGTGCGCGACCAGGGGGAGTTGCCTCATCGCCGCTCACAGACTTGCTCAAAACTCGCGCTGGCGGCGAACCTAGCGCCCATTCGGGTCCTGACCATCCGCGTGACGATGGGAAAAGAGGGTTTGCTCACCGGCGAACGTTTTGACGAGAATCCAGGGAATGAAAAAACCCGCCACGGGAGACAGCACGATAAGCAAGTACGTCCACGGGGACGGCGCAGGCGTTGGGTGAATCCACCTTCCGTCGTCCATTTCCAGCGATTCGACCGCATAATCCCTCGTCCAGTGAATCACCTTGATACCGCCCGTGTTTACTTCAGTGGGCGGAGGCTCGTCCTCGCCGAGATTAGGTGCGGCTTCGCTGGAGGGCGGGGACTGAGAGCCGGAATCCTTCACTGGCTGCGCAGGCAACTCATCGGACTTTTTTTGCTGTGCATACAGGTCTGAATTGATTTCCACCGGTGCTTGAACAATTTTGAGCTGCTGCTGCACAACACTTGAATCCGCCAGTCGTTCGAATTCCATATGCTGCGCGTACTGAATCCAAACCAGGCAGATTCCCACGACGGAAACAACTGCGCCGAAAATTCCCCCGGCAACTCCCGCCTGCTTCGCCCACTGTTTTTTCAATTTTTCGAATTGCGCGTAACTCAAGGCAGCCTCCGCTGGCCAGATTTTGCCGCCGTCTATTCCTTATTCCGCTCGTTTGAATATAGGCAGGCAACCTGCCGGAGTGCTGCATGGAGAGCACAAGTTCAGGCGGCACAGGCGCTCGCCTTGCTGGCATTGTAACGCGTGCGGGGGTGGGGTTCGCATCCCGGCGATTAACGGTCTTGAATTGTAGTCGCAATGTGACTACAATCTACTTTGGGACTCGAATTGACGGAGGGTTGCCATGATCGCCGCTGATACCTATGTTCGCGCACGGATCGACGCGAAGACCAAAGAGCGCGCAGCCGATGCGCTGCAAGCGATGGGCCTGTCCATCTCCGACGCAATTCGGCTGCTGATGCTTCGGGTTGCCGATGAGCGCCGTCTGCCGTTTGAAGTGAAGGTTCCGAATTCCGCCACGCGCGAAGCCATGGCGGAATTGGAGGCTGGCAAGGGTAAGCGCTTTGCCAGCGTGGACGCCTTGATGGCGGATCTTCATGCGGACGATTGAGCGCGCGACGGCCTTCAAACGCGACTACAAGCGGGAGTCCAAGGGACAGCATCGGGCGACATTGGATGCGGATTTGGCGCCCGTTCTTGGTGCCCTGGTTGACGACCAGATTTTGCAGCCTCGCCACCACGACCACGACCTGAGCGGCGATTGGGGAGGCTATCGCGAGTGTCACGTCAAGCCGGACTTGCTGCTGATTTACCGCAAACCCGACGCCGATACCCTATGGCTGGCCCGGCTTGGCTCGCACAGCGAACTCTTCGGCTGATTGCGGGAGTGAGCAGATCGAACCCCATTTTTCAGAGGCGAGATCTGGGTTTCCCGGCTCCCTTCTTACCGGCTCCCGGCAATCATTTGCGCGGCGTGCTGCAAGCTGGTCTCCGTCACCTTCGCGCCGGATAGCATTCTTGCCACCTCATGCATGCTCGCACGCTGGTCAAGCAAACTTATCTTGGTCTTCGTCCTGCCGTCCGCCTCGCGCTTGTCGATGAGAAAATGCTGGTCGGCAAAGGCGGCTATCTGCGGAAGGTGCGTCACGCACAGCACCTGCTGGCCTTTGCTCAGGGATTTAAGCTTCTGCCCCACGGCCTCCGCGGCCCGCCCGCCGATTCCTATGTCGATCTCGTCGAAGACCAATGTGCGAGGCGTGGGAGCTTTCTTTTTGGGCTTCACCGCACCCTCTTCCACGCTGACCTTCAGCGCCAGCATCACGCGCGACATTTCGCCGCCGGAGGCGATCTCAGCCAGCGGTTTGAGGGGCTCGCCGGGGTTGGTGGCAATGCGGCATTCGACGGTATCCCAACCGTGGGCTGTCCAGCCGGATTGATGCTCGGCCGCGGAGACGGCAATCTCGAAGCGAACCTTCATGGCGAGGGAATTGATCTGGGCCTCAGCCAGGTGCGCCAGCTTGCCGGCGGCGCTCTGGCGTTCCTCGTAAAGGATGGCGGCTGCAGCCCGGTAGGCTGTGGCCGATGCGTTCAACTCGGCCTGGAACTGCATCAGGATTTCGTCGCGGTCTTCCACTTCGCCCAGCTTGCGGGCAACTTCCTCGCCAAACGCGATCACCTCGGTAACATTCTTGCCGTACTTGCGTTTCAGGCGATCGAGCGCGGCCAGGCGGTCTTCAATTTCGGCAAGGCGCTCGGGAGAGGCATCGATTCCCTCGGCGTAGTCGCGCAGACTGAAGGAGATGTCGCCAAGCGTAGCCCGCGCGGAAGCGAGCTGCTGCGCTGCCTCAGTGAACCGGCCGTCGTAGCGGGCCAGCTCCTCCACATTTTTCAAGGCACTCAGGAGGGCAACCTCGGCCGAAGCCCCACCTTCATAAAGCTGCTCGAACGCTCCCATGGCGGCGGCGTAGAGCTTTTCGGCGTTGGCCAGAACGCGCTTCTCGGTTTCCAGGGCTTCGTCCTCGCCGGGTTCGAGATGTGCCGCTTCAATTTCGTTGCGCTGGTAAGTCCACAAGTCCACCATACGCAGGCGGTCTTGCTCGCCCTCCAGCAGTTCGTCGAGTTTGGTTTGCGCGGTGCGCCAGCGGCTGTAGGCCTGGGCCACGGCGTCGGTGGATATGCCGCCGAAGCGATCGAGCAGGAGGCGCTGCTGCGCCTGGTCGAAGCTGGTCAGCGTTTCGGTCTGCGCGTGAACCAGCGCCAGTTCAGGGGCCAGTTGCTTCAGCACGGCGACGGTGGCGGGCTGGTTGTTTACAAACACTCGGCCCTTGCCGGTGGAGAGGATCTCGCGGCGAAGAATGATCTCGGTGCCCTCCACATCGATGCCGTTTTCTTCAAGAATGGTTTCAGCGCCGGGAGTGGATTCGAAGACGCACGAAACCACAGCCTTGTCGGCTCCGTGGCGAACGACTTCGGCAGACGACTTGCCGCCCATCAGCAACGCCAATGCATCCACCAGTATGGATTTGCCTGCGCCGGTTTCGCCGGTCAAGAGGTTCAGTCCCGGACCGAAGACGGCGATGGCGTGATCGATGACGGCGTAGTTTTCGGCGCGCAATTCAACGAGCATTTCTCAGCGAACCTCTTCAAGAACCGTTGTAGAAAGGTTTCCGGCTGGACACGTCCCCAGCGCTGGGCAATCCGAGCGCAGCATAGCATGAACGGCTGGACGCGGGCGCGGGAATGCAGCCGGTAACCCTCCCGGGGCATCCTATCGATTACTTGGAACGAGCCATTCCGTCTGATACGGTTGATATTGAGGTGAAAACCGATTCCTATTGCTGCCTTCTACTTGATGTTTCAGGCTGACAGCGGCTCGCTTGCCGGCGGCCAGTCCGGCGCCTCGTCGTTGAGCCAGGGTCCGGCTGGAGTGATTGACTTGTTGACCAGCACCGGCCCCCTGGCCATGGGCGTGCTGGTGCTGCTGCTGATTTCCAGCCTGTACTCGTGGTTTTTGATTCTGGGTAAAATGTCGCTGCTGGGCAAGGCCACCAGCGACAGCCGCAAATTCATCAAGGCCTTCCGCAAGGCCACACGCCTGCAAGAGATTACCGCGCTGTGCGAGCAGTACAAATCGAGCCCTATGGCGCGGGTGTTTGAAGAAGTTTACGAAACTTACAGGCGCCAGACGGGCGGAGTGGGGCCGCCGCGCAACCTGACGCCGCTGGAACGGTCGGCGCAATCGGCCGCCAACGAGGCAATCACCAACTTTGAGAGTAAGATGACGTGGCTGGCGACGATTGCCGCCATCAGCCCATTTGTGGGCCTCTTCGGCACTGTGGCGGGCATTATCCGTGCCTTTTTGGAACTGAGCACGGCGGGGGCGGCAACGCTGAAGGCGGTGGGTCCGGGCATCGCCGAGGCGCTGATCACCACCGCGGCTGGCCTGTTTGTGGCCGTGCCCGCGGTCGTGGCCTACAACCAACTTGCCGGGCGCATCCGGGTTATTGCGGGATCGACCGACGATTTTACCCGCGAGCTTCTCAACTCGCTTGAGGAGATTCCGGTGCGCCCGCCCGCGCCTTCGCCCACGCGAACCACCGTCATACCACAAGAAGCGACGCGGGAGGTTGAACGTGGCCTTCACAAGTAGCAACGGGCAAACACGCACGTCGCTGGCGGAGATCAACATTACCCCGCTGGTGGATGTG
>CAYWMR010000257.1:0-7209 GCA_964458965.1 uncultured Occallatibacter sp. | reverse complement strand
CGCACCAAAGTGGAAGTAGGCGACGTGGACAAGGTCCTCGACGGATATCTCGAACCGTTTCTGCGCGGCTATCTGCTTGCCAAGCGCCGCGGAACGGCTGTCGTTGCGGAAGCGGATGACGATCTCGATGTATAGTTTGCAGACTGACAACTGACAACTGACAACTGAAAACCATGAGCAACGACCCCACCATCATCGACGAAATGCTTCGCACCGCGAAGACCATCGCCGTGGTAGGCATGAGCAACAAGACCTGGCGCGCCAGCCACAACATCGGCCGCTACTTGGCGGCGCATGGATACAGGGTGATTCCAGTGAACCCGGCGATCGACGAGATCCTCGGCATGAAGTGCTATCCCGATCTTGACACAGCGCAAGCTGCTGCACATGGGCAGACTGCAGCAGGCATCGACCTGGTGGATGTATTCCGCGCCTCTGAGAATGTGCCGCCCATTGTGGACGATGTGATTCGGTTGCACATTCCGTATCTGTGGCTTCAAGACGATGTGATCCACGAAGAAGCCGTAGCCCGCGCCCGCGCGGCGGGCGTAAAGTGTGTGCAGAACGACTGCATCTTCAGGGAACACGCCGCGCGCCCTGATCTGCACACCCGGCGA
The DNA here is from genome assembly GCA_964458965.1 of uncultured Occallatibacter sp. GTDB lineage: Bacteria > Acidobacteriota > Terriglobia > Terriglobales > Acidobacteriaceae > Telmatobacter. Next base: position 6,592 of record CAYWMR010000257.1, on the reverse strand, counting down.
CGTGAGCAAAACTGAATGTAACTATCGCTTACCGTGCCGAGTCCAATGAACAGGAGTCAGCTTCCCACAGTGATGCGTCTTCCCCGCTTTATTCTCGCCGTGTTGCTTGCACCCGCATTGGGCCTACCCGCGCAGACCGCGTCCAGCTCCGCCGATGCGCCGCATGTGCATGTGCAGCTGGTGGTGCCTGAAGCCATCTTCATGGCTGACACCCCAACGCAAGCTGGACTCTACTTCAAGCTGGATCAGGGCTGGCATGTCTATTGGAAAAATGCGGGCGACTCGGGTGAGCCGCCGCACATCAAGTGGGCGCTGCCGGAAGGAATTACGGCGGGACCATTTCAGTTTGCGGCGCCAAAGCGGTTGCCACTTGGGCCGTTGATGGATTTTGGCTACGAAGACGAGGTTTTATTTCCGTTGACATTTTCGACGGACAAGACTGCAAAGCCAGGCCAGGTGGAGTTAATTGCGAAGGCCGATTGGCTGGTTTGCCGCGAGGTGTGCATTCCAGGCAAGGCTGAACTTCATAGGAGCGCTTTTGTTATCGATCGGCTGCTGAAAGACGCTCCGCAACCAGGCCCAGACACAGAGATTTACAAGCGGCTGATAGGCCGATTACCGCAGCCTCTGCCTTCCACCGCGAAAGCGACGTTCGCTGCAACTCCAACCGGCTTCCGCCTCGGAATCGACACCGGCCAGCGCGAATCCACCGCCGAGTTCTTCCCTGCCGATCAGGACATCGTCGACAATCCCGCTCCGCAAAAGCTCACGCCCACGCCAACTGGCTTCGTGCTGGAGCTAAAGAAAGACGCTAACCTAACCGCGAATCCAGCCAAATTAAATGGAGTCCTCGAGCTTTCAGGTGGGCGGGCCTATGACATTGCCGCGATTCCTGGAACGGTTGCGGCTGTTGGCCTCTCATGGGCGCTTCTGGCCCGAACCGCTGGCCTCGCATTCCTTGGCGGGCTGCTCCTGAACCTGATGCCCTGCGTCTTCCCCGTCCTGTTTTTGAAAGGCCTGGCCCTGGTCAACTCCGGCAGCGAAGAGCGCCACAAGCTGCGCGCACATGGATTCGTATACGCGTCGGGCATCGTGATTTCGTTCTGGGCGCTGGTGGCCGTGCTTCTCGCCCTGCGCGCAGCGGGAGCCAAGCTAGGCTGGGGCTTCCAGTTCCAATCGCCTGTGTTTCTGGAGCTCATGGCGGGGCTGCTGTTTTTCCTCGGTCTGTCGCTTGCAGGCCAGTTTGAGATCGGCCTCACGCTGACCAGCGCGGGCGGTTCGCTGGCCCAGAAGCAGGGCTACTCGGGCAGTTTCTTCACCGGAGTTCTTGCAGTAGTTGTGGCCACGCCGTGCACCGCACCGTTCATGGGAGCGGCCATCGGCTACGCGTTGGCGCAGTCGCCCGCGGTCACCTTCGCGATATTCACGGCGCTGGCTCTCGGCCTCGCCGCGCCTTATGTAGCGCTCACGCTGCAACCGGCGTGGACGCGCCTGCTGCCCAAACCCGGCGCGTGGATGGAAGTGCTGCGGCAGGCCGTCGCCGTCCCCATCTTTGCCACGGTCATCTGGCTTGCCTGGGCGCTAACCCGCGGTTACGGCTCCGGCCTTCTGGTCTCGTTGCTATGCAGCCTGCTTCTTCTTGCCGTCGCGGGCTGGTTCCTGGGCCGCTGGCCGGCCAGGCGCTGGGCAATCGTGGTTGCGGCATTCATTGTGCTCGGCGTGATTGCCGTCAGCGTGCTCGCGCCAAAGCAGCTTGAGGCTGCGCCGGAGACGTCATCCACGTCAGAAGCCCATAGCGTCTGGCAGCCGTGGTCAGCCGACGCCGTCACCCGCTACCAGTCCCAGGGCCGCCCCGTCTTCGTCGACTTCACCGCAAGCTGGTGCCTCAGTTGCCAGGTCAACGAGCGTGTCGCGCTCAATCAACCGCAGGTCCAGCAAGCCTTCAAGGATGCGAACGTGGTCCTGCTAAAAGCCGATTGGACCCGCGGCGACGATGCCATTACCCAGGCACTCACAGCCCTGGGTCGAAGCGGCGTTCCCGCCTATGCGCTCTACGTCCCCGGACAGAGCGAACCCCAGCTCCTGCCCGAGGCGCTGACGCCGGGGATTGTGACGGATGCTCTAGAAAAGCTGCCAAAATCACCGCATTGAGCTTCGATGTAGAGCGCTCTCAGGTTCGCGCCCGAAAAGTGCTATCATGATAGCAACGGAGGCGAAGATGGCGCAGCTTTTGGTTCGCAACATAGAAGATCAGCTCAAGGCTCGTTTGCAGCGCCGCGCTAAACGCCACGGTCGCAGCATGGAAGAGGAAGTGCGCGAAATTCTCCGCAACGCGCTCAAGTCGGAAGAGGCGCAGACAGTCGGGTTTGGAACAGCCTCTGTTGCGCTCTTTAGCGGGCAGGGCATTTTTCTCGATGAGCCAATCGAAGAGATTCGCGGCATGCGGATGCAAATACCTGACTTTGACGCATGATCATTCTGGACACGAACGTGATTTCGGAAATCATGCTTCCGAGGCCTGAGCCGCAAGTTCTCAATTGGCTTGATCGGCAGCCTGCCTCATCCATCTGGATTACGTCTGTCAATGTCTTCGAATCGCGGAGCGGGTTGCAATCGATGCCTGCGGGAAGAAAGCAATCTAACCTGAACGCCTGGTTTGAGCGGTGGTTGGCAGAGGTGGTTCAAGGACGGATTGCAAGCTTTGACGAAGCGGCTGCCCGGCAGGCGGCCAACCTGGCTGCATGCAGGAAGGCGCTGGGTCGTCCCTGCGAGCCGCGCGACACCATGATCGCCGGCATCGTCCTCGCCTCCCACGCAAAACTTGCCACGCGCAACGTCAAGCACTTCGAAGACATCGCGTCCTCGGTCGTCAATCCGTGGGAAGCCTGAGGACCAGAGGGCATCGAGGCATTCCGCCTAGCGATTGTCGGGGTGCTTCTGCCGCCAGTCCTGGTACTCCTTCTGCTCTTCCGGGGGCCGCTGAGCAATTTCCTTGTGGGGGCGATGCGTTTCGACTTCCCACTTGTTGTAAATCACGGTCTCATTCGGTGCTGGTTGGCTGGCGGTCTGCGCCGGTTGGCTGGACTGACAGCCGGTGGTCAAAACAGAAGTCGCCAATACGGCGCCCAACAAGCACAAGCAGGATTTCCTCAGCAAGGGCATTGATTTTCCTTTCGTCCCTGGGTTTTGAAGGGACTTGCACGATTCGATGCAAGGTCGATGCGCCCCGTTGCCAGCTCCTCAAACGCGGCAAAACAGGGAAGCGATTCCCCAGACCAGGAATCACGCCTGAATTTCGCGGGAGATAATCATCGCATGAGACTCCGTGTTTGCAGTGTTGCCGCGTCAGGCCTGATTGCCGCATTGGGGCCGCTTGCTGTTGCCCAATCCGCACCGCAGCCAGCCGATCCGGTCGAGCATACGTATGTGATCCACAACTTCCATACGGAAAGCGGAGTGACGCTGCCTGAAGTGAAGATTCTCTATGGAACCTATGGCCATTTGAACGCGGATGGAGGCAATGCGGTCCTGCTGCCGTCGCACTACATGGCGAATCTGCATGGTTACGCGTGGTTGATCCGGTCCGAAAAGTCAGACAAAGCCGGAGAAGTCAGGGCACTTGACTCAGGCAAACAGTTCCTGATTGCCACCGAGTTGTGCGGCAACGGACGCTCCTCGTCGCCCAGCAACACAGCAGAGCCATTCCATGGGCCGCGCTTTCCGGTCATGACCATTCGAGACAACGTGGAAGCGGTACACCAGTTGCTCACCGCGGAGCTGGGAATCAAGCATCTGCAGGCGGTCATCGGCTTTTCGATGGGCGCTCAGCAGGCCTTTCAGTGGGCGGTCTCGTACCCTGACTTTATGGACCGCGTCGTGGCGACATCCGGAACGGCCAAGACCTATGGACACGGCATTGTAAGGCTGGAGAGTGAGATTGCCGCGTTGACAGCCGACGACGCCTTTCAGGGCGGCGACTATAAAAAGGAGCCGGAAAAGGGCATTCAGGCATTCTCCCTCGTCTGGACCGGATGGCTCTATTCACAGGAGTGGTGGCGTCGCGAGCTTTGGCGAAGCGATTCGCCCGCAGGCACTACCTTCCAGCAGGTCTTGGACGACTACCGAAAAAAACTTCATACCCGGCGCCGATGCCAACGACCTGATCTTGCAAATGCGGACATGGGAGAGCAACGACGTAGGAGCCACCCCTGTCTTTCATGGCGATGTCGAGAAGGCCCTCGGCTCCATCAAGGCGCAAGTGCTCTATATGCCATCGGAGACGGACCTGTACTTTCCGCTGACCGATGCCCGGTATGAATCGCAATTCATTCCGCATTGCACGCTGCTGCCGATCCCGTCCTTGTGGGGACATCCCGCCGGCGCCGGCGCCAGCCCTGCGGACTTGAAATTTCTCAATGAGCACATAGCAGCCTTCTTGAGGCCATGACCGGCGAACGTGCGTCCCGTTGAGCTTCAATGGAGGTTCAAAGTGAAGGAAGAGCCACTGCGGACTGCGACCCCTTGTTATGCGCTCGCTGCGGCCACTCTCGCCGGCCTTCCGCCCTTGGCGCCGTTCGCTCTTGCGGCAAGTTGTTTGGCCTCAGTTTTGGCTCTCCCGCCCTTCTTGCCTAACTGTGCCATCCAGCGGCGGTTTCCGTAGACGCCTTCGATCAGAGCGGGAACATAAAGGTCAACGTCCAACTCGGGAAAGCTGATGCCGGTTCCGCGGCCGATCAATTTGTACTTCTGTATCAGCTGGTGTGTGGCCTTGTCCAGCCCCTGAACCTCTTCGGTTGGGAGTACCAGCCGGCGCTGGTTGCTGAGTCCCACGATCAGCAGGTTGAGGTCAGGGATATGTTCGACCGTCAGCGCGCGCGGTTCGCGGTCGTGGAGTTTCGCTCTTTCCAGCGCCGCTTCAATCTCGGCGTCGGTTGTGACGACCTTATGCTCAGCCATGATGCTTCTCCCAAAGTGATACCAATTCGTCAAAATGCCGTGCGGCTACCGTCAGAACGTGACGCACATCCGCCTTGCTTCCGCTGCCTGGCCGGATGGCGTCTGTCCGGTTTGCGAGCGCTACCGTCCCGTTTCGGCGAAGATCGACGATAACCTCGATCTCGGCGTAGAAGCCGTGCACATGCCGGGGCGCGTGGTCCATCGTGTAGACCGTAAATCGAACGCCGTCAAAACGGAGCGAGCCCATTTGTCTTGATTATAACCCAAGCCGTTTAGGTTGTGAATGTGCGTTGCGAGCCCTGGGGCACAGCGAACCGTCAACCTCCGCCATGCTTCCCCGCCCGTATCCGCCGAATCTCTTCCATTCTCGCCGCCAGCTGCTTCTCCCGCCCCTCCTGCGTAGGCCGATAGTAACTCCGTCCCTTAAGCGAGTCAGGCAGGCAATCCATATCCGCCACGCGCCCCTCTTCATCGTGCGCGTACAAATAGCCCTTGCCGTAGTCGAGTTCCTTCATCAGCTTGGTCGGCGCGTTGCGCAGGTGCAGCGGAACCGGTTCCTGACGTGTATGCTCAATCTCCGCCTGCACCGCTCCATAAGCCGTATACACTGAGTTCGATTTGGGAGCCAGGCACAGGTAAACCACAGCTTCTGCCAGCGCCAGGTCGCCTTCCGGCGAGCCCAGAAAGTCGATAGCCTCCTTGGCGGAAAGGCACAGATTCAAGGCTTCTGGAGCAGCCAGCCCAATATCTTCCACAGCCATACGCACAACCCGCCGCGCCAGATAAAGCGGCTCCTCGCCGGCAGCAAACATCCTCGCCAACCAATAAAGCGCCGCGTCGGGGTCGCTATTGCGGACGCTCTTGTGCAGCGCCGAGATCAGGTTGTAGTGCTCTTCGCCCGATTTGTCGTACATCAGGACACGCTGTTGCACGGCCTCGACGGCCAGTGTCCGATCGATAAGTCTGGAACCGGCCCGGCTCGGTTCCAGCGCCAGTTGCGCGGCCACTTCCAGGGTATTGTAAGCGCTGCGGCAATCGCCGCTGGAATAGCTGGCGATCAACTGAATCGCTTCGTCTTCGGCCCCCAGCTCCATCGCTCCGAGGCCGCGTTCTTTGTCCTCAAGAGCCCGTCGCAGCAGCGCCCCGATGCGCTCTTCGCTCAGCGGCTCCAGCACGTAAACGCGGCAGCGCGACAGCAGCGCGGAGATGATCTCGAACGAGGGATTCTCCGTGGTGGCGCCGATCAGGCGAATGGCGCCACGCTCTACATACGGCAGGAAGGCATCCTGCTGGGCCTTGTTAAAACGATGGATCTCGTCGATAAACAGGATGGTACGCGTGCCGTACTGCCGGGCCTTATCGGCTTCGGCCATCACTTGCTTGATCTCTTTGATCCCGCTCAGCACCGCGGAGAACTCGACGAAATCGGCTTGGCTGGCATGAGCAATGATCTTGGCCAGTGTCGTCTTGCCCACTCCCGGCGGACCCCAGAAGATCAGGGACTGAGAGTCGTCGCGCTCGATTTGCAGGCGTAGCGGCTTGCCGGGAGCCAGCAAGTGTTCCTGACCCGCAAATTCGGCCAGGGTACGCGGCCGCATCCGGTCCGCCAGCGGACGAGACTTGTCTCCAGGTTTCT
>CAYWMR010000256.1:0-7219 GCA_964458965.1 uncultured Occallatibacter sp. | reverse complement strand
TGCAGCGCGAAAAGCAGCACATGCGCATCGTCATCGACGAGTACGGCGGCGTCTCAGGCCTGGTGACCATTGAAGATTTGCTTGAGCAGATCGTGGGCAACATCCGCGACGAGCACGAGGAAGAGGCGCCCCCCGATTCGGTGAACGCCGAACCGCAGCGCGAGCCAAACGGCGTATGGCTGGTTCCAGGCAGCTTTCCCGTCGATCAGCTCGCGGACCTCTTCGGCGAGCAGGATGGCCTGGCCGCTCTCGACGCCACCTACGAAGCCACCACGCTGGGCGGCCTGGTCAGCGAAATCGAGGGCCGCATCCCGCTCGCCGGCGAAGTAGTGATGCTCGAACCCATCGGCCTCCGCCTCGAAATCGTCTCCTCCACCGACCGCCGCGTAGAGCGCCTCCGCGTCTTCCCGCCGGTAGATCAGGCGACAACGCCGGCCACATAATTTCTGCGTATACGCTCGGCGCCCTCGATCTCGTTTTCCAGAAATGGAACTTCACTACCCGTCACGCAGGTACAACTCGATCTTGGCACTGGTCCAGGTCGCAATTCCGCTACCAAAGAAATCCCGATCTTCGGTCCAGATCGGTGCTTCGAGAAGCAGAGCGGTCGCAACCACCGGCCAATCGTCCGCATCGCGGGAGGCGATCCGCGCCCGTGCGCGCTGCTCGAATTCTTCGTAGAGATTGCACTCGACGATATTAAGGCAGCTGTCAAGAAGTTGCGTCAAGTTGGCTTTGCTCACATCTGGATCAAGCCTCTTCCGCTGCGCTATCGGGGGAATGTACTTCAGCGCTTCCTCAACACACACCTCTGGAGTGTAGAAGACGACAGTCTCATAATAAGAAGTGAGCAGATCGCGAACCCTAATTCCGAAGACTCCACGCAAGAGGATATTCGCGTCGAGTACTACTTTCCTGGTTTCGCTCACTTGCGCCCGGCTTTCCTCAAGCGCTGGAAGTCCTCAATGATCTCGTCTTCCGTGACACCACTGGCCACCATCATTTGCTGCATCCGCTCGCCAGCCTCGCGCAGTGCTTCTTTTTCCGCCTCGCTCCGTTTGCGCCGCGCCGGCAGATAATAGCCAATGGTGTCGCCATGCCGTGTGATCGCCAGGGGCTTATCGGATTCCAACACGTAAGTGGCCAGTTTGTCCCGAAACTCTCGAATGCCAACTCTTTGGGTTTCCATCGGTTCTCCTTCTGTACCGTTGCGTACACAAGTGTACCACTATTTGCCCCCGGAATTCATGAGCATGGGTGCCCCATGTCCCGATTTTGGGACATGGGAGATCAAAGAACCCCACTCAGGACGGGTCTGTATTCTCCGCCTTCCAATCCCGCCACTCCTCGGCCGTAATCTCCCATATCTCCGATGGCACCCGTCCGCAAACATAGTCCCTTTTCACCTCCCGCACCACGCGCATTCCCTGCTTCTCCGAGATGCGCCGCGAAGTCGTGTTTTCAACGGCCTTTGCAACCCGCAAAACCGGAAATCCAAGCGTCTCGAACCAATAGTCGTTCACCCATACGCAGGCTTCGCTCATCAATCCCTGACCATGCCATGGCAGCCCCAGCCAGAATCCACGATTGACCTCGTCGCCATTCACCAGGGTGATGGCCCCGATTATCCGGGATGGATCGCTGCGCAGCCGGATGGTCCAGGTCCAGCCTTCCCCCTGCTCCATCTGCGGAAGCGCGACGTCCCGCAAATAGGTGTACGCCCCATCCGGCGGATAGGGCCACGGGATGAGATGGTTCATGAACTTCACAATCTCCCAGTGCGGAAAAAGCTCCTGAATCTGCTCCGCATCGGCTATCTCCAGCGGGCGAAGAAAGAGGCGTTCTGTAGTGCCTTCGTGAATCATGTCCAGGATGATACCAACCCTCCACCGGCCAATCCGCGATAATAGAGAGTCAGGAGTACCACCCGCCTTTGAAATCTGGATTTGTCGCCATCCTCGGCCGGCCCAACGCCGGCAAAAGCACGCTGCTCAACGCTCTGACCGGCGAAAAGGTAGCCATTGTCTCCGCCAAGCCGCAAACCACGCGCAACCGCATCGCCGGCATAGTCGAGGTTCCTGCACGCAAGGGACAACATCCGGCAGCGCAGATCGTCTTTGTCGATACCCCGGGCATCCATAAGCCCGGATCGCATCTCGACCGCCGCATGTTGCAGGAGGTCTATGAAGCCCTCGAGACCCGCGACTGCGTCCTGGTCCTCATGGACGCCACGCGGCGCGTGCAACTCCAAGCCGCCTCCGAACCAGCCGACGAAGTCCGGGTGCCGCAGGTCTCGAATTTGAGACCTGGGAACTCAGATCAATCCTCGTCCCCCAGATCCAACCGCACCAACTGGGCCAGCGAAGACGAGTTCCTCTTCGGCCTGATCCGCAAGCTCGACTGCCCCGTCTTCCTCGTCCTCACCAAAATCGATCTCGTGCCCAAAGACCATCTCCTCCCGCTCATCGACACGCTCACCCGCCAATTCAACTTCGCCCAGATCATCCCCGTCAGCGCCCGCAAGCGCGACGGCCTCGACATCCTGGTGCGCAAAATCGTCGATGTCCTGCCCACCGGCGAGCGCTACTACCCCAAAGACCAATACACCGACCAGCCGCAGCGCTTCATGGTGGCCGAACTCATCCGTGAAAGCATTCTGGTCGAGACCGGCGAAGAAGTCCCCTACGCCTCGGCGGTCGTCATCGAGCAATTCGAGGAGCCCAAGCCCTTCGTCCCCCGCAAGAAAGGCGCAGTCCCAGCCCGCGCCCCGCTCACCCGCATCGCCGCCGCCATCTATTGCGAGCGCGACGGCCAGAAAGCCATCCTCATCGGCAAGGGCGGAGCCAAGCTGAAGGAGATCGGCACCGCCGCCCGCCGCCAGATCGAATCGCTCCTTGGCACGCGCGTTTATCTGGAACTGCACGTAATCGTCGAGCCCAATTGGCGCGAGTCAAAGGCTTTCGTCGAATCGCTCGACTGGCGCAACCAGCTTGAGCGCCTTGCCGGCGACCAGATCACGGAAAAGCATCTAAGCGATGACGAATAAGATAGGACCCAGCATTTCCGCCTTCTGCCCACGAATTTTCATCTGCTCAATTTCCTCAAATCCGGTTAAACTGCTCCCAGTAATCCCCAGTAATCCCCAGAAATCCAAGGAGCGGAACATGACCCCAACTCGCAATCTCGATCCCCGTGTCGACGCATACATCGCCAAGTCCGGACCTTTCGCGCAACCCATCCTCAAGCACCTCCGCGAACTGGTCCACAAGGCATGTCCAGGTGTCGTCGAAGCCATCAAGTGGAGCCGTCCCTTTTTTGAATACAAGGGCGTGATTCTGGCCAACATGTCCGCCTTCAAAGAGCACTGCAGTTTTGGTTTCTGGGGAGAGGAAATTGCCGCCGTTTTGCGCGAGACAAAGCTCCTACAGCCGGACGCAATGGGTTCGCTTGGACGCCTCACCCGCATTGAAGACTTGCCCGCCGATAAGCAGATGCTGAGCCTGCTTCATCAGGCCGCGACATTCATCGACTCGGGCCAGTACACAAGTCCAATTGCCGCCCGGAACAAAGTCGTGAAAGCTCCCAAAGCCGCCCCTGAGGCGCCGCCGGAGTTCACAAAGGCGCTCAAGGCCAGCAAAAATGCCTCCGCTGCCTTTGCCGCGCTCAGCCCGAGTTGCAAACGGGAATACGTTGAGTGGATCGCCGATGCCAAGCGCGCTGAAACCCGCGACAAACGCATCGTCACCGCAATTGAATGGATCAGCGAAGGCAAACAGCGTAACTGGAAATACCAGAACTGCTAACGATGAGCCGCCAGTGCGGGTCGCAATTGAGACAGCCGCTACTTGCTCAGCACAACCTCTTCCACCTCCGCCCGCGCCGGCTTCTGTCCCTTGTCGTCCGAAAAATGGACGACGGTGTCGGAAGCACCTTGTGAAGTTAGTCGGGGCAGCAAAGCGTAACTCAAGCAACAGCCAATCGCTTCAGTTTCAAACGGTCCCGGCGAACTTGGGCAAGGTCGTACTGGGCCTGTTGCACAACCCAGCCTTCCGCCGTGCCTCCAAACACCAGGGATATTCTGACCGCCATTTCGGGGGATATTCCGCGCTTTCCGTTTACGAGTTCCGAGAGCGTGTTGCGCGTCACCCCAAGGGCAGCGGCTGCGTCTGTAATCGTTAAACCCAAAGGCTCGATGCACTCCTGCAACACGACAAGGCCTGGGTGCGGCGGGTTCTTCATGTTCATCGGGTGGCTCCTATCAGTGGTAATCGACATAATCGACATCCTCCGCACCGTCGTCAAAACGGAAGATTACCCGCCAGTCGGCCTGCACGGTCACGGCCCAAAAGCCTTTCATCTCGCCTTTGAGCGGATGCAAGCGGAACCTGGGCAGATCCATGTGGGCAACGGTTGGTGCGGAGTTAAGCGTCGCCAGAATATTGCGCAGCTTGCCAACATGTTCCGGATTTACGCCCCGTGGGTCGTCTTCCTCAAAAAGCCGTTTCAGGCCCTTGTGACGGATGGTCCGTATCATCCCGAATCGTAACGCGACACGTGTCGGATGTCAACTAAACGTAAGCAGGGTGGCGGCGAAACATTCTGAAATCTCGCCCTGCTCTCGCTACTTCACCAGCACCACATCTTCCACCTCCGCCCGCGCCGGCTTCTGTCCCTTGTAATCCGAGAAGTGAACCACATTATCGTAAGCGTCCTTGATCAGATCCTGCAGAGGAATCACGCTTCCGTTCACGCGCTGTTCGTCCAGCAGATCCAGATCCACGTCGGCCACAATCATCTGCTCCTGATTGATCGTCCCCTCGGCGGCAATCCCGTCGCGCGCAAAGAAGTAATCCGACGGCGTAAGTATCGCAGCCTGACCGTAGTTGGTATTCATGTAGGGCACCAAAGGCAAATTGCCAACCGTGCCCGTCATCGCCACGTACACCTGGTTCTCAATCGCCCGCGCCTGTGCGCAATAACGCACCCTGCAAAAGCCCTCGCGGCCGTCGGTGCACGATGGTACAAACAAGATCTCCGCCCCAGCTTCGCACATCACTCGCGCCACTTCGGGAAACTCCACGTCGTAGCAGATCAGGATTGCAATGTTGCCGAAATCGGTGTGGTAAAGATACAGTCCATGCCCGCGGCTTAGCTGGTAAGGCCCGCTCTCGGTGGGCGTCAGATGAACCTTCTTCTGCCGGAAGACCTGGCCATTCGGCGTGAACAAATGCGCGGCGTTAAACACCTTGCCCCTCTGAAACACCGGGTGCGTTCCGCCAATAATGTAGATTCCCGTTTCCTGTGCCAGCCGCGTGAACAAAGCCTCGTACTCCGGCGCCATGCGCGCCAGCCGCCGAACCGCCATCGCCGGCGCTGGCTCTTTGATGTAGCTCAGCAGTTGCATGGTGAAGAACTCGGGGAACAGCAGGAAGTGCGCCTTGTAGTCCTTGGCGCTGCGCACAAAAAACTCCACCTGGTGGACGAAGTCCTCAAAGCTGGCAATCGGCCGCAGCAGGTATTGCACGGCGGCAATCCGCACCCGGCGCGGCCGCGGAGTTCCGCGCATCGCCGTTACCGCAGCCTCTTCCAGCGCCGCGTGTTGCAAGCCCGCCTGCAGGCTCACCGACGAACTGTATTCCGGATTCAGCCATTCCAGCACCGTCGCAAAGCCGCGCGATTCCGTGTCGTTCATGTAGCCCGGCACAACGTCCAGAACCACCAGGTCGTTCTCAAGCTGGAAACTCAGCGCCGGGTCCCTTCGTTTGCCGTCCACAACTTCGGCCACGTACTCCTTCGGCGTCAGCTTATCGGCCACCGCGGCGTAGCCCGCGATCCGGCCGCCAGTAAGCAGCCTCTTCAGCCCGCGCTCCTTGATCAGCTCCTTGCGCGCATCGTAGAAAAGCGTACCGATTCCCATCTGCCGCGCATCGGGATCCACTCCCATATCGGCGCCATACAGAGTCAAGCCCTGAGGGTTGTGTGTATTGAACGATCCATCCCCGGTGATCAACGACCAATTTGCCGACTCAGCGTAGTCGTCCCAGTCGATCAGCAGCGAGCTTGCCGAACCCAGAATGCAGCCGTTCGAGTCGGAAACCACAAGCTGCCCCTCAGGAAAGATGCGAAGATGGTTCGCCAGCTGCTCCGGCATCCACGGCGGTAATCCCGGAAACGCGCGCACCTGCAGGTCGATGACCGCTGGAATGTCGTCGATCGTCATCTGCCGGACGCAGAAAGGTTGAAATGGGTCGGCCGTCGTGTTCATCGGGTAATCTCCTCAGCTTCAGCGAAGCCACAGCCAGACAAGTCTACCCGCGGAATGTTACAGAGAATGTAACGAACTGCTCAATTCTTCTCAGGTGCCGCAGCTTTGATAGGTCATAACCTATTTTATAAATCTTTCACAATAGCCCATACCCTATTGACAAGATGAATTTTAATAGGCCATAATCTATCAGTACTTGCTCCGCATAGGCCGTGACCCATGAAAAAGCAACGTCTGGCAGCCCAATCCCGCTTGCACCTTGATGAACGGCTCGATGGAATCGGCCCGTTCAATCGCTTCACGCCCCCTGCAAGGGGATGGATCAAGGCCATTCGCGATGCGCTCGGGATGACGACGGCGCAACTCGCGATCCGCATGAGGGTCAAGCAACCATCAATCGTCGACCTTGAACGCTCAGAGGCGAAAGGCACAATCCAGTTGGCGACTCTGCGCCGAGCGGCCGAAGCTCTCGATTGTACGCTTATCTACGCACTCGTTCCCAACAAGTCCCTGGAAACAACAGTGCGTGAGCGCGCACGTGAATTTGCCCGGCGGCGTCTGGAACCAGTCGAGCATTCGATGTTGCTTGAGGATCAGAAAGTGAAAGCAAGGGACGCCGACGCCCGCGTTGATCAGATTGTGTGGGAAACGAACCCTGGGCGATTCTGGGACTAACCGCCGTACCTTCGCGCCCCCTCCGATCAACCATTTCCGCTCTTGCCTTTGTTGACTCCTTTTCCGATTTTTCCTAGTTATTCGTTCTTTTCTCGGACCCCCAATCGGCCTAAACTCGTCGAATGGCCACCATCCCCGACCTCCGCCTCGACGCCGGGCTACCCGCAAACGTCGACGCCGAAAAGACCATCCTCGGCGCCATCCTGCTGGACAATGCCGCCCACGCCGAGGCCGCCGAAAAGCTCGAATCCGATGATTTTTCCCTCGACTCGCATCGCC
>CAYWMR010000255.1:0-7252 GCA_964458965.1 uncultured Occallatibacter sp. | reverse complement strand
ACATGGGCATTCCCGGTGAAGACCTGAGCAAGGTGCTCCACTACTATGTCGATCCCCACCCGTACTTTGAGATGGATGTGGTGGTGATTGGGGGAAAGAACTCGGCGGCCATTGCGGCGCTGGAGCTGTGGCGCAGCGGAGCGAGGGTGACCCTGGTTTACCGCGGGCCTGAAATTCCGCCGCATGTAAAATACTGGATCAAACCCGACATAGAAAACCGCATCAAAAATGGTGAGGTCCAGGCGTATTTCCGTTCGAATGTTGTGGAGATTGGCCCGGATTCCGTGCGTGTCGAGACGCCGGAGGGGGACGTTACTCTGAAGAACGACTTCGTCTTCGCGATGACCGGTTACCATCCGGACTTCACTTTCCTTGAGGAGTTGGGTGTGCGCTTCGAAGGCCCGGACAGGTTGCCGGTGTGCGACCTGGAGACGCTTGAGAGCAATGTGCCAGGCATTTACCTGGCAGGAGTGATTGTGGCCGGCTCGCGCACGAATGAGATATTCATTGAGAATGGGCGTTTTCACGGGCGCCAGATTGCCCGGGCGCTTGCCGCAAAGCAAGGATAATGTGCCGTTTGGGCGGGAAATCCGGTACACTTTGGGAAGCTCTGATTAACTCGGTTTTGTGTCAGGGCACGACTTTAGTCGTGCCGTAAGTGCCGCAAGATCAATGCGGGCTTTAGCCCCTGAGGGGATGCCCAACGTTTAGCCGATCTTAATCGGAGGCTCCTTAGACACCATATCTGGCGGAGGGATTGGCGTGCAGATGCGCTGGTGGCCGCGGTCTATTCGATGGCAGATGCTGGCGGGACTGGTGCTGCTGGAGGCGCTGTCCCTGGCGCTTTTCGCGGCGCTGCTCATCCGTCAGCAGACGCGCGAGATTTACGCTCACGCGCAGCATCGTCTCGCGCACCAGGCGACTTCCGTAGCGCTTCAGGCTAAGGAGGCGTTGCTGCAGCAACGGCCTGGCTGGGTCGGAGTGAGCGTAAGAATGATGGGCGAGGCGCCCAGCGTTGCCTTCGTCAAGGTTACGGATCCGGCCGGCAATATGCTGTTTGTCAGTGAGGGAGAACCAGAGCAGAAAACGCTGGAACCGGCCGAACAGGCTCAGATTCCGCTGATGACTCAGAACGAGCCCAGGGTTTTTACGCTGGGAAACGATCGATGGGAGGGCGCGAGTCCGATTTATACGGGTGGCGACCTGCGCGGCATTGCCTGGGTCGAAAGCGATCAAAATTGGGACCATGAGCAGATCAACGGGATTCTGCGCGGCACTACCATTTTCGGCGTAATTTGGACCGTTGCATCAGGACTTTTGGTGCTGATCATGGCGCGCTCCATCACCGCACCGCTCGCCACTCTGCAACGAGGAACGCGCGCGCTGATGAACTCACCTGAGTCCACCGGCGATTTCCCGCTTTTTGTGCCCGTACACAACGAGATCGGAGACCTGATTGAGGCGTTCAACCGCATGGTTGCCTCCATTGCGGAGCAGCGTTCCGGACTCAACGATACGCTCTCCCTCCTCGATTCAATGCTGGCAAATGCGCCCATCGGCCTGGCTTTTTTCGATCGCCGCTGCCGGATTGTCCGGGTGAACCAGGTGTTTGCAGACCTCACCGGCGTTACCCTCAGCCGGCACCTTGGGCGGACGCTGCCTGAACTCCTGCCGCAACCATTGGCGCAGGACCTGGAAGCGACAGTATTGCGCGTTTTCGCTTCTGTGGAACCGGTTCGCAATCTTGAATTCACCAATCCAGGCGTGGTTGGACTGCGCGACAAGCCAGGCCCCCCGTCGACGTGGCTGGTAAGTTCCTACCCGGTACGCACTGCGCCTCTGCAGGTGCGCTGGGTAGGAGTGATCGCGCTGGATGCCAGCGACCGCAAACGCAGCGAAGAGGCGCTGCGCAAGACGGAGAAGCTGGCTGCAACCGGACGCCTGGCTGCCACCATAGCCCACGAGATCAACAACCCGCTCGAAGCCATTACCAACCTGCTCTTCCTGCTCGCGAACTTCTGCCAGTTGGATGACCAGGCTCTGAGCTACGTGGCGATGACCGAGCACGAGGTGCGGCGCATTGGAGAAATCACACAGCAAACGCTTCAGTTTTACCGCCAGTCCACACTGCCGGCCCGCGCCAATATGGGCGAGTTGCTTGGCTCCGTCCTAAGCCTGTATCAAGGCCGGCTGAATGCGATGAACATCCAGGTGGAGACAGACTACGACCCGACGATCGACCTGTTCTGCTTTGGTGGGGAGATTCGCCAGGTGTTTGCGAACCTGGTGGCCAACTCGATTGACGCTTCGAGCCCCGGCGGCCGGCTGACAATTCGCGCGCGGCGATCGCGAAATTGGAGTGACCCGGCGCAAGCGGGCGTTCGCTTTGTGGTGGCCGACAATGGATCGGGTA
The DNA here is from genome assembly GCA_964458965.1 of uncultured Occallatibacter sp. Taxonomy (GTDB): domain Bacteria; phylum Acidobacteriota; class Terriglobia; order Terriglobales; family Acidobacteriaceae; genus Telmatobacter. The sequence continues at coordinate 4,839 of CAYWMR010000255.1, read as the reverse complement.
TGGACCCGGAGGTCCGGGAACGAATCTTCGAGGCGTTCTTTACCACCAAGGAAGTGACCGGAACCGGACTGGGCCTGTGGGTGAGCCACGAGATTATTCAGAAGCACAAGGGTCTGGCGCACGTGCGCAGCCGTACAGTCGCGCAAGGTTCGTCAGGCACCGTCTTCCAGCTATTCTTCCCGGACGATCAAAATCTGACGGCGGCCGGCAAGCAGACGGTCGCATCCGCGGCTGCGATTTAGAACCTACCTGTAAATAAGTAGCGCCGACCTCCCGGTCGGCTGTCGCGTGGGCCTCCCGGCCCACGCGCGGTCCTGCTTGCGTGAACCCAGCCAGGTGAGATCATCTGGAGACTGCTCTATCGCAGCAGACAATTTACAGACAGGCCCTTAGACAAAATTCTTCTAAAAAAGCTCTTGCGTGCTAACGGATCTTATGTGTTACAGTCAGTAACACTATGACGCGTAACACTAAAACAGGTCACGATCCATCCGAGTTGGGCGAACTGGAGCGGAGCGTGCTCTCGATCGTGTGGCGCAGCGTTCCTATCACCGCGGAACAGGTGCGCGAAGAACTGGGCCGGCCGCTGAAGGACTCGACCATTCGCACCGTCTTGAGGCGTCTGGAAGAGAAGGGCTACCTCAAGCACGCAATCGAAAACCGCACGTTTGTCTATCGCCCGGCGGAGACGCGGCAACGCGTTGCCAGTCGTGCTGTTAAACGCATTGTGGACTGGTTCTGCGAGGGATCGGTGGAGGCGTTGCTGGTGGGGATGGTGGACTCGAAGGTGCTGGATCAAGCAGAGTTGCAGCGGCTTGCGGAACGAATCGCTGCAGCGCAACTGAGCGCCGCCAAAGCTAAGAGCCAGAGCAAAGCAAGGGAGGGGAAGCCATGATTCCCGTATTGATTGAGGCCGGTTTGAGGGCGATGCTGGTGGCGCTGACGGTTTGGGCCGGCTTGCGCTGCTTGCGAGTGAGCAATGTGCTGGCGCAGAAGGCTGCATGGGTACTCGTTCTAACCGCCGCGGTGTCGATGCCGTTGGCGATGCGCTGGCAGTGGCTGCCCGCTTCGATGAGCCTCCGCGTTCCGGCATCCTGGTTACAAATTAGAAGCCAGGCGCAGCCGACTCAAGCGGCAGCGCTCAAGCCGTCTGCCAGCGGCGAAATGGCCGCTCCGAGAGATACTTTCAAGGCCGAATCGAAGCCTGTAGCAAGTACGAAAGCCCGATCCCACAGCGAAAACTTCAAGACCAGCGCATTGAACGCTGCCACTTCGCTTCCACCTGCCGTAGGATCGCTCCAAAGTGACCGAGCCGCAGGCGGGAGTGCGGGCGGGCCAATTCCGATGGCGCTGCTCAAGCCCGAAATGCTTGTCGGACTCCTTTATTTTGCCGTCAGCGCAATGCTGCTGTTGAGAATGATCTACGGTCTGACGATGGCGCTAAAGCTTTGGATTCAGTCTGAGCGATTTGAGGCGGAGCATGGACTTGATCCGGAAACAGATCCTGGCCACGGTCTGCGCATGCGTTTCAGTTTTGCCATTTCCTCGCCGGTGACCATTGGCTCAGGAGTGCTTTTGCCGGCGGACTGTCTGGATTGGGACCGCGAGAAGTTGCGTATCGTATTGGCGCATGAGCGATCGCATATTCGGCAAGGTGATTTTTATCTGCAAATGATTGCGGGATTCTATACCGCGATTTTCTGGTTCAGCCCGCTGGGATGGTGGCTGAAGCACAAATTGTCGGATCTTGGCGAGGCCATCAGCGACCGCGCCGCCCTGGACCAGGCCGCCAGCCGCGCCTCTTACGCCCAGGTTCTGCTTGAATTCGCGGCGATGCCGCGCCCAACCCTATTAGGAGTAGCCATGGCCAGCACAAACAATCTCTCGCATCGCATTGAACGGTTGTTGAACGATACGATCTTCCACCAGGCATTTGGCGCCAACAGGAGACGGATTTTGCTTGCCGTGTTGCTGGTTCCAGTGGCTGTATTTGCCGGGACAGCGTTGATCCGCGTGGAGGCAGCAGGGCAGGTGCCCCAACAGCCTCCGCCGCCCCCTCCGGCACTCTCCGGATCACCCTATGCCGGCATCTCGAATCCCGATCAGGCGCCGGACGCAGCCAGCGTGGCCAGGCCGGTTCCTCCCGCGCCGCCCGCGCCCGCCAGCACAGATATGCTGCCGCCGCCACCGCCTCCTGTCGGACCGGGCTCGACCGTGATTCCCGAGGGCGCGCCGGTTGCGCCTCCAATTCCGCCTCCACCATCCGTTTACGGGGAAATTCACGACTCAGCCGACGAACATGCCGCGATGATTGCGAGCGGGCAAGACAACACGAGCACCAATACGAGCTCAGACGGCCGTACACCCGGTAGGTATCGGAGCTACGGATATTCCTATTCCTCAAATGGAGACACTTGGGCCTTGGTTACCGATCCGAGCGACAAGGTCACCTTCTCCGGCGATTGGCACAACAGCTCCCGGGACTCCATCAACAAGGTGCGCAAGCTGACCAGCGGAAAGTTCCTTTGGTTCACGCACGAAGGCAAGACTTATTTCATCGACGATCCGGCGATTACGACGCAGATTGAAGCAATGTATAAGCCGATGGACGAGCTTGGCCGAAGGCAGGAGGAGCTTGGCCGCCAGGAGGAAGAGTTGGGAAAGCAGCAGGAGAAGCTTGGCCATCAACAAGAGCAGGCCAGAGTCCCCACGCCCGATATCTCCAAAGAGATGGCCGAACTGAATGCGGCAGTAGCCAAGCTCGATGCCAAAAAGGGAAGCACCGTGAGCCAGGAGGAACTGGCAGAGATCGAGGGGAAAATTGGCGATATTCAGGGCAGATTAGGAGACTTGCAGGGCAAGATAGGCGAGGAGCAAGGCAGGCTTGGGGAATTACAGGGCAGACTGGGCGAGCAGCAGGGCCGACTGGGTGAAGAACAAGGTCGCCTTGGCGAGGAGCAGGGAAGAAAAGCGAGAGAGGCCGACCAGAAAGTAAGGACCATGATTGCGGCAAGCCTGCAAAACGGGAAGGCTCGGCCGGTGCAGTAGGCTTCAACTGCGGCATTCAATCGAGGACGGAAGTCGGGGAGCGAGGCGGGGAAATCTGTCTCGCTTCTTTGTTGCTCTGGTGTTCATTCAGACATTCACTGATCGAGATGCTGCTCAGTTCAGCCCCAAACTCCGCGGCAAGGAAACGCTAAGAGGGTCGAAACTGTGCTTTGCGGCCGGATGGGACAAGCAGCGTGATCTGGATTGGACCCGGGAGGCGTAGGAGCGCGTAACGTGCATCCGGTCCATTACGATGTAGCGCGTCCGCAGGCCATTTACGATCTGCGGCAGGTCGGCCGGAACACGCTTGCGGTCCACATAAATCAACAGAGCCGCTTCTTTCGGGTTGTCGAGACTTTGGCCGACGCCGATGCCGAAGAAGGCGGGATTGTTTTTCATGATGTTGTGAGCGACCTGCTGTTTGATGGCTAAAGCCTGGTTGAGCAATGCCGGCGCAAGCGCTGAAATCCCGGAGGCGGAACGGGTTTCCAGAGGCGTCTGTGGCGCGGAACCAAAGACCACAGCGTGGGCGTTGGTGGGAATCACGAGAGTGCGCACTCCCTCCACGGTGGCCGGCGCGCTGACGGGCACGTTTTCGTCCACGTACAGAATTACCGCGCCCTCGCCGGGATCATCGATGCTCTTGCCTGCGGCGACACCCAGAAGTCCCGCGGACGGATTGACCAGTTGGCGTGCCTGCCCCAGAGCCTGCTGGGTGCGGGCGGTCTCTTCGTCGGATAGCGTGCGTGCCTGCGCCGCGGCAATCGTATTGTCTCCATAGTTCAGGCAGGTTACGGGATGGTCGGCGGCGCCCACAAAAGTGTAGTTGGTCCCGCCGCCAGCCTGTGCGCCCACCTGCGAGTCAAGTTCAGCCAGCACGTCGGGCGCGGGGCTGGCAACGCCCTGGCTGACGCCTGACGCATCCGTTCCGCCGGTGAAGTAGAGGCCTACGGGCTCGGCATTGGTGATGTCGACGACCAGCGAACCTGAGTCGCCCGCGTCGGTAAATGCGTTGCCGCTGATGGCCAGCTGGTTGGTGAAGGTCTTGGTCAGGTAGGGCCTGGTTTCGGCGCAATCCAGATAGTAATCGACCGTCACATCCAGCCCGAGAGCAGAGACCCCGGCGCAAGTCAGCCCGGTGGTTCGACCGCTTTTGGCGACCGTCAGATCGAGAGATGCCGCTTCGCCCTTGCCGCCGGTGGAAGAGATACCGGGAGGCGCGGCCCCCAGTGTGCCGTCAGCCTGGCGTGCGCCAAGCTCCAAAATGCTGCCCGAAGGGTTCACCGTCCCGGACTCGACTTGGGCTATGGCCGCGTCGGCGTTGGTGGCGCTGGAACTGAGTGGGAGCCAGCCCGTGAGCGAGGCCACAGGGGTGGTTCCGGGGCCATCGCCATTGGGGACGCAATTGTTGTCGATCAGCCCGGGCTGGACGATTGCATCGCCTTGACTGGCATGGTCGCTGCGAGCCAGGACATGATTATTGCTCAGCAGATACTGATGATTGCCGGTGTCCTGAATCAGGGAGCCAAGCGTGCCACCGCAACAATCCGCGACGTGGTTGCCGTGGGAGTCGTAGTCATTGTTCATCCCGCCGGAGCTGCCCAGCAGGGCCGGCATCGCCGATTGAGCCTGGTGGGTGGCGGGATTGCTGGAGATGCCGGCACTGTTCAGCAGGATTTCAGAGGCGATTCGTGAGGATGAATAGCCTGCCGTCGCCACAATATACGTTGCAACGGTGGATGACACAGAGGGAGGCGCTGAATACGTGACTGAACACGATGTAAAGACCTG